>CAYOJM010000099.1:0-17827 GCA_964404295.1 uncultured Sedimenticola sp. | reverse complement strand
AGCTTGATCGCCTCGGTGGCCTGGATGGCGCCGATGATGCCCACCACCGGCGCCAGGATGCCGTTGGCGGCGCAGGAGGCGTCCAGCTCGCCGCTGTCGCCGTAGAGGCAGTGGTAGCAGGGCGCGCCCGCCCGGTCGTTGAACACCGCCACCTGTCCCTCCCAGCGGATGGCCGAGCCGGAAACCAGGGGCGTGGCCTGTTCGACACAGGCGCGGTTGATGGCGAACCGGGTGGCGAAGTTGTCGCTGCAGTCGAGCACCACGTCGGCCTTCGCCACCTGTTCTTCCAGGGCGGCGCCCTCCAGTTTTTCCGGGATGGGGATGACGCGGCAGTGGGGATTGATGCCGGCCAGTGTCCGTTCGGCCGAGACCACCTTGGGTTGGCCGATGGTGTCGTGGCGGTGGATGATCTGGCGCTGGAGATTGCTCAGGTCCACCTCGTCGTAGTCCACCAGCATCAGTTCGCCCACCCCCGCCGCGGCCAGGTACATGGCCGCGGGCGCGCCCAGTCCGCCCAAGCCCACGATGAGGGCGCGCGAGTCGAGCAGCCGCCGCTGGCCCGCCAGATCGATCTGGGGCAGCATGATCTGGCGGCTGTATTGAAGGAGCTCTTCGTCGTTCAATTCGGAACCCTTTGTCCGCAGCGGCCCCTGTTCTCCAAGCCCGGGAGAGCGGCGCCGCTTTCCCGCGCGATCTAAGGATAACAGCCCAGTGTGACCCTGTCCCTGCCCGCCAGGTCCCGGCGGGTTTCCACGCCGACGAACCCGGCGTCATGGAACAGCGTCCGCACGGCGCCGCCTTGGTCCATGCCGTGTTCCACCAGCAGCCACCCGCCCGACGCCAGATGGCTCGGTGCGCTTGCGATGATGAGGCGCAGGTCATTCAGTCCATCCGGGCCGGAGACGAGGGCCTCTTTGGGTTCATGGGCCACCCCGTCTCCTTGCAGATGGGGGTCTCGTTCGGCCAGATAGGGAGGGTTGCTCACCACCAGGTGGAAACGCGACCGTGCAGGGAGCGCGCCGTACCAGTCGCCCTGGAGGAAGCGGATGTTCTCCAGCCGAAGGCGCCGGGCGTTCTCCACCGCCACCGCCAGGGCTTCGGGGTTGGCCTCGGTGGCGGTGATCTCCCACCCGGGGCGTTCGTGGGCCAGCGCCAGGGCGACGGCGCCGGAACCGGTGCCCAGGTCGAGCACCTTCGCTATTCCGTGGTCGTGGCCTGTGGGTGGCGAGGGGAACGGCCGGACATTCCGGTCATCCCCCGGTGGCAATGGAGAAAGGTTCAACGCCAGCTCCACCAGCAGCTCCGTCTCCGGCCGCGGCACCAGGACGGCCGGCGTCACCTTCAGCGGCAGGGACCAGAACTCCTTCTCGCCAGTGAGGTAGGCCAGGGGTTCGCCCGCCGCACGGCGGCGCAGCAGCTTGCGGTAGCGGGCCAGTTGCGTCTCGTCCAGCTCGTATTCCGGTCGCGCATAGAGCCAGGCCGGATCGCGCGCCAGGACGTGGGCGAGCAGCCGTCGAGCGTCCTCGACGCCGCGTCCTTCGTCGAGCGCCTGTCGAATGGTGGTCACGCGGCGGACAGTTCGGCCAGCCGTTCGGCCTGATGTTCCTGGAGCAGAGGGTCGATGATCGCGTCGAAACCGCCTTCCATCACCTCGTCCAGCGTGTAGAGGGTGAGGTTGATGCGGTGGTCGGTGACCCGGTTCTGGGGGAAGTTGTAGGTGCGGATCCGCTCGGAGCGGTCGCCGCTGCCCACTTGCAGCTTGCGGTCCGCAGCCCGCGCTTGCTGCTGTTGCGCTTGCGCCTGCGCGAGCAGCTTCGCTTGGAGCAGAGCCAGCGCGCGCGCCTTGTTCTTGTGCTGGGAGCGCTCGTCCTGGCACTCCACCACGATGCCGGTGGGCAGGTGGGTGATGCGCACCGCGGAGTCGGTCTTGTTCACGTGCTGGCCGCCGGCGCCCGAGGCGCGGAAGGTGTCGATACGAAGGTCGTTGGCGTCGATCTCCACCTGGTCCACGGCTTCTGCCTCGGGCAAGATGGCCACGGTCACCGCCGAGGTGTGGATACGCCCCTGGGATTCGGTCTCGGGCACCCGCTGTACCCGGTGCACGCCGGATTCGAACTTGAGGCGGGAATAGACCTCTTTGCCGCTGATGCGCACGACCACTTCCTTGTAGCCGCCCAGCTCGCCGGGGCTTTCACTCACCAGCTCGGCACGCCAGCCCCGCCGCTCCGCGTAACGCAGATAGGCGCGCAGCAGATCCCCGGCGAAAAGGGCCGCCTCGGCGCCGCCGGTGCCGGCGCGGATTTCGAGATAGACGTTGCGATCGTCGTTGGGATCGCGGGGCAGCAGCAGCCGATGGAGTTCGGGTTCCAAGTCCTCCAGTCGGCGGCGTGCCTCGGCCATGGCCTCTTCCGCCAGCTCCGCCATTTCGGGGTCGTCCAGCATCTCCCGAGCCGACTCCAACTCCTCTTCCGCCTCCCGGTATTGCCGGTAGCAGGCGACCACCGGCTCGAGCCGGGCGTATTCGCGGCCCAGGTCGCGGAAGCGATCGGCGTCGTCCTGCACCTCGGGGTCGGAGAGCAGGCCGGTGATCTCCTCGAACCGTTCCCGAACCCGCTCCAGCCGGTGGCGGATGCGTTCGTTCATCGTTCGATCTGGAACAGGGTGTGCGCCGCTTCGAGCAGCTCGCGGTCACCGCTGGAACCCGCCTCCCGCAACTGGGAACTGGGGGTGTGCAACAACTTGTTGGTGAGGGTGTTGGCCAGATAACGGAGCGCCTCTTCCGGGGGGGTTCCGTTCTCTACCATGCGCAGGGCCTTCCGCAAGGTTTCCTGCTTGATGGCTTCGGCCTGGCCCCGGTAGCTCTGGATCAGGGCCACGGCATCCAGGGAGCGGAGCCAAGCCATGAATTCGGCGCTGCGTTGTTCGATGATCTCCGCCGCCTGTTCCGCCGCTTGCTGGCGTGAACGCAGATTTTCCTGGATCACCTCCTCGAGATCGTCCACGGTATACAGGTAGACGTCCTCCAGCTCGCGCACCTCGGGCTCGATGTCTCGCGGTACGGCGATGTCCACCATGAAAATGGGCTTGTGGCGGCGCGCTTTGAGGGCGCTTTCCACCGTGCCTTTGCCCAACACGGGAACGGGGCTGGCGGTGGAAGAGATGACGATGTCGGCTTCCGCCAAGTGGGCCGGAATCTCGGTGAGGCTGATGGCGAAGCCGTCGAACTGCTCGGCCAGCTCGTGGGCGCGGGTCACGGTGCGGTTGGCCACGATGATTCGGCCGATGCCCTGTTGGCGCAGATGGCGCGCGGTCAGCTCAATGGTCTCCCCGGCGCCGATGAGCAGCGCGGTCAGCGGGGCCAGATCGGAAAAGATCTGCTTGGAGAGGCTCACCGCCGCGAAAGCCACCGACACCGGGCTGTCGCCGATGGCGGTGTCGGTGCGCACCTGCTTGGCGGTGGCGAAGCTGTGCTGGAACAGCCGGCCGAGGATCTTGCCCAGGGTGCCGGCTTGGCGGGCCGTCTGCCACGCCTGTTTCACCTGGCCCAGGATCTGGGGCTCGCCCAGCACCAGCGAGTTGAGGCCGGAAGCCACCCGAAGCAGGTGCGCCACCGCCTTTTCTCCTTCGTGGACATAGAGATAAGGAGCGATGTCCTCGCGCCGCAGGCCGTGGAAGCGGGCCAGCCAGCCGCTCACGGTTTGCGGGTTGAGGTCGCTGCCGTGGCAGTAGATCTCGGTGCGGTTGCAGGTGGAGAGGATGACCCCTTCGCCGACGCCTTCGACCTCGGTGAGGGCGCGCAAAGCGCCTGCCACGATGTCGGGGCCGAAACTGACCCGTTCGCGGATTTCCACCGGCGCGGTGGTATGGTTCAAGCCAAGGACGAGCAGACTCATGGGCTAGGCGGGTTGGCGCGCGAGCGCAATACGGCTGAATTTTCCTGCAAGGGCGGGGACTTTGCAACGATTTGCCCGATGGCGGCCGGGGATTGCGTTTTGTCATTGAAAGCGCTTGTCAAGGCCGTTCCTTTGCGTTAATAATTCAACGACATTATGGAAGGTGGCCATTGGGGGAGGCTTTTGGGGATCGGATGTTGAGGTGCCGGTTCCCTCGATAGAACCTCTGAACCCGACCCGGCTGTAGCAAAGGACCGGCTCGGAGCGCGGCGCCGTCCGCGCAGAATAATTACTAGAACCTGGGTTCAGGAGTGGAGTGATGTATTCCCGATCCTCGTCTCTTTCTACTGCGGTGCTGACCGTGGCCTTGGTGGTCTCGGTAGGAGCGGCGCAGGCGGTCTCTCCCGCCACGCCCTATCCCGAAGGGGAGCTCACCGGGCGGGAGATCATCGAGCAGGTCTATTTCGTCAACCACTTCTACGCCTTCCGCAATTTCGCCATCACCAAGAAAGGGCGCAAGATCACCGTCCTGGTGAGCCGAGCCAAGGGCAAGCGCCCCACCACCAACACCTTGGAACGGTACCTCAACAACGACTACGAGGACGATCCCGTGGTCAAGTCCAAGGACCTGGCCATCTTCCGATCCGGCAAGCTGCGCGGCACCGGCATCCTCATCACCGACTACGACGATCCCGACAAGAGCCAGTCTTATGTGATCTGGTTGCCGGCGTTGCGCAAGATCCGCCGTTTCGCCCAGCCGGCGCAGGACGACGCCTGGGGTGGCTTGGACTTCACTTTCGGGGACGTGGTGTTGCGCCGGCCCGACGACGAAACCCACGAGCTTTTGGGCAAGGAGACCTTCGACGACTGCCTGCGCGGCATGGAGATCCCCAAGAAGCACCGCAACCGTTACACCCGCCATCTGCCCAGCCGGTCCTGCACGCCCAAGGGGCGCGAGGTGTACAAGGTCAAGAGCACCACCAAGTTCAAGAACTGGTGGTATGACTACCGCATCAGCTACATCGATACCGAAACCTTCGCCGACTACCGCACCGAGTACTTCAAGAACGGCAAGAAGATCAAGTTCATCGATCGCGATTGGCGACGGGTGGAAGAGATGGAGGACCCTCGGGCTCTGGCCTGGGGCTACTGGTATGGAAAGAACTTCGAGACCGGCCACGAAAGCTGGGCCGTGATTCCGCCGGAGGTGATCAAATACAACGCCGACTTCAAGCCTTCCCTCTGGTCGGAACGCACCTTGCGCAAGATCAAGCGGTGAACTCGATGATTTGAAGAGGAGTCCCCGACGCGGGCGCGGCAGGGGATGGAGAAAACCACAACCACGAGAGAGTTAGGAAGCCACCATGATGAAAAAGAAGATCACCCATACGCTGACGGCCGCCACCCTGCTGGCAGCCTCCGTCACCGCCATTGGAGGGGTACCCAAGGACCTGCCTTATCCCACCTCGGGCAATCTCACCGCTGACGAGATCGCCCAGCAGGTCTATTTCGTCAACCACTTCTACGCGATGAAGAACTACGCCATCGTCAAGAAGGGCAGGAAGATCACCACCCTCATCCTGCGCGGCAAGGGTGAGAAGCCCACCACCATCACCCTGGAGCGTTACCTCAACAACGACTATCCGCCGGACGATCCCATCAAGGCCCAGGATCTGGCCATCTTCCGTTCCGGCAAGCTGCGCGGCACCGGCATGCTGGTCACTGACTACAACGACGACAACAAAAGCCAGTCCTACATGATCTGGCTGCCGGCGCTGCGCAAGATCCGCCGCTTCGCCCAGCCGGCCCACGACGACGCCTGGGGCGGCTCCGACTTCACCTTCGGCGACGTGGTGTTGCGCAAGCCCAAGCACGAGACCCACGAGCTTTTGGGCAAGGAGACCTTCGACGACTGCCTCGGCGCCATGGAGATTCCCAAGAATCAGCAGGGCCGCTACACCCGCAATCTGCCCGGACCCTCCTGTGATCACAAGGGCAAAGAGGTCTACAAGCTCAAGAGCACCACCAAGTTCAAGAACTGGTGGTACGACTACCGCATCAGCTACATCGACACCAAGACCTTCGCCGATTACCGCACGGAGTACTTCAAGGACGGCAAGATGATCAAGATCATCGATCGCGACTGGAAGGACTCTCCGCTGGAGGACCCCCGCGCTCTGTTCTGGGGTTATTGGTACGGCAAGACCCTGGCCACCGGCCACGAGACTTGGGCGGTCATCCCCGAAGGGGTGAGCGTGGCCAACGGCGACTTCCCGCGCAAGCTCTGGTCCGAGCAGACCCTGCGCAAGATCAAGCGATAACAACCCGATAACCAAAGGCGCGCCTTCGGGCGCGTCTCCATCCGGAGAGAGTAGCAATGTACAAACGTTCGAAACTGCATCTGGCCGTGATGGCGGCCATCACCCTGCCGGCGGCGGCGCAGGCGAATTTCTTCGAGGACATCGAGATCAACGGCTATCTCAAGAACGAGACCGCCGTGTTCATCAACGACGGCCAGATGACCGGCGAGGCCCGCACCATGCTCGACGACCGGCATCACGACACCGGCGAGCTGATGAAGTTCGAAAACTCCGCCCGCTTCTTTATCAACGGCCTTCTTGGCGAGGAGTCGAGCTGGCACCTGGACATCAACCTCATCTGCGACAGCGAGGGTGTCAACAGCGACTGGCAGTGCCACAAGAACTACACCCAGAACGACTGGTTCCGCGAGGCCTACATCGACACCAGCCTGGGTGATGTCTCCTTCCGCATTGGTAAGCAGCAGGTGGTCTGGGGCACCGCCGACGGCATCAAGCTGCTCGACATCATCAACCCCACCGACTTCCGCGAGATGGCGCAGAACGCCATGGAGGACGCCCGCATCCCCATCTGGATGATCAACGCCGAGATGAACGTGGGTGAAAGTGGAAACCTCCAATTCATCCTGGCCGAGAACCGCAAGAACGTCATCCCCGGCCTCAACGAGGATGGGGACAGTGGTCATCCCTTCATCATGAAAGGGGTGGATTCCATCACCGGCAGGGTCAACGGTTTTCTGCATGTGACGCCGGCGTTGGCCAGTGTGGCTGGCAGTTTCAATGCGGCGGCATTCGCCGGGATGTTCACCGGCGATATTAATAACAGAGGGCTTCTTCCCTTCGCCGGCATGACGGTGGATGGATTTGCCAGTAATCCAAACGTAACAGGATTTAACTGTCCGCCTACGGGGTGTGACGGAACGCAGCCGGGGGTTTCGTTTGGTCCAGGCCACATTGTGCTCAACAACATCGCCCAAAATGGTTTGGCCCCTGGGGATCCGAATGCCAACAATAATGTCACGAACCTGATGGACATTTATGGCCCATTGCCGACCCAGGTCAACTGGAATCCGGATGCGCCTACGTCTGCATTCGAATACATGCCTAACGCCACCTTTGCTACTTTTAATACTTTCAATACCTTTGATGGGGGGCGTTTCGTAGGCGCGCGTGCGGTATACGACGTCGAAGACCCCAATTCCTATGATCCCAATTTCGGATTTCGATACCGTGGAACACTGGAAAACGGACTCAATTTCAGCGTCAACTATTTCTATCACTACAGTTCGAACCCCGAAATCAACATGAGCTGGCGGGATGCTGTGACGGGAGAGGAGCTTACCGTACAGCGTGCAACGGGTTTTTCGCCGGCGCCAGGCGTCATAATGCCAAATCCGGCAACGAATCTTTCGGTGGACCAAGTGCCTCTGGATGCCAGTGCAAATCCATTGGCCAACCCAACCATTTTGCTGCATAACGCGGCAGGCCAATACTATGGTGCTTTTGATCCTACAACAGGTACTTGGAACACCAATACCCATGGGGTCGTGATGGTCATGGAGGAAACCCGATCCCGCGTTCATAGCATCGGGGCTTCCTTCGACTTCGGCACCCAGTGGGGTGACACCCCGGTGGTGCTGCGTGGGGAGTTCCTCTACGACAAGGACGAGAAGCAGCCGGTGGTGGACAAGCGGCTGCTGGGTATCGGTGACCTGACCAACGCCCTGGTGATGGAAGACATGGACCGTTTCAGCTATGTGCTGGGCGTGGACATCACCGTGATGACCAACCTGCTCATCAGCGGCCAGTTTATCCAGATGATCAACCTCGATTATGTGGACGAGGAGCGAACCTGCACCACCCAGACGGGGATTCGATTTGACTGCTCCCGCTACACCGCCGACTTCTCCACGGTGCACCTCACCAACGGCCTGAACCAGGGCTGGGAGTACAAGGAGTTCTACTCCCTGTTCTTCTCCAAGCCCTTCGGCGAGAGCCAGCTCGGCCGCTGGAACAACATCACCATGTACGAGGACGGGGGCGGCTGGTGGAACCGCTTCGACGTGGAGTATTCCTTCACCGACGAGTGGATCGGTTCCGCCGAGATCAACGTCTATTGGGGTGATGAAAACACCACCTTCGGGCAGTTCAAGGAATCGAGCAACCTGCAGGTGGGCATCAAATACCTCTGGGAGTAAAGCCCGGTATTCGGTCGTCGGGTCGGCGTGAGTGCATGCCGCTCCGGCGGCGTTTCCGGGACGTGGCGTTCATGCCGCGACGATCCGGCTCGTCGCCGGGCCGTTCAAAACAATCACAAACGACCAACCATGCAGTAAGCCAGGAGCAGCCACCATGGGAGAGACCACGCAACGCAAGGGGCTGACGGAACGCTACGCGGATTTCGTCCTCAAGTACCGCACCATCATCATCCTCTTTCTGGTGGTGGCCACTGTCGTCGCCGCCACCCAGATTCCCAAGCTGGACATCCGCAACGACCCCGACACCCTGTTGCCGCCGAGCAATCGCTATGTGGCCACCAACCTCTATGCCGAGCATAACTTCGGCATGGGCAACATCATGGTCTTCTCCCTGGGGGTGAAGGAGGGCGACATCTATCAGCCCTGGTTCATCAACAAGGTGCAGGAGGTGCACCGGCGGTTGGAAGCGCTGCCCACTTCACGTCCGGCCAATTTTATCGACATTGCGGCGCAGAAGATCAAATACATGAGTGCCGACGAGAACGGCCTCGTCTTCAAGCGGCTCATTCCCACCGAGGGCATCAGCTCCGACCCCGAGGAGGCGAAGAAGCAGCTTGCCTTCCTCAAAGAGGGCATCAAGACCAACCCGGTGATGGCGCCCATGCTGGTCTCCATGTACGACCGTGAGACCGGTGAGCGCTGCGCCTACGAGGACTACGACCAGGAACGCTGCGTGGCGAAAGCGGCCTACGTGCTGGCCGACTACACCGACGAGGTGAAGACCATGTACCTGCCCTGGGTGAAGCAGGTGCGCGACCTGATGGACGAGGTGGCCCAGGACGAGCGCATCGAGCTTCTGGTGGCGGGTGAACCTTACTTCCTCGCCTGGATGCTCGCCGATCTGGTCAACAAATGGTGGCTGTTCGTCATCTCTCTCGCCATCGTGATCGCCATTCTCTGGATGGAGTTTCGTGACTGGCGCGGCGCCGCCTTCCCGCTCATCGGCGTGGGCATGACCATTGTCTTCACCCTGGGGTTGATGGGATTCACCCAGTTCAAGCTCACCACCATGATGGTGCTCACCCCGATGCTGCTGCTGGCCATCGGCATCGGTCACTCGGTTCAAGTGACGCGCCGTTTTCTTTTGGAGATGGGCACCACCGGCGATTGTGAAAAGGCGGCGCACGTGGCCATCTCCCACACCATCGTGCCGGCCACCCTCTCCATCATCACCGACATGGTGGGCTTCGCCACCCTGGCCACGGTGGACATCTCCTTCTACAAGGCCTATGCCTATTTCGGCATGTTCGGCATGCTCACGCTGTTGCTGACCACCACCACGTTGATTCCGCTGCTGCTCACCAAGTTCGAGCCTTCCAAAGAGGCCTGCACGGCCGGAGGCCACTCCTGGGAAGTGACCGTGGGAGGCTTTCTCACCCGCGTGGTGATGGGGCCGGCCAAGTGGGCCGTCATCGGCCTCATCGGTGTGATGATGGCGGTCTCCTTCTATTACACCAACTTCATGAACTGGCGCGGTGACCCGGAGGCGGCGGTCAAGCTGGCCGAGGAGGGGGACATCATGCCGGGGGTGGAGAAGGGCATCAACTACGCTCGCGCCGCCTTCAAGGGCAGCTCGCAGATCTGGAAGGATCTGGTCAAGCTCAACCAGGTGATGCCCGGCGTCATCTCGGTGAGCATTCCCATCCGTGGCAAGGAGCCGGTATTGCCCGAATGCGAAGGTGACAACCTCTTTCCGGACGAGATCTACGACATCGAGGATCCCGCCGAAAAGCGGGCCCGCTGCGCGGTGGAGAAGAGCGCCCGCGGCTGTTGGGACACCGAAGCCTGTGGCGCCCAGGGTATCTTCAACGACGCTGACGTGCTGGCGGACATCGAGGCCATGGAAGAGTGGATGCGGGCGCAGGAGTTCGTGGGATACACAGGCTCTTACGCCCAATACGTGCGCCTGGTCAACATGCTGCTCATGGCCGAGCCGGGCACCAAACCCAATGAACGGGATCTGGCCATTCCCACGCGGGAGTACCTGACCCGCATCGATCCGGACGACACACGCGATCCCAACGAGATCATCCAGCTCTACAACGGTCTGCTGGAGATGATGACCTCGGCCGGGGACATGGACTCTTTCGTGTCCAAGGACTGGAATGAAGGTGTGGTGCTGGGTTTCATCAACACCATGGACCCGCGGGAGACCCACGAGATCACCATGCGCATCCAGCAGTACATCGAGGACCACAAGAACGACAAAGGCTTCCGGAAAGTCAAGTTCGGCCTGCGCTGCGGGCCGGCGGACGATCCCGCCGTTTATGAAGCCTGTGACGAGACGCTCGCTCAGCCTGGTCCCAATTACGTGCGGCCCGGTCTGGGCGGCTTCCTCGGCGCCACCGAAGCCACTCGGGAAGTGGCCATGGAGAACTGGCTGAAAGGACCGCTCCAGACGGCGGCGGCGGTGTTCATCATCGTGGCGCTCATCTTCCGTTCCTTGGTCGTGGCGGCCATGCTGGTGCTCACCCTTTTCATCACGCTCTTTGCCCAGTACGGCCTCGGCGGCTATTTCACCTCCATCGAAGAGTGGTCGGGCAACCTGGCTTTCCATCTCCTGGTGACGCTCAGCATCGCCATGGGCCTGGGCATCGACTATGGCATCTACATCCTTTCGCGGCTGCGTGAGGAGATGCAGGCCACGGCCGGCAACTGGGAGAAGTCTCTGCGCAATACCCTCAACACCACGGGCTCGGCGGTGATCATCTCCATCGTGGTGCTGCTGGGCAGCTTCATCCCGCTGCTCAACACCGACCTGGCCAACACCTGGGGCCTGGCCATCTACATCGGCGAAGCGCTCATCATCGATGTCTTCACGGCGCTGATGCTGCTGCCGGTGATGGTGCGCTGGTTCAAACCGGCCTACGTCTTCAAGGCCAATGGCAACTGAGTAGCCTGGGCCGGGCGAGGCCGCTTGCGGCCGACCCCGGCGGGCTGTGGCCGGTTCGGGGGTTGCGCCCGCGTCGGCTTTCGGCCTCGGCGGGCCTACGGCTTCGATCCCGTGCGGGTATGGGTGCTGGCGCCTGCTGCTTCGTTTCGTAGGCCGGGCGAGGCCGCTTGCGGCCGACCCCGGCGGGCTGTGGCCGGTTCGGGGATTGCGCCCGCGTCGGCCTTCGACCTCGGTGGGCCTACGGCTTCGATTCCGTGCGGGTATGGGTGCCGGCAGCCTGCTGCCTCGTTTCGTAGGCCGGGCGAGGCCGCTTGCGGCCGACCCCGGCGTGCTGCGGCCGGTTCGGGGGGGGATTGCGCCCGCGTCGGCCTTCGGCCTCGGCGGGCCTAGGTTTTCGATCCTATGTGGATGGGTTTTCTCGGCATGGTGCTCACCGGGTCGAGTGGAGATCGTTCATCACCACTTCGAGCTTTCCTTCCAGCAGCAACGCCAGCCGATCCGCCGCGCGGTCGATGGCCTGTCGGATGAGAACCTCCTCCTCCTTGCGGGGTGGGGAGAGCACATAGTCCACCACCTGATCCTTGTGACCAGGGTGGCCGATGCCGATGCGCAGGCGCAAGAAATCACGGCTGCCGAGGGTGGCCATGATGTCGCGCAGCCCATTGTGTCCACCGTGGCCACCGCCCCTTTTCAAGCGGACCGCTCCGGGCGGCAGGTCCAATTCGTCGTGAACCACCAGCAGGCTTTCGGGAGGAATGCGATAGAAGCGGCTCAAGGCGCCCACGGCGCGTCCGCTGCGGTTCATGAAGGTGGTGGGCTTGAGCAGCCAGCAACGCCGCCCCGCCGATTCCAGGCGGCCGACCTCGCCGGCGAACTTGTGCTCCGACCGCAATGGGACACCATGGCGGCGGGCGATTTCGTCCAGGAACCAGAAGCCGGCATTGTGCCGTGTCTGTTCATACTTTGGGCCGGGGTTGCCCAGGCCCACGATGCAACTGATGGTGTCGGACATGGAGAGGGTTCCCTGTCAATGAAAACGGCGGCACGGGGCCGCCGTTTTCGATCGGAGCCTGGCCGACTCACTCTTCTTCGGTGCCGGCCTCCTCGCCTTCTCCGCCCTCTTCGGCCGCCTGTGTCCGACGGTCGGCCTGGATGCTGACTACGGCCTCGTCGTGGGCGGCTTCGTCGCCATGAGTGAGGGCGACGATCTCAACCCCTTCGGGCAGTTTGAGATCGGTGAGGTGGATCATGTCGCCGATGTTCATGCCGGACACATCCACTTCGATGTATTCGGGCAGATCTTTGGCGGCGCACACCACCTCGATGTCCACCAAGGCGTGGTGAATCTTCCCTCCGGCCTTGACGCCCGGCGCCTGGTCCTCGCCAACGAAATGCAACGGGACATGCATCCGGATGCGGTCGGTGTCCGCCACCCGTTGCAGGTCGAAGTGCAGGACGAACGGCTTGGCCGGATGGCGCTGCAGATCCTTGAGTACCACGCGCTGGGTCTGGCCGTCCAGTTTCAGGTCGAGGATGGAAGAATAGAAGGCTTCGTTTTCGAGCAACTGCACCAGCTTGTTGTGGGGTGTGGCGATCATCTCGGGATCTTTGCCGCCCCCATAGACGATGCCGGGAACCATCCCTTGGCGACGCAGGCGGCGGCTCGCACCTTTCCCCTTGTCGCTGCGGGAGACCGCGGTGATGGTGAAAGTTTGTGACATTTGGGTTTTCTCCGTAGAGGTTCAAAGGAAACCCCGCGCCGTCCGCGACCAGACGAAGCGGGGTGGTGAATGCGTCAATCCATGAACAACGAACTGACCGACTCCTCGTTGTTGATGCGACGCATGGTCTCCGCCAGGATCCCCCCTATGGAGAGCTGACGGATCTTTCGGGATTCGCGTGCGCGGGGTTGAAGCGGGATGGTGTTGGTGACCACGAGCTCGTCCAGCTCCGAGTTTTCGATGTTGTCCACCGCCGGTCCGGAGAGCACCGCATGGGTGCAGTACGCCACCACCCGGGCGGCGCCGTGATCCTTGAGCGCGCCGGCCGCCTTGCAGAGCGTGCCGGCGGTGTCCACCAGATCGTCCACCAGCACGCAGGATCGCCCTTCCACGTCCCCGATGATGTTCATCACTTGGGCTTCGTTGGCCTTGGGTCGGCGTTTGTCGATGATGGCCAGTTCGGCGTCGTCGAGCCGCTTGGCCAGAGCCCGGGCGCGCACCACCCCACCCACGTCCGGCGACACCACGATGAGGTCGGGGTACTTCTGACGCCAAATGTCGCCGAGCAAAATGGGCGAAGCGTAGATGTTGTCCACCGGGATGTCGAAAAAGCCCTGGATCTGGTCGGCATGCAGATCCATAGTGAGCACCCGATCGGCGCCGGCGGTGCCGATCATCTTGGCGGCCAGACGGGCGGTGATGGGCACCCGCGCCGAGCGCGGACGCCGATCCTGGCGAGAGTATCCGAAATAAGGGATGACGGCGGTGATGCGGTTGGCCGAGGCCCAGCGCAGGGCGTCGATCATCACCAGCAGCTCCATCAGATGGTCGTTGGTGGGATGGCAGGTGGGCTGCACCACGAAGACATCGCGGCCACGCACGTTGTCTTCGATTTCCACCATGATCTCGCCGTCGCTGAAGCGGTCCACCACCGCACGACCCAGGGTCATGTCCAGATAATCGACGATCTCTCCGGCAAGCTTCGGATGCGCATTGCCGGTGAACACCATCATGCTGCTGCTTGCCACCTGTCGGTCCCCGGGATCGTGGTTGGACGGCCTGGTCGGATCGCCGGCGGGGGGCGCCCGCCGGGAGGAAACATGGCTGGGGTGGCAGGATTCGAACCTGCGATGCCGGAGTCAAAGTCCGGTGCCTTAACCACTTGGCGACACCCCATTCATACGTTGCAGCTGCCGATGCAGGGGGGAGAGATTGCAACCCCGGCTCACGAAGCCTTCCATGTCGGCCGGAAGGCCGGCCAGCGCCTTGGCGGCCGCTTCCCGGTGGGGAAACTCGCCGAACACGCAGCTGCCGGTGCCGGTGAGCCTGCCCCGGGTGTGGCCCTGCAGCCAGTCGAGGGCGCGCGCCACTTCGGGATGGAGCTCGCGAACCAAGGGCTCGATCGTGTTCTCGATCCGCCCTGCGAGGAAGTCGCGTATTGTGATGGGAGGGGCGTTCCGTGTCAATCGGGGATGGCCAAAAATTTCAGCGGTGGAGACCTGGCAAGGGGGGCGGATCACCAGATACCAGGGCTCTTTCGGGGCCAGCGGTGTGAGGCGATCGCCGATGCCTTCGGCCCAGGCGGCCCGACCGTACACGAAAATGGGCACGTCGGCGCCCAGCCGCCGGCCCAGACGGGCCAGCTCGTCGAAAGGGAGTCCAACACCCCACAGCCTATTCAGCGCCACCAGCACCGTGGCGGCGTTGGAACTGCCTCCGCCCAAGCCGCCGCCCATGGGCAGCGCTTTGTGAATCTCCAGTACCACGCCGCGCCGCACACCGGCATGGCGTTGGAGGAGTCGAGCAGCGCGCACCGCCAGATTGGCCTCGTCCGGCACGCCGGGCAGATGCGTTCGGCAGTGGATTTCGGGCGACCGTGTGGGATGAAGCCGGATCCGGTCCCCTCGATCGAGAAACTGGAACACCGTCTGCAGCTCGTGGTAGCCGTCGGGTCGGCGCCCCACCACCCGCAGCATCAAATTGAGCTTGGCCGGCGCCGGCCAATCACACGCCGCGTCTGTCACCGGAACCGCCGCAGGGTCTCTTGCAGCTTGGGATTGTCTGGATCGAAGCGCAACGCCTCGTCCCAGACGCGACGAGCCTCCTCGCGCCGATCGAGGCTCCAGAGCACTTCACCCAAATGGGCCGCGATTTCGCCGTCCTGGAGTTTTGCGGCGGCTTTTTGCAGATATTCGAGCGCCTCCTCGCGGCGTCCCATCCGATAAAGCACCCACCCCATGCTGTCCAGAATCGGGGCGCTGTCCGGCAGCTTTTCGAGCGCCCGGCGAATGTATTCAAAGGCTTCGTCCAGGCGATCGGTCTGGTCGGCCAGGGTGTATCCCAGCGCGTTGAGGGCGTCCGGGTCTTCCGGTTGCAGCTCCAATACCTTGCGCAGATCCCGCTCCGCCTGGGCCACGTCACCCATGTCGGCGGCCAGCAGGCCTCGCGCGTAGAGTAGATCGGGATTGGCGGGATTGGCGGCGATCGCTTCGTCGTAGAGCGCCATCGCCTTCTGGGGATGGCCCTGTTCCTTGTAGAGCTGCGCTTCGGTGACGTAGAGCTGCACCGCCTGGTGGGGATGGGTCAGGCGCAGTTCCCGGAACAGCCGGGAAGCCTCTTCCAGCCTTCCCGCCTGGCCGGTGAGTATGGCCAGGCGCAAGCGCGCCTCTTGGAGAAAGCGGCCGCTTGTGATTTTTCGGTAGTATTCGGCCGCCCGTTCGGGGCGTTTGCGTAGCTCCTCGATCTGGCCCAGAAAAAACCAAGCCTCCTGTCGGCGGGCGGCGTTTCGGCTCTTGGTGAGGGCAAGCCAGGTCTCGCGGGCCAGCTCCCACTTCTTGGTTTCTATGGCGAGCAGGCCGATGGCGGTGCGCAGCTCCTCGTTTTCCGGATCGAGACGGGCCGCCTTCTGGAAAGCCTCGAGGGCGTCATCGTGGCGCTTCTGCTGCATCAGCATGCGGCCAAGCGCCTGCCACAAGGTGGCCGAAGGGTGTTCCCGGGCCGCCTGGCGCAGGCCGGCTTCCGCTTCCTTGACGCGACCCTGCAGCCTCAGAAGCTGCGCATGCAACAGCCAGGGCTTGTCCCACTGAGGCTTCAGTCGGCTGGCCCGTTCCAACTCCTGGAAGGCCAGATCGTATCTTTTGCGTTGGCTGGCGACCAAGGCCAGAGCGTAGTGGGCGCGTGGGTCATCGGGATGGCGCGCCGCCAAGGCGCGCATGAGCTCGATCTTGTCGGCTCGCCGTTCTCCTGCGAGGACCCCGGCCAATTCGAAAAACCCGTCCTTTCCGGTCGCTTCCGCGATACGAATGGCCGCCTCCGCCTGTTCCAGTGCTTCGTCCTTCCGGCCCCGTCTGAGCGCCAGCACGGTGGCCAACTGACGGGCTGCAAGGGCGTTGGGATCGTATTCCACCCACAGCCGTGCCGCTTCGGCGGCCTTGTCGAGGTCGTTCATCTGCAGCGCCATACGCGCAGCCTGGGCTGCGGCGACGGGATCCTTGGCTTCGCGCGCCGCCGCCAACAGATGCTCGAACGTGGTACGGGTGGCGCCCCGCTGGATGCCGATTTCCCCGGCCAGGTAGTTGTATACCAGGTCCGGGCTCATTTCCGCCGGCGGCGTCACCTTGCGTTCGAAAGGAAGAGGGCGCGACGTCTCGTCCGGCGCCTCGGAGCGGTTCGGAAGATTCAAGGTTTGGCAGCCGCCCAGCAGAAACAGAAGGGGCAGCCACGGCCACGGGGACAGGGAGTTGCTCATCGAAAAAATTATACTAGAATATCGGCGCCCTAAACTTGGGCGGGCCACGGCAGGCATTCCATGAGACCGCCCCGGTGGACGGGAGTTCGGCGCAGCCGCCCCCTGTGCGGGTGTTGACAACTGAGTAAAATTCGAGGAAAATGCGCCCTCTTTTTCGGAGGGGTTCCCGAGCGGCCAAAGGGGGCAGACTGTAAATCTGCTGGCTCAGCCTTCGGAGGTTCGAATCCTCCCCCCTCCACCAGAATTCGGACCGGAGCATCGTTGGGAGCGACCGGCGCCGCGTTTTCAGTTGCGGGTGTAGTTCAACGGTAGAACCTCAGCCTTCCAAGCTGATGACGTGGGTTCGACTCCCATCACCCGCTCCAAAACGGCCCCGGTGGGAACGGGGCGGAACCAGAAACAAGGTTTCATGCCCAGATAGCTCAGTTGGTAGAGCACACCCTTGGTAAGGGTGAGGTCGGCAGTTCAAATCTGCTTCTGGGCTCCATCTTCATCCGGGTTCGGAAGTGCGTGTCCGGGCCCGGGCCGGTTTTGTCCGCCGGCAAGGGTGACCGCGCCGCCAAGGCGAGCGGTTTTGCGAAAAAACAGACGTTGACCATTTGATTTCGGAGATTGTCCAGTCATGTCCAAGGAAAAATTTGAGCGAACGAAACCCCATGTGAATGTGGGCACCATTGGTCACGTTGACCACGGTAAGACCACTTTGACGGCGGCGATCACGACGGTTCAGGCGGCGAAGTTTGGTGGTGAGAAGAAGGCGTACGATCAGATTGACAATGCGCCGGAGGAGCGTGAGCGTGGGATTACGATTGCGACGGCGCACGTGGAGTATGAATCTGAGAAGCGTCACTATGCGCACGTGGACTGTCCGGGGCATGCGGACTATGTGAAGAACATGATCACGGGTGCGGCGCAGATGGACGGAGCCATTTTGGTGGTTTCGGCGGCGGACGGTCCGATGCCGCAGACGCGCGAGCACATTCTGCTTTCCCGCCA
>CAYOJM010000098.1:0-9615 GCA_964404295.1 uncultured Sedimenticola sp. | reverse complement strand
GTTGATGGGAATGGGGCTCATGTAGGGCCCCATGAGGCCGGTGACGAAGGCCATGGGCAGCAGGGCGGCGATGACGGTGAAGGTGGCCAGGATGGTGGGGCCGCCCACCTCGTCCACCGCGGCGGGAATGGCCTCCAGCAGCTTCCTGCCGCCCATGCTGAGATGCCGATGGATGTTCTCCACCACCACGATGGCGTCGTCCACCAGGATGCCGATGGAGAAGATGAGGGCGAAGAGCGACACCCGGTTGAGGGTGAAACCCCAGGCCCAGGAGGCGAAGAGGGTGATGGCCAGGGTCACCGCCACCGCCGCCCCCACGATTACCGCTTCGCGCCATCCCAGGGCGAAGAGCACCAGCAGGATCACCGAGGCGGTGGCGAAGACCAGTTTGGAGATGAGCTTCTTCGCCTTGGCGTCGGCGGTCTCGCCGTAATTGCGGGTGATCATCACCTCCACCCCATCGGGGATGAAGATGCCCTTGAGTTCGTCGAAGCGCTGGATCACCTTCCTGGCGATGTCCACCGCGTTGGTGCCCGGCTTCTTGGCCACGGCGATGGTCACTGCGGGATACTGGCCGTCAAGTTTCAGGCCGGCCGCGGCGGCGGCAGGACCCGGCCCGGTCCAGACGTAGGCGTCAGGCTGGTCGGGCCGCTCCACCACGGTGGCCACGTCGCGAAGGAAAACCGGCTTGCCGTCGTGCACCCCCACCACCAGGTCGGCGATCTCCGCCGGGTTGGAAAGAAAGACCCCGGCCTGGACCAGCACTTCCCGGTTGTCCGCGGTCACCTTGAGGTTGTCGCGCGTGGCGTTGGCCGCCTGCAAAGCGGCGCGTAGGTCGTCGAGGTCGATGCCGTAACCCGCGAGCGCCTGGGGGTCCAGGGTTACCTTCACCACGCGTGCGGGCGCGCCGATGGTATAGATGTCACGGGTACCTGGGACCCGCTTGAGTTCCGACTCGATGGCGTGGGCCACCATCCCCAGCTCGTAGGCCCCCACCTCGGGATCGCGGCTCCAGAGGGTGGCGGTGACGATGGGCACGTCGTCGATCCCCTTGGGCTTGACGATGGCCTGCCCCACCCCCACCGCATTGGGGAGCCAGTCGAGGTTGGAGAAGATCTTGCTGTAGAGGCGCACGATGGCGTCGGTTCGGTCCTCGCCCACCTTGAACCGCACCGTGAGCACCGCCATGCCCGGCATGGAAGAAGAGTAGACGTGTTTGATTCCTTCGATCTCCGCCAGCACCTGTTCCGCCGGCGACGCCACCAGCGCCTCCACCTCCCGCGCCGAAGCGCCCGGGAAAGGAATGAAGATATTGGCGAAAGTGACGTTGATCTGAGGCTCCTCTTCGCGCGGCGTCACCAACACCGCGAAAACCCCCATGAGCACCCCCAGCAGAGCCAGCAGCGGCGTGATCTGGGTGGCCTGAAAACGGCGTGCGACGGCGCCGGAGAACCCCAGCCTGGATTCACTCATCGCGCCGCTCCTTCGCCGTCCGTTGCCGCTTCAGCGCCACCCCCGCGGCCACGGGATCCAGGGCCACCCGCTCGCCCACCGACAACCCGGCCAACACCCCCACGTGCTCTTCACCCAAAGGACCGCCCAGGCGGATGTGGCGGAAGCTGATCCGCCCCTCCTCGTCCACCACATAGACGGCGGTCACCTCCGAACGGTAGGCCACCGCCTGCGCCGGTATCACCAGCGCCGGCATGCGCCCCGTCTCGAAGGCGCTCTTGACCCACATGCCGGGAAAGAGGTTCTCCAGCTTCGGCGGCAGCTCCAGACGCACTTTGAAGGTGTTGGAAGCCGGGTCGGCGAATGGAAAGATGGTCACCTTGCGCGCCTCGATCCAACGTCCATCGGGCAGTTCGACCCCGGCCTTGCGCTTCTCTCGAATGGGGATCACCAGGCTCTGAGGCACATCCACCGCCACCCGCAGTTGCTCCAGCGAGACGCCGCTCATCAACGGCGTGCCCGGGTGGGCGATCTCCCCCACCTGGACATGGCGTTCGGTCACGATCCCCGTGTAGGGTGCGGTCACGCGGGTGTAACTGAGCTGCTCCCTGGCCTGTTCCAACGCGGCCATGGCGGAATCGAGCTTGGCGCGCGCCGTCTTGAGGGCCGCCTGGGCGCTGTCCAGCTCCGATCTGGCCACCAGTTTACGGTCGTAGAGATCCTTGATCCGGCGATGGCTCGACTCGGCGTCCTTGAGCACCGCCCGCGCGGCCCGCAACTCGGCCTCGGCCCGGCGCAAGGCGGCCTTCTGCTCGGTGTCCTTGAGTTTGACCAGCAGGGCGCCTTTCTCCACCACGTCGTCCACGTCGTAGTAGATGGCCTCCACCTGGCCAGAGGTCTGCGCCGAGATGGTGGAGCGGTTCACCGCCTCCACCACCCCGTCGAGACGAAACACCCGCGGGACCGCCACCTGGCGCACCTCGGCGACGGCCAGCTCCGGTTGCCCGCTCCCGGCCCAGGCCAGCGACACCGGCAGCCACAAGAGAAAAAAGAGGCGCATCATGGTAATTCTCTGAATTATCAAAATTTTATGGCAATATATGGAGATCTGATCCACTAATCAAGAACATTCATCAACTTGAATTCGAAAGAAATCTCCACCTACGACGCCGTCATCCTCGGCAGCGGCCCCGGGGGCGAAGGGGCCGCCATGCGGCTGGCCAAGGCAGGCAAGCGAGTCGCAGTGGTGGAGGCCGAGCCCCAGGTGGGCGGCGCCTGCACCCATAAAGGGACCATACCGAGCAAGTCCCTGCGTCACGCCATCGGCCTGCTCGCCGACTACCGCCACCATCCGCTGTTCGAGCACACGGTCTCGGTGATGGACGTCACCTGGCCGCAACTGCTGCGCACCGCCGACACCGTCATCGCCCAGCAGGTGCGCATGCAAAACCGCTACTACGCACGAAACGGCGTGGAGGTGATCCACGGCCGGGGGCGCCTCACCGGCCCCCGCCAGGTGGAGGTGACCCGCGGCGACGGCAGCCGCCGGACGTTGAGGGCGGAATACATCGTCATCGCCACCGGCGCCCGGCCCTGGCGGCCGCCGGCGCTGGACTTCACCCACCCCCGCATCCGCGACAGCGACACCATCCTGGCGCTGGATCACACGCCGCGCCGGGTCACCATCTACGGCGCCGGGGTCATCGGTTGCGAATACGCCTCCATCTTCGCCAACCTGGACGTGAAGGTGAATCTGGTCAACACCCGCGACCGACTGCTGGCCTTTCTCGACGAAGAGCTCACCGACGCCCTGAGCTACCATCTGCGCGATCAAGGGGTGGTGCTTCTCCACAACGAAGAGATGGAACGGGTGGAAGCCGGTGCCGACGAAGTGCGCCTCGTCTGCCGCTCGGGCCGGGTGGTCCGCTCCGACATCCTCTTGTGGGCCAACGGCCGCACCGGCAACACGGCGGATCTCGGGTTGGAGGCGTTGGGCATCCAGGTGAACGGCCGGGGCCAGATCGAAACCAACGAGTACCATCAGAGTGCCCTGCCCCACGTCTATGCGGTGGGCGACGTGGCCGGCCCGCCCGGATTGGCCTCGGCCGCTTACGACCAGGGCCGTTTCGTGGGCGCGCACATCGCCGACGGTTCCGTGGACTGGTCCCTGGTCGAAGAGGTGCCCACCGGCATCTACACCACTCCCGAGATCAGCTCCCTGGGCCGCACCGAGGCGGAGCTCACCCGGGCCAACGTCCCTTTCGAAGTGGGCCGCGCCGAGTTCAAGAATCTGGCCCGCGCCCAGATCACCGGCCACACCACGGGTGTGCTCAAGATCCTGTTTCACCGTGACACTCTGGAGATCCTGGGCATCCACTGTTTCGGACAGGAAGCGGCCGAGATCATCCATATCGGCCAGGCGATCATGGCCCAGAAAGGGAACGGCAACACTTTGCGTTATTTCGCCGAGACCACCTTCAACTACCCCACCATGGCCGAAGCCTACCGGGTGGCGGCGTTGTACGGGCTCAATCGGCTGCGCTGAACGGCCGACCGCCATGAACTATGAAAAAGGGCGGCACGGAGCCGCCCTCTCCATGTGAGCCTCCGGCCGTTCAGTCGAAGGGCTTGGGCTTGGGCGTGTCGTCCACCGAAGGCGGCAGGATGGGCAGCAGGATCTGCGGCTGCCGACCGGTCAGCGTCTTGAGAAAAGCCACGATCTTGGCGTTCTCCTCGGGCGTGAACTTCTTGCCCAACTGCAACCGGCCCATGATGTCCACCGCCTCGGTGAGGGTCTGGGCACCCCCGTCGTGGAAATAGGGATAGGTCAATTCAACGTTGCGGAGCGTGGGCACCTTGAACTTGAAGCGGTCGGCATCCTTGCCGGTGACCGCCGCAAGCCCTTCCACCTTGTTCTTGGTCTGATAGGGCTCCACGACGCCCATTTTCTGGAAGGAGTTTCCGCCCACCGCCGGACCGTTGTGGCAGGCCACGCAACCACTCTCCTTGAACAAGCGGTAGCCTTCCAGCTCCTCGTCGGAGAGCGCGTCCTTCTTGCCCAACAGCCACAGATCGAAACGGGACCAAGGGGTCACCAGCGTCTTCTCGAACTCGGCGATGGCCGAAGTGATCTTGTCGATGTCCACGCCCTCTTCCCCGAACACCAGCTTGAACTCACGCCGGTAACCGGGAATGGAGGCGATCACATGCACCGCCAACTCGTGGTTGGAAGCCATCTCGCCTGGGTTGGCAATGGGACCGCCGGCCTGTTCCTTGAGATCCTTGGCCCGGCCGTCCCAGAACTGGGCCACATTCATGGACGAATTGAGCACCGTCGGCGCGTTGATGGGCCCCTGCTGCCATCCGTGACCGATGGAGGTGGGCAGGTTGTCGGTGCCGCCCATGCTCAAGTTGTGGCAGGAGTTGCAGGAGATGAAGCCCGATTTCGAGAGCCGGGGATCGAAGTAGAGCTTCTTGCCCAGCTCGGCCAGGGCGAGATTGATGTTCTTCACCGGCTCGATGGGCTGGATGGGCTCGTCGGCCGCCCATGCGGAAACGCCCAACCCCAAGCCGGCCAGCAATGCCAGCAGCAGTTTTTTGCTCTTCATGGTTACCACCTTGTCGCTTTATCGTTTGGAGGAGAATACGGCCACGCCCGAGCGCGGCCGCGTCATTTTAGACATGGTCTAATTCCAGGTTTCTGACCTGGATCAATTCAGCCGGAAGAAAGAGGGGAGATCAGTGGCGGCAGCCCACGCGCACCACCACATCCACCCCTTCGAGGCGGGTTCCGTCGGGCAGGTCACGGGAGAAACGATCCAGCAGACGGTCGTCCTCCACGTCCATCAGTTCCCCCGTGTCGACGTTGTAAAGGTGGTAATGAGGCTTGAGATTGGTGTCGTAGAAGGCGCAGTTGGCATCCACGAAAATTTCGCGCAACAGCCCCTTTTCGGTGAAGAGGTTGAGGGTGTTGTAGACGGTGGCCCGGGAGACGCCGCTGCGCCGGTAGCGCAGTCGGTCATAGACCTCGTCCGCGGTCAGATGCTGGTGGCGGTCGAACAGAACCTCACCCACCGCCAGCCGTTGGGGCGTGATCTTGATGCCGGCCTGCTCCAGTTTTTCCCGGATGGACGCCATGGGGTGAAGCCTGTGTCAAATGACACGCCATGATAACCCGGCCGTTTCACCGCGGCAACCACAAGGCCATGAAAATGCTGAAGATCGTGAGCAAAACCAGCCAGATCACGAATTTTCGGCGCATACCGGCCCGATAACCCCGTTCCTGGAAATGGGAGACGGCGCCGCAATGGGGACAATGGGCGGCATCTGCCGGCACATCCCCGCCGCAATAGAGGCACTTAACCGGGCCGGCCATCGATCCGTGGTGTCAACAGCATGGGCGTGTAATAGAACACGAAGATGAAGAACGCCATCATCCAGAGCCCGCCCGCCAGATTGATCCAAAGGACATAGCGACCCATCTCCACCATGGGCAGAAAGACCCGCACCACTGCCGCCAACGTGAGCAGCACGAACGCCAAGGGCATCCACCAGCCGATGGCGTTGATGTCTCGCCCGGTGTGACCCAGGATCACCCGCGACATCATTCCCAGGGTGAGCACCCCGATGCCGCCCAAGGTGAGGGCGTGGAGCACCAAGGCGCGGGGGAAGAGTCCAAAGCCGGCCAGCCCCCGCAACGCCAGCCCCACCACCACCCAGAGATAACCCACATACAACACCCACAGAATGGGCCGGCGCCAGATGCCGTGGTTGCGGCCGTACCACCCTTGCCAGCGCACCGCTTGCACCACCCCGGCCGCCAGGAACAGCCCGCCGGAGAGGGCGCCATTGGGCCAAACGAGGTCCGCCAGGGCCGCGGCACCCAGGGTGGCGAAGCCTCCGGCTTCCACCCAATCCCTACGGCGCAAAACGGCGCCGGGCACCGCCTTTTCGGTAAAGAAGGGGATCACCCGCCCCGCCACCAGCAGCAACACCAGCAGCACCCAGTCCACCATGAAATAGAGGCCCCGCTGCCAAAGGCCCAACGTCCGGCCCAACCCCATGACATCCAGGTGGACCAAAAGATTGGCCAACGTCATGCCCGCCATGAACAGCAAAAAGAAACGGTTCACCGGATTGGGGCCGAACCACAAGGGCCGCCACAAAGAAACGGCCAGCGCCGGAAGAAAAGCCAAGTCCACGGCCGCCACCAGCCAACCCGGCGCCTGGGGCGTCACCACCAACATCCGACCGGCGAGCCAGAGCAGCGCCAAGGTGGCCAGCCACCCGCCAGTGGGCACCGCCATGCCGGTCCAGTTGCGCACCGCCGTGAGAAGGAATCCGGCCACCACCGCGGTCGTGTAGCCGAAAAGCATCTCATGGGCGTGCCACTCCACCAGATTGAAATAACCACCGCCCGGAACCACCCCCTGCCAAAAAGCGAGCCAAAGCCCCATGAGCACCAAAGCGGAGACGCCGGCCGCCAGAAAGAACGGCCGGAACCCCAAGGCGAACAGGGCGAAACGCCCGGAAGGGCGCATCAATGGCGCGGATCCCAGCGGAATGGACACGAAACCGAACTCCTCGATGAAAAACGCTTTGGCCGCGGCACCTTATCGAAACCCATCCGATCCGATCCTTGACTTCCCTCAATATGGCGCGATCGTGCGATACGATATCATCCAAGCTCGTTCAAACCGCACACGAACATCATGCGTCCACCACTGCCGCCCCCGCCCGACCGCCTGGTTCGCCACGCCCTCGCCCTCCCCGGCCGTTTGCTGCCAAACGCGGTCCACAGCCACGGGCTGGCCGTCCTGCTCAACCGGATCTTCCGCCAGGCGCTGGCCGAAGGGACGCTGGACTTTCTGACGCACCGGGTGTTGCAGGTGGAAGTGACCGACCTGGCCCTGGACTATCGCCTCACCTTGGAGGGGGAGCGAATCACCGCCGCCTCCGTCGGTCGCCGACCCGATGTCCGATTCGGCGGGCGGGCGCGTGAATTCCTGATCCTGGCCTTGGGTCGGGAAGATCCCGACACCCTCTTCTTCCAACGCCGGCTCGAGCTCGAAGGCGACACCGAGTTGGGGTTGGAGATCAAGAACTTTCTCTACGGCATGGAACAGGGCCTGCTGCCGCCTCCCGTGGAACGTCTGCTGCTGCGTCTGGTTTGAAGCCCACCCTGCTGCTCGCTCCCGACAGCTTCAAGGGAAGCCTCACCGCGCGACGTTTCTGCGAGGTGGCTGCGGCGGCCGTCCACCACCTCTTGCCCGAAGCCCGCGTCATCGCCCACCCCTTGGCCGATGGAGGAGAAGGGACGCTGGATGTGCTTTCGACCCTCGAGGGCGCCCGTTTCATCGAACGAACCGTCACCGGCCCCATCGGTGAACCCGTGGAAGCCGGCCACCTCCATCTGGCGGACCGGAACACCGCAGTCATCGAGATGGCGCGCGCATCGGGCCTACTGCAAGTCCCGTCCCGGCGCCGACGTTCCCTGGAGGCCACCACCCGGGGCACGGGCGAACTTCTGGTCCACGCCCTGGAACAGAACCCGGATCGCATCGTCGTCACCCTCGGCGGCAGCGCCACCACCGATGCCGGCAGCGGCTGTCTCCAGGCACTGGGCTATCGTTTTCTCGACACGGCCGGTCGCCCCCTGCCGCCAGGCGGCGGCGCACTGGTTCGACTGGCTCGCATCGAACCACCGCCCCCTCCCCTTGGCGGCGTCGAACTGCTGGGCGCCACGGATGTCACCACCCCGCTGACCGGCCCCACCGGCGCCGCCCGGATGTTCGCGCCCCAGAAAGGGGCCACGCCCGAAGAGGTGGCCCGGCTGGAAGCGGGACTCGTCCGGTTCGCCGAAGTGGCGGCGCGGGATCTGGGATTGCAGGTGGCCGACATCCCGGGAGCCGGCGCCGCCGGCGGGTTGGGCGCCGGCCTGTTGCTGCTGGGCGCCCGCCTGGTCCGTGGTTTCTCCTTGGTGGCCGAACTGACCCGCTTCGAGGAACGGTTCACCCGAAACACCATCGACCTGGTGATCACCGGCGAGGGCCGCCTCGACGGGCAGAGCGCCCACGGCAAGGTGCCGGTGGAGGTGGCAAAAGTGGCGGCGCGCCACAGCGTGCCGGTGGTGGCGGTGGCGGGCGAAGTGGCCCTCTCATCGGAGGAGGCGAAGACCATGGGGTTCGATGAGGTGGTGGCCTTGGCCGGGCCGGAGATTCCGCGGCGCCAGCGCATGGCCGGGGTGGAGCGGCTGCTGGCGGAGGCCGTGAGGGGATTGATTCGCCGGCGGGGCTTCTCCGGGGCGCCCCCTTAGGAGGCCCGCCCAAGGCCCGAACTCCAAGCCCATTCGCGGCGAGAGCGCCGCGCTCACGCCCTGCGCGGGCAGACCGGGCTTCAGGCCATCCCCGCCTTGCCGTGCCAGTAGCCGCTGCAGCCACCCACCGGCATGAATTTTTCCAGATCCACGGTCCCTTCCCCGTCCAACGCCCGACGGAAGCTCTCCACGATGCGGCCGGTGTGGTGGGCCTGGGGGCTGATGCGCAGTAACTCCACGCCGATCCCGCGCGCCGTCTCCACCTCGGACAGCAGGTTGCAGGTGAGGGCCGACTGGGTCTGGATACCGTTCACCGCCAGGAATGGTTCGCCCTCTTGGGTACGCAGGGTGAAACCGTCGGGGTGGTCCAGACAGCGAAACCGGCAGTCATCCTTGGGCAGATCATAGGCGCGCGCGGTATAGCAGCGCGCGGAATAGGCCAGTGGCAGGCGCCCCCAGGCGAAGAGCTCGGCCTCCACCCCCTCGGGCCGATCCGCCACCACCGCGGCGATGGTTTCACGATCCAGCTCCACCGGCGGCACCCACCGTTTCAGGCCGCGCCGGGCCAGCACCTCCAGGGCGCGGGCGTTGTAGAGGTTCACCGAAGGGCCGGCGACGAAAGGCTGGCCTGCGGAGGAGAGAAGATGCACCGCCGCCATGTCGTTCGCCTCCACCAAGAACTCGCCGTTGCTGCAGATGCGGCGCAAGGTCTTGAGCTCGGACTCGGCCTCCAGCAGCGCCAGGGTGGAGAGCACCACCTCCTTGCCGGCGTCGGCCAGGCGGCGGGCCACGGCCATCCAGTCGTCGAAGCGGAAGCTGCGCCGCTTGGAGCAGACGGTCTCGCCCAG
>CAYOJM010000097.1:0-15285 GCA_964404295.1 uncultured Sedimenticola sp. | reverse complement strand
ACGGGCAAGCTCTTTAATGAATCATTGGCAAGTGAGCGGCTTTCCTTTCGCGTCTTCATGCACGCCATCTCCGTCCCGATCCATAGAGGCGCGGGCTCGTCCCGCCTTGTTGACGATCACCGCTCGCGCATAATGAACGTCCCTATCTTCCGGGCACAGTCGGAAGGTGCCGTTTCCCGCCAGGGTGAAACCCACCGGGCTGAATCTCATGTGATTCAGTGAGCCGAAAGCCGCCAACCGCAGGCGATAGCCGTTTCCCGGGCGGCCCACGGCCAGCACGGTTTCGGTCCCGTCCCTTCTGCCATTGCGGTTGGTATCCTCGAAGAGCATCCAACCTTGACTCCATTCGCCTTCACAATCGGCACCATCGGCACTTCGGCACAGTGTCACCACTTGGTTGTGCTTGACGGCTTGCATGCGCGCAAGGGCCAATACTTCGACGAGCGCATTGACTTCCGCTCTGGCCCGGGCCTGGCGTAATTGATGATTAAAAGACGGCACTGCAACGGTCACCGTGATTACAGCCAAAGCAGCCGTCACCAGAACCTCGAGCAAAGTGGTTCCCACTTCCTTGCGCATACCGAGTCCTCCATTCGTCCATGAATGTCCGGTACCAGTGGCATAATCTAAAGCCGGGTTCGATATACGGATAGAGGACATTTCTGGCATCTCTGTAGGAATTCTCCGACATGGAACTCCTTTCCAACGTCATCGTCGGCGGCGGCATCGCCGGCCTGTTCACCGCCTGGGAGTTGGCGCGATCCGGCGCCGAGGTCACCGTTCTGGAGAGAAACCCGCGCCCGGCTCGGGAGTCCTCATGGGCCGGCGGCGGCATCCTCTCTCCGCTCTATCCGTGGCGCCAGCCCGATGAGATCACCCGGTTGGCGCGCTGGAGCCAGGACCGATTTCCGGCACTTTGTAGAGAGCTGGCGGACCGAGCCGGCATCGATCCCCAATACCTCCAATCCGGCCTTCTCGTCCATGCCCCGGGGGAAGAGGCCCAGGCCCTGGCCTGGGCCGACGAATGGGGACTCGAAGCCGAGGTGCTTGATGGGGCCCACACTCGTGCATTGGAGCCGGCACGGAAAGAGCCACCGGAATCCATGCTCTGGTTTCCCCGGGTGGCACAGGTTCGCAACCCTCGGCTGACGAAAGCGCTGGCCAACGCTCTGCAATCAGAGGGGGTCGAGATCCAAACAGGAGTGGAAGTGCGCGCCCTTCATCCGGAAGACCGGGATCTGCTGTTGCTGGAGACCGACCGGGGCCGATTGAAAGCGGCCACGGCGATGGTCTGCGCCGGCGCCTGGAGCCGGAAGCTGCTGGAACCTCTGGGAATGGCGCCCGAAATCCGGCCCGTGCGCGGCCAGATGCTGCTCTTCCGCACCCGGCCCGGCCTGATCCGGCACGTGGTGTTGGAAGAGGACCGCTACATCATACCCAGGAAGGACGGTCGGGTTCTCTTCGGCAGCACCCTCGAAGAGGCGGGGTTCGAAAAAACCACCACCGAGGCGGCGCGAAAAGAGCTCCACGAGATTGCCCTTTCCCGCTTCCCGGTGCTGGCGGACTACCCGGTGGAACGTCACTGGGCCGGGCTGCGCCCCGGCTCGCCAAGCGGGATTCCCTATATCGGGCGTCACCCGGAGATTGGAAACCTCTTCATCAATTCCGGCCACTACCGTAACGGCGTGGTGCTCGGCCCAGCCTCGGCGCGGCTGGTGGCGGACCTGGTGCTGGGCAGGGAGCCGGTGTTGGATCCCGATCCTTACGGCTTCACCGCGAAAAGGCCGGCAACCCTGTAGGAGACCCATCCCTCGGCCGGATTTCGAAGATTCACGGCCGGGGCGCCGCTGCTCCTTTGGAATCGGAAACGGGCTTTCCCTGTCCGTTTCCTCTTCGGTGGGGGAAAAGCGCGATTTCCCGCCGCCTCCGCTTCACACCGCACCTCCCTGTGCGGGGAGTTCGCGGCGAAGACGCCGCTCCTACCGAGGAACGCCTTGGCCTTATAATCGGGGAAGCGATCACCGAGAGACGGAAATCATGGGCACGCCCCGCCTGGAAGGCCTGCCCCACCACACCTGGGACGACCATCAACTGCGGGAAGGGCGCTGGGAACCGATCCACGGCACCCCCTACGCCATGACGCCGACCCCAAGCATCCGACACCAACAGATGAGTCAGAACATCGCCACCCTCCTTCAACAAGCATTGGCCGAATGTGACGCCTGCCGGGCACCGCCTCCGGTGGATTGGGAAATCGGTGAAGACACGGTGGTGCAGCCCGACAACCTGTTCCATGAAAAGGAGAGGATGCGTCACTGCGTCCTGGCCGACCCCGAGCAAGAGGCGGCCAAGGTCCACCGTCTGCACGAAGGACGTTTCATCAAGTGGATCGACGTCACCACCGAACACTGCAAGTTCAATCCGGGCTCCAGTGCCCTCACCTTCGACCTCTCCCGCATCTGGGCTTGAACGAAAACCGGCATTTCCTCCTTTTGCTCGCTTGGCTGCTGCTCCTGCCGGCGGAGAGCCTGTTGGCCGATGAACCTCCAGAGGTCCGCATCGGAGTGCTCAGCCACCGCGGCGACGAGGCGACCCTCAAGAACTGGTCGCCCACCGCCGACTACCTGAGCCGTGAAATCCCCGAATACCGATTCCGCATCGTGCCGTTGGATTTTCGGGAAATCGAACCGGCCGTGAAAAACGAAGCGGTGGAGTTCCTGCTGGTCAATCCCGGCATCTACGTCAACCTCGAAGTGCGTTATCGGATCTCGCGCATCGCCACCCTCAACAACCTTCTCAACGGTCGCCCGCTCAACGTCTTTGGAGGCGTGATCTTCACCCGGGCCGACAACGACGCCATCCAAACCCTGGAGGACGTCCGCGGCAAACGACTCATGGCGGTGGACCGCACCTCCCTGGGGGGGTTTCAGATGGCCTGGAAGACACTGGCCGAAGCCGGTGTGGACATCCACCACGACACCCGCAGCCTGACGTTCGGGGGCACCCACGATGCGGTGGTGAGGGCGGTGCTCGACGGGCGGGCCGACGTGGGCACCGTCCGCACCGGCATCCTGGAGGCCATGACCCTCGGCGACGGCTCGCCCCTGGAGCGGGTGCGCATCCTAGGTGATCGCTGGCACCGGCAGCACCCGTTCCACCACAGCACGCCGCTCTATCCGGAATGGCCTTTCAGCAAGCTGCCCCACACCTCCAACAAGCTGGCACGACGGGTGGCCATCGTCTTGCTGCGCATGTCCTCCCTGGAGCCGGCCGCCCAATGGGGGGATTACGCGGGCTGGACCATCCCCCTGGAGTACCAGCCGGTCCATGAACTGCTGCGCGAACTCCACCTGCCTCCCTACGACCAGCCGGCACGATTCACCTTGGCCGACGCCATCCGCAAGTACTGGTACTGGTTGCTCACCGTGGCCGTTTTCTTGCTCGCCATGGCGGTGATGACCACCTGGGTGGTGCGCCTCAACCTGGCCCTGGAACGTTCCCGCAAACGGCTGGAACGCCAGCACAATCTCATCCTGGACTCGGTGGGCGACGGCATTTATGGCGTGGACCTCGAGGGCCGCGCCACCTTCTTCAACAAGGCGGCGGAAGAGATCACCGGCTGGCGGGCGGCCGACCTCATCGGCGCCAACCAGCATGAAAAGTTGCACCACACCCGACCGGACGGCAGCCCCCACCCGCCGGAAGCGTGCCCGGTCTATCGCACCTTCCGCGACGGCAAGGCTCGCTATGTGAAAGAGGATCTCTTCTGGCGCAAGGACGGCACCAGTTTTCCCGTCGAATACAGCAGCACCCCCCTGCGCGACGAAAAAGGGCGCATCATGGGCAGCGTGGTGGTGTTCCGCGACATCAGCGACCGCAAGCGGGCCGAGGAAGAAGCCCGCCGTTACCGGGCCGAGCTGGCCCACGTGGCCCGCCTCAGCACCATGGGAGAGATGGCCTCCAGCATGGCCCACGAACTCAACCAGCCTCTCACCGCCATCGCCACCAACGCCGACGCCTGCATCCGTCTGTTGGAGTCCAGGCCGGAAGCCCGCGACCGCATCATCGATGCGCTGGAAGCCATCGGAGCCCAGGCCCGTCGGGCCGGCGCCATCATCCAACAGCTACGCCAATTCGTCCGCAAGGAAGAACCGGAAACCACCAAGGTGAACCTGAACCAGCTCATCGACGAGGTGCTCATGCTGGTGCAACCGGAACTGGACCGAGCCGGCATCATCGTGGAGCGCCATTTCGCCCCGGATCTTGCCCAGGTTCGCGCGCAGCGCATCCAGATCGATCAGGTGATTCTCAATCTCATCCTCAACGCCATCGAAGCCATGGAAGAAGCCGGCTCGAAGAACCGCAAGATCATCCTGCGCACCGCCAACGCCGGCAACAACGCCGTGGTGGTCTGCGTGGAAGACACCGGACCCGGCCTGGCACCCGAGATCGAGGACACCGTGTTCGATCCTTTCGTCACCAGCAAGCCCCAAGGCATGGGGCTGGGCCTCTCCATCAGCCGCGGTATCATCACCGCCCACGGCGGCAACCTCTACCACGACGACGGCGCCGAGGGCGCCCGGTTCCGTTTCACTCTTCCCGTGGACAAAGAAGCGTCATGAGCACCGAAAGCACCATCTTCATCATCGACGACGACTTGGAAGTTCGCCAGGCGTTGGCCCTGTTGATGGAATCGGTGGGTTTGAAGGTGGAGACTTACGGCTCCGCAGATCGATTTCTGGAAGCTTTCGACCCGGAACGGCCCGGTTGCATCGTGCTCGACGTCCGTATGCCGGGCATGAGCGGCCTGGAGCTCCAGGCGCGGCTGGCCGCGGCCCCCATCCACCCTCCCGTGATCATCATCACCGGCCACGGCGACGTTCCCATGGCGGTGCGTGCGGTGCGTGCCGGCGCCGTGAACTTTCTGGAAAAGCCTTTCAATGACCAGGACCTGCTCGACAGCGTCCATCGTGCTCTGGAGATCGATGCCCGCCAGCGCGGCCAGGCGCGCGAGTTGGCCGGCATCCGCCGACGCCTGGAGAGCCTCACCCGGCGCGAACGGGAAGTGCTCGAGCTGGTGGTGCGCGGCCTGCGAAACAAAATGATCGCCGCCGAATTGGGCGTGAGCCAATCCACGGTGGAGGCGCACCGCGCCCGAGTGATGGAAAAGATGGAAGCGCGAAGCCTCTCCGACCTCATGCGCATGGTCCTCTCCTTGGAGCTCTACGGAGAAGAAGGAAGGCCCTCCTGACTCCAGGCATTGGGGAAAACCCCAATACCATTTCCCATATTCGCCAATTTTCCATCCCTCCCCTTTTTCGGCATACTCCAAGCCGAGACGGGCACTCATACAACAACACCAACGCCCGAATCACCAACCACGACCACAACCCGTGCAATGGCAAACGGCGGATCCGACCGCCAAGTCGTTCCACGCTTCATTCGCTGGAGGATGTAATGAGCACGCTCAATCACAGGTTTTCTGGAAAGGTCGGCGCTCTGGTGCTGATCGGCGGCTTGATGGCGGCCGCCCAGGCCGCTGCCGAGGATCCCATCGCCGCCGGCAAAAAAATCGCCTTCGACCGCAAGAAGGGCAACTGCCTCGCCTGTCACCACATCGAAGGAGGCGCCGTACCCGGCAACATCGGTCCGCCCTTGGTGGCCATGAAGCACCGCTTCCCGGACAAGGCCAAGCTTCGTGCCCAGATCTGGGACGCTTCCAAAAACAACCCTCGCACCATCATGCCGCCATTCGGCAAACACCGGATCCTCACCGAGAAGGAGATCGATCTGGTCACCGAATTCATCTACAGCCTCTGATCACCACCGGACGCAGGAGGAATACACCATGAAGAAAATCGTCACCCTGTTGCTCTCCGCCGGTCTGGTGGCCAGCGCCTCAACGGCGGTTTCCGGCCCAAAGGAGGACCTGGAAAAGTTTCGCGCCTACTTCGAACAGAAATTCCCCGGCATTCCACTGGACGAATTCGGTAACGGCGTCTATGCCATCGACGCCAACAAACGGCTCCAGTGGGAGGCCATGGAGGAGTTCCCGCCCTACGACGATTACGTCGACAAAGGCCGGGAGATCTGGGAGAAACCGTTCAAGAACGGCAAGCGGTTCGCCGACTGTTTCGGCGACGACCCCTCCAAGGTGCGCCCCAAGTATCCCCACTGGGATTCAGAAAACCAGCGGGTGGTCACCCTGGAGCTGGCCATCAACGAATGCCTGGAAAAGAACGGCGAAAAGCCCTTCAAATGGAAAACCGGCCCCATCGCCTGGCTCAGCGGCTATCTCGGTTACGAGGCCCGCGGCCAGAAGATCAACGTGGTGGTGCCCGAGGACGACCCCAAAGCGTTGGAAGCCTATGAGGCCGGCCGCCACTTCTATTACGCCAAGCGGGGGCAGCTCAACCTGGCGTGCGCCGACTGCCACGTGAAATACGCCGGCCACTTCATCCGCGGCCAGCTGCTCGGGCCCGCTCTGGGCCAGACCACCCACTTCCCCGTGTTCCGGGCGAAATGGGCCAAAAAGAGCAAGACCGGCGACGGCATGGGCACCCTGCACCGCCGTTACGGGGGCTGCAACAAGCAGGTGCGCGCGCGCCCCTTCCCGGCCCAGAGCGAGCAGTATCGCAACCTGGAGTACTTCCACCAGTACATGTCCAACGGGCTGGCCATCAACGCCCCCGGCTACCGCGAATAAGGGAGAGCTACCATCATGAAAAAGACATTCGCCACCATCGGCCTGGCTCTGCTGGTCGCAGGCTGCAACGCCACCACGCCGGAGACGGCCATGACCCCCAAGGCACAGTACGAAGCCGCCCTGGCCCGAACCCAGGAATGGGTGGACAAAGCCGCCTCCGTGGATGGAGAATGGCGTGACATCCGTTGGAAGAAATCCAAGAAGAAATACCTGCCGAAAGCCATCGAAGCGGCCAAGGCCGGCGATTATGAGAAAGCGCTCAAGCTGCTCTCCATCGCCGAGTTCCAGGCGCGCATGGGCTACGAGCAGGCCATGGCCGAAAAGGATGCAGGCCCGCATCTGTACGGGCTCTGATCCGCACACCCCATTTCGCATCAACGAAGGAGAGACACGATCATGAAACACGATCAAAAACGCCGCCTGTTCCTCAAGGGCTCGGTGGCCGCTTCCACCGTGGGCCTGGCCGTCGGCGCCGGCCTGCTCACCCCTGCCACCGTCCTCGCCGCATGGAACCAAAAGGCGTTCCAGGCCAAAGAGATCGACAAGGCCATCGCCGCCGCCGCAGGCAACCCCACCAGCGAGCCGTCGGACAAGATCACCATCAAAGCGCCCGACATCGCCGAGAACGGCGCCGTGGTGCCCGTCTCCGTGGTGGCAGACATCGACGGCGTGGACACCATCGCCTTGCTCGTGGAGAAGAACGCCACCCCCATGTCCGCCATCTTTCACCTGCCTGCCGGCACCCTGCCGGACGTTTCCACCCGGGTGAAGATGGGCAAGACCGGCGACGTCATCGCTGTGGTCAAGGCCAAGGGCAAGCTCTACTCGGCACGCAAAGGCGTGAAAGTCACCATCGGCGGCTGCGGCGGCTGATCAACGGAACGAGGACCGAACAATGGCAAAAACGATCAAGATTCGCGCTAAGGTGAAAGACGGTGTCACCACCGTCAAATCCCTCATCACCCACCCCATGGAAACCGGTCTGCGCAAGAACAAGAAGACCGGCGAAGTGATCCCGGCCCACTTCATCCAGGAAGTGGTCTGCAAGCACAACGGCAAAGTGGTGCTCACCTGCGAGTGGGGCGCTTCCATCTCCAAGAACCCTTACCTGGCGTTCAAGTTCAAAGGCGGCAAAAAAGGTGACGCCATCGAGCTGAGCTGGAAGGACAACAAAGGGCAGAGCGACTCCATCACCGCGAAGATCCGCTGACGCCCTGCACCGGCGACCGCCGTTCGGCGTTCGCCGGTGCGCCCTCGCCTTTCCTGGCGGAGGCGATCCGCCTTCCGCCGAAACGACCGGAATCCTGACATGAGCCTTTCGAGACGAGAATTTCTCCGGCTGCTGGGCCTGGCTGGAGCGGCCGGCCTGTTGCCCGCATCCGCTTTTGCGGCGGCCCGCAAGCCCTCGGATCTATACGAGATTCCCAAATTCGGGAACCTCACTCTGATGCACATGACGGACAGTCATGCGCAGCTCAATCCCATCTATTTCCGCGAACCCAGCGTCAACCTGGGGCTGGGTCAGGCCCGCGGTCGACCGCCCCATCTGGTGGGCCGCCATTTTCTGGAGTTCTACAAGATTCCTCCAGGATCCATCGAAGCCCACGCCTTCACCTACCTGGATTTTGAAAGCCTCGCCCGTAAATACGGCAAAGTGGGCGGCTTCGCCCATCTGGCGACCTTGGTCAAGCGGTTGCGCGCCGACCGGGGCGACGGCAACACACTGTTGTTGGACGGCGGTGACACCTGGCAAGGTTCGGGCACCGCTTACTGGACCCGGGGCAAGGACATGGTGGGCGCATGCAACCTGCTGGGCGTGGACATCATGACCGGCCACTGGGAATTCACCTACCTGGAGAAGGAGGTGATCGAGAACATCCGCCAATTCAAAGGCGAGTTCGTGGCCCAGAACGTGAGCGTGCGCGAGGACGCCCTGTTCGACTACGCCTTCGCCGACTTCGAAGGCTTCGACGAGGACAGCGGTCTGGCGTTCAAGCCCTACACCTTGCGTGAAGTGGGCGGGGTCAAGGTGGCCGTCATCGGTCAGGCTTTCCCCTACACCCCCATCGCCAATCCGCAGCGTTTCATCCCCGATTGGACCTTCGGCATCCAGGAAGAGCGGATGCAGGCGACGGTGAACCAGGTACGCGAAACGGAAAAACCGGACCTGGTGGTGGTGATCTCCCACAACGGCATGGATGTGGATCTGAAGATGGCCTCCCGGGTGAGCGGCATCGACATCATCTTCGGCGGCCACACCCATGACGGCGTGCCGGCCCCTGTAGTGGTGAGCAACAAGGGCGGCAAGACCTTGGTCACCAACGCCGGCTCCAACGGCAAGTTCCTTGGCGTCATGGACCTGGAGGTGCGCAACGGCCGCCTCAAGGACTACCGCTACCGCCTGGTGCCCGTTTTCGCCAACTTGCTCCCGGCCGATCCCGAGATGCAGGCGTACATCGATGAAGTACGGGCACCTTACAAGGCAAAGCTGGAACGTAAGCTGGCGGTGGCCGGCGAGACCCTCTACCGACGCGGCAACTTCAACGGCACCTTCGACCAGGTCATCTGCAACGCTTTGCGCGAACAGATGGACGCCCAGATCTCTCTCTCGCCCGGTTTCCGCTGGGGCACTACGGTGCTGCCAGGGCAGGAGATCACCATGGATCACGTCATGGACCAGACCTGCATCACCTATCCCGAAACCTATCGCCGGGAGATGACGGGCGCCGAGATCAAGATGATCTTGGAGGACGTCTGCGACAATCTCTTCAATCCCGACCCTTACTACCAGCAAGGCGGTGACATGGTTCGCGTGGGCGGCATGGACTATGTCTGCGATCCCGCAGCCACCATGGGCAAGCGGATCAGTGCCATGACCCTGGACGACGGCACGCCCGTCGAAGCGGACAAGAAGTACGTGGTCGCCGGCTGGGCCACCGTCGGATCGAAATCGCCGGGGCCGCCCATCTGGGAAGTGGTGGCCGCCCACCTCGAAGGCCAAGGCACGGTCAAGATCGAAAAACTCAACACGCCCAAGCTGGTGGGTGTGGAAGGAAATCCCGGCCTGGGCGATTGACCTCCTTTTCATCCCTCCCCTCCTTCGGGAATCGAGCGCCCTTCAAGGGCGCTTCTTTTTGCTTGTGCGGGTTATCATTCAACCTGGCTTCCAAGTGTGCCGACCCATGAAACTCTTCGTCCGGCAGCTCACCGTCATGGACTTTTCCTATCTCCACCCGGTGCGGGGCCTGGTGGGAGAAAGTTGGTATCTCGACGTGGAACTGTCGGGCGGCCTGGATGAACAAGGCATGGTGCTCGACTTCGGGGAAGTCAAACGCACCGTGAAACAGTTGGTGGACGAGGCGTTCGACCACCGCCTTCTGGCACCCGCCGACCATCCCGCCCTCTCCCTGGGAAACGGCACCCTCCGCTTCGAGCTGGCCCACGGCGGCCGCATCGTTCATCGGGGTCCGGAAGAAGCGGTGCGGCTCATCGCCCACCATGAGGTCACCCCCCGATCGGTGGCCGACGCCATCGCCACCCTCTTGCGCACCCGTTTGCCCGCCAATGTGCACCGGCTGAAGCTGCACCTTCATCCCGAACCCGAAGAAGGGGCCTTCTACCACTACAGCCATGGGTTGAAAGGCCACTGCGGAAACTGCCAGCGCATCGCCCACGGCCACCGCTCCCGCATCGAGATCCTGCGCGACGGCCGGCGCGCTCCTGATCTGGAAGCGCGCTGGGCGGAACGACTGCGTGACGGCTACATCGGCACCCAAGGCGACCTCGACGCCATCACCCGGCATGGAGACCGCACCCATTTCCGTTTCGCTTATCAGGCAGGACAAGGGCGATTCGAATTGGAACTGCCCGCCGAGCGGTGTTATCTGATCGACGCCGAATCCACGGTGGAGAACATCGCCCGCCACATCCGCCTGCGGCTCGAACACGAACATCCGGGCGCACGGTTCCAGGTGCGGGCCTTCGAAGGGATCGGCAAAGGCGCCGTGAGCGAAACGCCGTGAGCGTCATCGAAGCCGTCCTTCTGCAGTTTGGGATCCCTCCCTTCGATCAAACGATGAGGGCCCGGGTGGTCAGGTATGGGTGTGGTGCGACGCTCCTGCCACCGCCATGCGTTCCACAGGCGCCTTTCCCCAATCGGCCGGCCTGTTCCAAAAGGCCGGGCGAGCAAGTCCGGATGAACGCAATCACTTGCGACATGAAATGTCATGCCGGGCTGGAATCGGCCGTCTTTCAGTCGTAATCGCGGTCTTTCCATTCCCTCAAGGCACGGAACACCGCCCGGTGGCCGGTGAGAGGACGGCCGGCCCATCGGGAGGCGGCCTCGACCACCGTCGGCACATCGGTTCGCAAAAAGGGATTGGTGGCCCGTTCCAGTTCGATGGTGGACGGCACCGTGGGTTCCCCCCGCGCGCGCCGCGCTTCGTCCCTCACGGCCCGTTGCGCCAGTGCCGGGTTCTCAGGTTCCACCCATCTGGCGAAGCCGATGTTGGCCAGGGTGTATTCGTGGGCGCAATAGACGCGGGTGTCCGGCGGCAGGGCGGCGAGACGCCTTAACGAGTCGCTCAACTGGTCGAATGTGCCGCTGAAGACGCGACCGCAACCACAGGTGAACAAGGTGTCGCCGCAAAAGAGCGCCCCTTCACCCACATAGGCCAGATGTCCCTCGGTGTGGCCGGGGACCTCCATCACCCGGAAATTCACCTCGAGCGCATCGAGCCTCACCTCGTCTCCTTCCTGGAGCCGCTGGTCCAGGCGGGCGGCCACCGGCTCGTGGGCCGGCCCCACCACCACGGCATCGGGCCAACGTGCTTTGAGCCCTTCCACACCGCCGATGTGATCGCCATGCTTGTGGGTGATGAGGATGTGGGCCAACCCCAACCCTTCGTCGTCCAGGCGTTCGATCACCGGCGCCTCGTCACCGGGATCCACCACCGCGCAAGCCGAGCGACCCGGCCGCCTGAGCAGCCAGACGTAGTTGTCGTCCAAGGCGGGAATGGGCGTGATTTCGAGCATGGTCAGCCTCCGTAGAGGGTTTCGGGATCGATGAGCACTTCGTCGGTGACCACCACCCGGTCTCCATCCACCCGGCTGAAGAAACAACTGCGGCGGCCGGTGTGGCACGCAGGCCCCGTCTGATCCACCAGCAGGAGCAGGGTGTCGCCGTCGCAATCGAAGCGCAGCTCCACCAAGCGCTGCACCTGGCCCGAAGATTCACCTTTGCGCCAGAGCGTTCGCCGCGACCGTGAGAAGTAACAGACCCGTCCGGTGGTCAGGGTCTCTTCCAGCGCCTCTCGGTTCATCCATGCGAGCATGAGCACCCGGCCGGTGTCATGCTGCTGGGCGATGGCCGGAAGCAGGCCGTCGGCGTTCCAAGGCAGCGCATCGAGCACTTCAGAGAGGGGCACGCCGTCTCCGGGCGCCATCTTTTCCAACCGTTTCCAGACGTCCATTTTCAAGTTCTCCATGCTGTGCCGGCATGACGGCCGACAGCGGGAGTATAATTCGGTGCACTCCAACCGCCGACACGCGCCATGCGCATTTTCCGCATCACTTTCTACAATCAGGGCAAAGTCTATCGACTCCACGCCGAGGAGGTCTTTCAAGGGGAACTTCCCGGCTTCGTGGAGGTCCATGGCTTGCTCTTCAACGAGCATACCACCCTGGTCATCGACCCATCGGAAGAACGACTCAAAGACGAATTCGCCGACACCCGGCGCATCCTCATCCCCATGCACGCGGTGATCCGCATCGACGAAGTGGAGAAAAGAGGCCAGAATCTCATCTTCGAAGCGGGAGAGTCGGGCAATGTGATGCCTTTTCCCGGCTACGGGCCGCGCTCGGACGGCTGACCATGGCGGAAAGTTCTCTCAAGGCGCGCATCCTTCGCCAGCGCACCCTGCTCCACAACATGCTGCTCGATCCTCTGCGCCGAGCGGCCCGCCGTTGTGCCCGGGTGTGGCACGACAAGGAGCTGCTGGACACCGCGCTCATGAAGAGTATCAAGCAGATTCCATACTGCACTTTCCTCTATGCCACCAATCTGGATGGCATCCAGATCAGCGCCAACGCCTCCCAGACCGGCCTCATCGAATCCGATTTCGGCCGTGACCGCTCCCAGCGCCCCTACTTCCTGGAGCTGGATCCCGAAAAGGAGATGTTTCTTTCCGAAGCCTACATCAGTCAGCGCGCCAACCGCCCATCGGTGACCGCCTTGCGCAAGGTGTACGTGGACGGAGAACACGTCGGTTATTTGGGTGCCGACTTCGACCTGCGCGACCTGCCCATCACCAAGGACCTGTACACCGAACCGGGTCGCTGGCGCCAGATCAAAGGGGACCCCGCCATCCGCGCCCAGGTGTTCCAGCAGTGCCGCATCCAGAGCCGGCTGGACGACCACATCGACCTGGTGCTGCCGGTGTTGGAGGAGCTGGTGACCGAACACGGCGTCTACCAACTGGAGATCCACTTCTCCTCCAGCCGTGCCACCGTCTGGTTCCTGGACGACCCCTACCGTTACCAGCTCATCGAGATCGACGAACTCACCGATCCCGACATCTGTCTGGCCTACGCCCATCACCCCTATCCAGAAGACGCCCTCATTCCCCGCGAGAACGTTCGTCCCATCCTGGACACATTCCGTGAATTGCGCTTCGCCGACGACACCATCTATCTGCGCGCCGGCTCCATCAATTTGTTCAACGGCATCGTGGGCTTGAACTTCTCCTGCGACGGCTCCCACTACATTCCCCATCAGGAATTTCTGGCCCGCGACTCGGCCTTCTGGGGCGTGGTCTGAACCTGCTATTTCCCCGCCGGCGGTCCGTTGATTTCCACCCCGCCGCAAGTGCACAGTGGCGGCATGGACAGAAAAGCCATCATCGAACAGAGACTCGCCGCCGCTTTTGCGCCCATGCACCTCGAAGTGGTGGACGAGAGCCACATGCACGCCGTTCCCGCAGGGGCACAGTCCCATTTCAAGGTGATCGTCGTCTCGCAGGCGTTCGAAAATGCGTCTCCGATCGAGCGCCACCGTCGGGTGAACCAGGTGCTGGCCGACCTGCTGGCCGGCGGCGTCCATGCCCTGGCGCTGCACACCCACACCCCCGCCGAATGGGGCGAGAAAGAAGAACGGATCATCGATTCCCCGCCTTGCCTGGGCGGCGGCAATGCACGTTGACGTGATAAAATCGTCCGCCCTTGCATCTGGAGGCGGCTTCATCCATGACCACGCCACACCGACTGTTGGCCCGCGCCGAAAGCCAGGTCCATCGCAATCTGGCCGTCATGGCCGAGCGTGCCCGTCAGGCCCTCGAGCGCGCCACGGACGCTCTCAAGACACAGAACGCCGAACTGGCCCAAAAGGTGGTCCAAGACGATCTACAGCAGAACCACCTGCTGCGCATCATCGAACACGAATGTCTGGAAATCCTCGCCACCCTGCAGCCCCGCGCGGCCGATCTGCGCGAAGTGGTGGCCAGCTTGCAGATCGCCAGTGAACTGGAACGCATCGCGGATCACGCCAAGGACATCGCCAAGATCGTCCTGGAAATGGATCCATCCGATTTTTCCGGTCCCATGGACCGCATTTCGGCCATGGCCGATCTGTGCCAGACCATGCTCACTCAGGTGATGGAGGCCTACGAGAATCTGGATGCCGACCTGGCCCGCAACGTGGCCGAACACGATTGTGAGGTGGACGAGCTGGACGAGGCCGCCTGCTCCAGTCTCATGATGACCTTGATGACGGCGCCCGACACCACCATGCACGCCACCCACCTGCTCTGGATCGCCTACCACCTCGAGCGCGTGGGCGACCGCATCACCAACATCGCCGAGCGGGTGGTCTTCATGGTCACCTCGGAGACCCCGGACCTGGGGGCATGATCGATCCGCAGAGCCTGGGCGCCCTGGCCAACCTGCATGAACTGCTGGATCAGTTGATCCAGGATCTGCCGCCGGCCGACGTCAATCGCAGATTTCATCCACGATTGCCCTCCATGGGTTGGCTGCTGGGGCGTAGCGTCTACCTCGAGCTCCACTGGCTGCGGGAGAAGATCGCCGGCGACGACGACCTGGCCCGCCGGGTACGCCACATCTTCGCCGAGACCGAACGGCCCACGCCGGAGCAGGAGGCGCTGCTGCCGCCCCGGGACCACCTGCTCAACTGGGCCATGGAGGTGCAGGACACCCACCTGAGCCTGCTGGCCAATCCCGGCGGGCTCCCCGACCACCCCTGGCTGCGCAACGGCTGGATCGTGGACTACCTGGTACAGGTGCACGGCCGCCTCTACGAGCAGATGCTCTCGGTGCGCCACGCCCGCGCCGTCTCCGGCGGCGGCGCCTACCGGGTGGACCACCCCCTGGAGGCGGCCATGCCCGCCGCCGACACCCTGGAGATCCCCCAGGGCCACTACCGCGTGGGCGCGCGCGAGGGGGTGGTGTTCGACAACGAGCAGCCCATGCAGATGGTGGAGATGCGCAACTTCCGCATCCAGCGCCGGCCGGTGGACAACGCCGCCTGGCTCGCCTTCATGGAGGCGGGCGGCTACCGCGAGCAG
>CAYOJM010000096.1:0-4022 GCA_964404295.1 uncultured Sedimenticola sp. | reverse complement strand
AACGAGCAGGTGATCGACGGCAAGGGGTGGCGCTCGGGCGCGCCGGTGGAGAAGCGCGACATCGAGCAGTGGTTTCTGCGCATCACCGACTACGCCCAGGCGCTTTTGGACGACCTGGACACGCTCGATGGCTGGCCCGATCAGGTGGTCACCATGCAGCGCAATTGGATCGGCCGCTCCGAGGGGGTGCGCATGGTGTTCGAAGTGGAGGGTTGGGACGAGACGCTGGAGATCTTCACCACCCGCCCCGACACCCTCATGGGGGTCACCTACGTGGCGGTGGCGGCGGAACACCCCTTGGCGTTGCAGGTCGCCGAGTCCAATCCCGAGCTGGCCGCCTTCATCGAGGAGTGCCGTAAGGGGGGTGTCTCCGAGGCCGAGATCGAGACCATGGAGAAAAAGGGCTTTCCCCTCGGCTTGAAGGCGCGGCACCCGGTCACCGGCGAGCCCGTGCCCATCTATGCTGCCAACTTCGTGCTCATGAGCTACGGCACCGGCGCGGTGATGGCGGTGCCCGCCCACGATCAGCGCGATTGGGAGTTTGCCGAGAAATACGGTATCCCCAAGAAACAGGTGATCTACCCCGCCGACGGTTCCGAGGCGTCCATCGCCGAGGGCGCCTTCACCGAAAAGGGGGTGCTGGTGGACTCCGGTCCCTTCACCGGCCTCACTTCCGAGGCCGCCTTCGACGCCATCGCCGCCTGGTTGGAGGAGCACGGCAAAGGCGGAAAGACGGTGAATTTCCGCTTGCGCGACTGGGGCGTGAGCCGTCAACGTTATTGGGGCTGCCCCATTCCCGTGATCTATGACGAGAAGGGCAAGCCCGAGCCGGCCGACGACTTCCCCGTGCGCCTGCCGGAGGACGTGGTGCCCGACGGCACCGGCTCGCCGCTCAAAAAAATGCCGGAATTCTACGACCTGGGCGACGGCCGCCGGCGCGAGACCGACACCTTCGATACCTTCATGGAGTCGAGCTGGTACTACGCCCGCTACTGCTGTCCCGACAACGACCAGGCCATGCTCGACGAACGCGCCCGTTACTGGCTTCCGGTGGACCAGTACATCGGCGGCGTGGAGCACGCCATCCTTCACCTGCTCTATGCCCGCTTCTTCCACAAGCTGATGCGCGACGAGGGCTTGGTCCATTGCGACGAGCCCTTCACCCGCCTGCTCACCCAGGGCATGGTGCTGGCCGACACCTACTACCGCGAGCGGGAGGACGGCTCACGCGAGTGGTTCAATCCCGCCGATGTGGAGGTGGTGCGCGACGAGAAGGGGCGCGTGACGCGGGCCGTGCTCAAGTCCGACGGTCTGCCGGTGCAATACGGCGGCATGGAGAAGATGTCCAAGTCCAAGAACAACGGCGTCGATCCAGAGCGGCTCATCGCGCGTTACGGCGCCGACACCGTGCGCCTCTATACCATGTTCACCGCTCCGCCGGAGCAGTCGTTGGAGTGGAGCGACGAAGGGGTGGAGGGGGCCTTCCGCTTCCTGCGCCGGTTGTGGAACCTGGCGGTGGAGAAACGGGCGCGCATCCTCGCCGCCGGTGGTGAAGGGGGCGCGCCTTCCGAAGCGGCGCGCGATGCCCGCCGGGAGATGCATGCGCTACTCAAGAAGGCCCTGTTCGATTACGAGCGGCAGCAGTTCAACACCGTGGTTTCCGCCTGCATGAGCCTGGTCAATCTGCTCTCCAAGCAGGACGATGGGCCGCTTCTGCGGGAGGGGGTGGGGATTCTGCTGCGGCTCCTGGCGCCCATCGCGCCCCATGTCGCCCATGTCCTTTGGCGCGAATTGGGCTACGGCGAAGACATCCTCCAGGCCGGCATGCCCGAGGTGGACGAAAAGGCCCTCAAGCGCGACACCATCGAATATGTGGTGCAGGTCAACGGCAAGGTGCGAGGCAAGGTGCGAGTGCCTGCCGGGGCCGACCGCGCCGCCATCGAAAAGGCGGCCCTCGAAAACGAAAACGCTCGCCGTTTCATCGGCGACGCCGAGGTGCGCCGGGTCATCGTGGTGCCCGGCAAACTGGTCAACATCGTGGCCAAATGAAGGCGCCGCGCGTGACGACGTCGCCGCCGGGATGGGGCGGTCGAGTTTGGCTCCTTCTGCTGACGGCGCTCCTGGTCACCGCCTGCGGTTTTCAACCGCGTGGCCAGACGCCCCGGCCGCCTGCGCGGATGGAGCCTTTGCGTATCCAGGGGCTGACCGAATGGCACCCTTTCGTGCGTGAGCTGCGAAACCGACTCGAACAGGCCGGAACGGTGCTCACCGACGACCCGAAGGCCGCCGCCGGCCTCCTCCGCGTGGGACCGCTCGAGCGCCGCAGCCGGGTCTTCTCGGTCAACGCCCGTAACAGCGCGGTGGAGTATGAATACCTCTTCATACTGTCCTATCGGGTCGAAGCGCCGCCCGGCACGCTCGTGGACCAGGGCACCTTGGAGACCCGCCGCATCGTCTATGCCCCCGGCGGCGAGCTGTTGGGCCGAGTGCGCGAAGGGGAAGTGCGCGAGCGCGACGTCTATGCAGAGCTGGCCCGCCGTCTGATTCGGCGGCTGGCCGCCCAGTGAGCCGTGCGTTTGTCTCCCGACCAACTGCCACGGCAACTTGAACAGGGTCTGGCCCCGGTCTATGCCGTCAGCGGCGACGAACCCTTGCAGCGCGAAGAGGCGGCCGACGCCGTGCGCGCCGCCGCCCGCGCCGCAGGCTGTGGCACGCGGGAGATTCTCGAAGCCGACGGCCGTTTCGACTGGGATCTCCTGGCGGCCCAAGGCGAGAGCCTGTCGCTCTTCGCGGAAAAAAAACTGGTGGACCTCCGCTTGCCCGGCGGCAAACCGGGCCGTGCCGGCGCTGAAGCACTGACCACCTGGTGTCGGAATCCACCGCCGGACGTGGTGTTGCTGGTGACCCTCCCCAAACTCGAGCGGGGCCAGCGCAACGCCAAATGGGTGAAGGCCATCGATGAAGCCGGCGTGCTGGTGCAGGTGTGGCCGGTGGAGGCCGCCCGGCTGCCGGCCTGGATCGAGGGACGCATGCGCCGGGCCGGTCTCGAGCCTGAACCGGGCGTGGCGCGGTTGCTGGCCGAACGGACCGAAGGCAACCTGCTGGCGGCGCGACAAGAGATCGAAAAGCTCCGGTTGCTTCAAGGTGGTGGGCCGGTGGCGCTGGAGACCGTGCGACGCGCCATCGCCGACTCGGCCCGTTTCGATGTCTTCGACCTGATGGACGCGGCGCTGGAAGGGCGTGCCACGCGCGGCCTGCGTATTCTCTCCGGGCTGCGCGCCGAGGGGACGGCGCCGGCCGTGGTGCTCTGGGCGCTGGCGCGTGAAGTGCGTATTCTCGCGGGACTGGCCGACGCCGTCGCGCGCGGCACCCCTCTTGCGCAGGCGTTGGCCGATGCCGGCGTCTGGAAAAACCGCAGGAAACGGGTGGCGGATGGGGTGAAACGGGTGGCGCCGACGCGCTGGCGGGCGCTGCTCGTTCAATGTGAGGCGGCCGACGCCATGATCAAGGGCGCACAACCCGGCGACCCTTGGCTCCAGATGGAGCAGATCCTGCTGGTGGTGGCCGGCGTGGGGGCGCCGCAACGCTATTGGCCGCTCGCCGGCGGCGTTCGCCGCGGGCCCCGTCCGGCCTAGGGGCCCGCGGCACCGGGCGCGTTCCGGCTCCGCCAGGCCGAGAACGCCACCGAACCATGGCTAGGAATTTCAAACCGGACGAAGAGAGAACCATGAGCATCGACGACGTACAAGCCTACATGCAGGAGACCGGCCGCCGGGCCCGCGCCGCCGCGCGGGTGCTGGCCGCCGCCACCACGGCGCAGAAGAACGCCGCTTTGGAGGCCATGGCCGATCTTCTCGATTCCCGCCGTGACGAGCTGGCCCGGGAGAACCGCAAGGACCTGGAGGCGGGCCGCGAGAAGGGCCTCTCCGAGGCGCTGCTCGACCGCCTGGAACTCACCCCGGCGCGCATCGACACCATGATCGAGGGGCTGCGCCAGATCGCCGCCCTGCCCGACCCCATCG
>CAYOJM010000095.1:0-2983 GCA_964404295.1 uncultured Sedimenticola sp. | reverse complement strand
ATCGGCTTTCCCACGCTGAATGTGCCCCTCCACCGGCGCGTGAGCCCATTGCAGGGGGTCTTCGCCGTCACCGTGCAGGGGCTGGGAGAGGGTGACATTCCCGGTGTGGCCAATATCGGCGTGCGGCCCACGGTGGCCGGTGACGAGCGGCCCCTGCTGGAGGTGCACCTGTTCGATTTCGACCGCCAGGTGTACGGCGCCCACGTGGGCGTCACCTTCCTCCGCTTCATCCGAGAGGAGCGGAAGTTCGATTCCTTCGACCGGCTCCGCAGGCAGATCGAGCGGGACGCCGCCGAGGCGCGGTGCTTCCACGGCCTGGAGTCGGCCGCCGCCATGCTCTGAACGACCCAACCATCACCACAGGAACCCAGTCCGTGAGCAAGTACAAGGACACACTCAACCTGCCCAAGACCGATTTCCCCATGCGCGGCAACCTGGCCCAGCGGGAGCCCCAGGCGCTGAAGCGGTGGGAGGAGAAACAGCTCTACCGGCGCATCCGCGAGGCGCGTTCCGGCGCCGACAAGTTCATCCTCCACGACGGCCCGCCCTATGCCAACGGCGACATCCACATCGGCCACGCGGTGAACAAGGTGCTCAAGGACATCATCGTCAAAAGCCGCACCCTGGACGGCTACGACGCCCCCTACGTGCCGGGCTGGGACTGCCACGGCCTGCCCATCGAGCTGCAGGTGGAGAAGAGGGTGGGCAAGCCGGGCCAGAAGGTGAGCGCCGCCGAGTTCCGCCAGGCCTGCCGCGACTACGCCCGCAGCCAGGTGGAGCGGCAGAAGGCCGATTTCAAGCGGCTGCTGGTGCTGGGCGACTGGGAGAACCCCTACCTCACCATGAACTTCCAGCAGGAGGCCGACATCATCCGCGCGCTGGGGCGCATCGTGGCGGCGGGCCACCTGCACAAGGGCTCCAAGCCGGTGAACTGGTGCACCGAGTGCGGCTCGGCCCTGGCCGAGGCCGAGGTGGACTACCTGGACAAGAGTTCCACCGCCATCGACGTGCGCTTCCCGGTGGTGGACGAGGCCGCCTTCCTCGATCGCTGCGACATGGCCCAGGCCGGCGAAGGGCCCCTCTCGGTGGTGATCTGGACCACCACCCCGTGGACCCTGCCCGCCAACCAGGCGGTGGCCCTGAACCCGGAGCTGGAGTACCTGGTGATCCAGGCCGGCGGCGAGCGGCTGCTGGTGGCCGAGGGGCTCATGGAGCAGGCGCTGGCCCGCTGGGGGGTGGAGGAGCCCGAGCGCCTCGGCAGTTGCCGCGGCCAGGCGCTGGAGGGGGTGATGCTCCAGCACCCCTTCTACGACCGGCAGGTGCCCGTCATTCTGGGCGAGCACGTCACCCTGGATGCCGGCACCGGCGCCGTCCACACCGCCCCCGGCCACGGCCTGGAGGACTACGTGGTGGGCCAGCAGTACGGCCTGGAGGTGGACAACCCGGTGCTGGGCGACGGCCGCTTCCGTGAGGACCTGCCGCTCTTCGGCGGACAGAAGGTCTTCGAGGCCAACGACGAGGTGGTGAAGGTGCTGAAGGCGCGGGGCCGGCTGCTCTGCGCCGGCAAGCTCACCCACAGCTATCCCCACTGCTGGCGCCACAAGACCCCCATCATCTTCCGCGCCACGCCCCAGTGGTTCATCAGCATGGACCAGAACGGCCTGCGCGACGCAGCCCTGGCCGAGATCGAGCGGGTGGAGTGGCTGCCCGACTGGGGACGGGAGCGCATCCGCGGCATGGTGGAGAACCGGCCCGACTGGTGCATCTCCCGCCAGCGCACCAGGGGCGTGCCCATCACCCTCTTCGTCCACCGCGAGAGTGGCGAGCTGCATCCCCGCACCCCCGAGCTCTTCGAGGCGGTGGCCCGGCGGGTGGAGGAGAAGGGCATCGACGCCTGGTTCGAGCTCGATCCCGCCGAGCTGCTGGGGGACGAGGCGGGCGACTACGAGAAGGTCACCGACACCCTGGACGTCTGGTTCGACTCGGGCGTGACCCACGCCTGTGTCCTCGACCGCCGGCCCGAGCTCAAGCGCCCCGCCGACCTCTACCTGGAGGGCTCCGACCAGCACCGCGGCTGGTTCCAGTCCTCCCTGCTCACTTCGGTGGCCATGACCGGCAAGGCGCCCTACGAGGCCTGCCTCACCCACGGCTTCACCGTGGACGCCGAGGGGCGCAAGATGTCCAAGTCCCTGGGCAACGTGGTGCAGCCGCAGAAGGTGATGAAGAAGCTGGGGGCCGACATCGTCCGCCTCTGGGTGGCGGCCACCGACTACCGCGCCGAGATGGCGGTCTCCGACGAGATCCTGGGGCGCACGGCCGACGCCTACCGGCGGTTGCGCAATACCCAGCGCTTCCTGCTGGCCAACCTCTTCGACTTCGACCCGGCCCGGCATGCCCTGCCGCCGGAGCGGATGGTGGAGCTGGACCGCTGGATCCTGGGCGAGGCGCGCAGGCTCCAGGAGGAGGTGGTGCAGGCCTACCGCCACTACAACTTCCACCTCATCTACCAGAAGGTGACCCAGTTCTGCGTGGTGGAGCTGGGCGGCTTCTACCTGGACGTGATCAAGGACCGCCAGTACACCTGCAAGACCGACAGCCCGGCGCGCCGCTCCTGCCAGACCGCCATCCACCAGATCGCCGAGGCCATGGTGCGCTGGCTGGCGCCCATCCTCAGCTTCACCGCCCAGGAGGCCTGGGAACACCTGCCCGGCGAGCGCGACGAGTTCGTCTTCACCCAGCATTGGCACCGCTTCCCCGAGGCGGCCGGGGAGGGGCGCCTCACGGACGACGACTGGCAGCGGCTGCTGGCGGCACGCGGCGAGGTGAGCCGGGTGCTGGAGGGGATGCGCAAGGCGGGCGAGATCGGCTCCTCCCTGGACGCCGAGGTGACCCTCTACTGCGATGGCGAGCTCCGCGACAGCCTGGCGAAGCTGGAGGACGAACTGCGCTTCGCCCTCATCACCTCCTACGCCGAGCTGAAGCC
>CAYOJM010000094.1:0-10504 GCA_964404295.1 uncultured Sedimenticola sp. | reverse complement strand
CGAGAGCTGGACGTTGTGACCGTACATGGCGAAGCCGTGCACCTCGTCCTCGGCGCGCTCGAGGTTGGTCAGGTGGATGTGGACGGTATCCCCCTCGGTGACCTCGATGATCTCGGGCGTGATGTGAGAACGGATGGTGGTGCCGTACACATGCACGGTGCACTTGCCGTTGGCGTCACAGGTCCGCTCGATCTTCTCGCGGCCGGCGCGGGTCTTCCACGGCGAACGCTTGTCCTCACGGCTGTTCCAGCCGGACTTGTAGCGAATCACCGGCTTGAGCTTGTCGGCCTTGATGGCCACCGCATAGTGCGGCTCACCCAGAGGCAGCGGCATGTCGTACAGCAGCTGCATCTTGTCGCCGGAGATGTCGATGAGCTGATGGTTCTGCGGATGCAGCGGACCGACCGGGTTGAAGCGGTCGATGGCCAGCTTGTTCAGCGCCACCAGGTACTTGCCGTCCGGCGACACGGAGTCGCCCTCCATGGTCATCAGGTGGCCCACGTTGTAGTGGATGGGCAACTGATCCAGCACCTTGCCTTCACAGTAGTCCCACTTGGTGATCATGGAGTCCACATAGATGGAGGTGTAGGCGATGCACTTCTTGGAGTCGAACTGGGTATGCAACGGACCCAATCCCACGTTCACCGACTTGTGCAGCACGTCCTTGAGGGCGATGATGGGGATGCCGTATGGATCCTTGCCTTCGAACTTCTTGTTCTTGATGGCGTTCTGGATCTTGTTCCAGTCATACACCCAGGTGTGGCTGTCCAGCTTGCCCGAAACCACGATCTTGTCGCCGGTGGGTACCACGTCCACGCCGTGCGGCGATTTCGGCTCGGGAATCAGGAACAGCAGGTCGTTGGCCACGGCCTCCTCCATGCTGATGAGGGTCATGCCGTTGACCTTCTTGCCGATCTTGCCCGCCTTGACCAGCTCCTCGGCCTTCTTCCAGTTGGTCACGTGCAGGAAGTCGGTGTCCTTGGAGGAACAGCCGGCCTCGAACGGCGGACGACCACGCTCAATGCCGCCCACATACCGCTCGGAGCAGAAAGAGTTGGTGAAGCCCCAACCATAAGAGGGTCCCTTACCGGCGTCGGAAAGGTCCTGGCTGTAGGGAGGCAGCTCGAAAGTAAAGGAGAGTTCAGGCTTGATGCGACCTTCCTTCTTGTCGAACTTCCAATAGGTGAGGCCTCCGCGGTACTTCTCGTTGAACTCCGACAAGGGCACGAAACCGCTCCCCTTGTAGGGCGCCGCGTACTGGGTGGCCTCCATCACATATTCGGTGTTGGGGGTCACGAAGGCGCCGCCGTGCTCCGAACGGAACAAGGGGTTGACCACGATCTGCTTGGTCTCGAAGTCGTGCAGATCGATGACCGCCACCCGCGGGTTGGCCTTGTCGTTGATGAACAGGTACCGGCCGTCATAGTCGCCGTTGGTCTCGGAAATGGCCGGGTGGTGCGTGTCTCCGTAGAGGATGTCCTTGCCTTCGATGCGACCTTGGGCCAGCACCGCCTTGGACTCGTCGTCGAAACCATAGCCCTGCCACGGCTCGGGCGTGAAGACGGCGATATACTTCAGGATGCGCATGGACGGGATGCCATACACGATCACCTGACCGCTCTGACCGCCGGAGCTGAAGACGATGTACTCGTCCCGCCCGCCGGTGGGCGTGTAGGTCTTGGCCGCCGCCAGAATGTCCTTCTCGGTGAGGCCCCGCCGCTTCATGACGTCTTTCAACGTCTCCTGAGACCAGGCCTGGCCTCCGGCGGTGGCACCCACTGCGAGGGCCACGAGGGCGGCAAGCAGAGGCTTGCGTACTTTCATGGTTTTTTCTCCTTCTGGTAACAATCAGGTGACCCACGAGGGAGCGCCGCCGCCCCATCTCGTGGTTCAATTTGCACAGATCGCCAGCGCAATCCATGCGGTTGATATTTAGACGGCTCTTTTAGTGTGTGCCATTTCGCACAGTCCGCACTTGACCTGCGTCAAAGCAGGGAGGTTTTCCCACACATGCCCTTGCTACGCATGGAGGTTTTTCCCTACCGGCTGCGCCTGGCCGCACCCTGGCCCGGTCCGGGCGGCCCGCCGAGCTGGCGGCGGGGCTGGTGGCTGCGCCTGGCGGTGTCCGACGGCGAAGGATGGGGCGAATGTGCGCCGCTGCCGGCCGCCGGCACGGAGACCGAGGCCCTTGCGGCCCGACGGCTCGCCGATCTCGCAGACTGGGGCGGTACCGAAACCGAAGCCTGGACCCTCGCCACCGCCTGGCGGGACGAGACCCCCGCCGTGGCCTGCGCCCTGGAGACGGCGTTGCTGGACCTGTCGGCCCGGCGGCAAGGCCTGCCGCTGCGTCGACTGCTGGAGCCGGAAGCCGCCGATCGGGTGGCGGTGAGCGCCATGGCCGGATCTCTGGCCAGGCCCTGGGGCCTGGCGTCGGCCTTGGAAGCCGGTTTTCGGGTGATCAAGCTCAAGACCGGCGGCCTCGACGCCGACGACGCCGCCCGGAAAGCCCGGGCGCTGGCGCTCACCCTGCCCGGCAAACGGGCGTTGCGGCTGGATGCCAACCGCGCCTGGTCCTTTGATGCCGCGCGGCGTTTTCTCACCATGATGGAAGGCGAGGGATTGGAATCGGTGGAGGAGCCGTTGCGCCAGCCCGACGCGACGAGGCTGGCGCGGCTGCAAGCCCAGAGCCCGGTGCCGTTGGCGCTGGACGAGTCTTTCCAGCCCCTGGGGGGCGCACTCCTGCTGAACCGGTTTCCGGTCCGACGGCTGATGCTCAAACCCATGGCGCTGGGCGGATTGCGGCCCACCTTGGCCCTGGCGCGAAAAGCCCGGACGGCGGGCGTCGAACCGGTGATCACCTCCACTTTGGAATCGGCCGTGGGACTCCACGCCGCCGCCCATCTGGCCGCCGCTCTGGCCGCCTGCAACCCCGACATCCGCCACGGTCTGGCCACCGCCTCCTGGCTGCGCGACGACCCCCATCCTCCGCCGTCGTTGGAAAAGGGGTATCTTTGGCTGTCCGATGATCCCGGACTCGGACTCACGCCATGAAGCACCACCTGCACCGTTTTCGTGTCACTTTCGACCTGGTGGACCCCGGCGGCCGCCTCTTCTTCGCCCATCTGTTCACCGCAGCCCACCGCGCCTACGAAAGTCTGTTGGCGGAAGCGGGCCTGGCCCTGGGCCGCCTGGCGGAAACGGGCCCTCTGTTGCCCCTGGTCCACGCCGAAGCCGACTATCTGGCGCCCGTGGGCCTGGAGGACGAGGTGGAGGTCCAGGTGAACCTGGAAGCTCTCGGGCGCAGCAGCTTCACTCTGGTCCACCGGTTCCGGCTCGACGACCGTCCTTGCGCCCGGGCGCGCACGGTGCACGTGGCGATCTCGCCAGACGACGGGCGGCCGGTGCCTCTACCCGGATTTCTCATCGATGCGCTCCGCCCCTACGGACCGGAAGGGAACTGAAAGACATCACGCAAGGCACGCCGAACGATCTTTCCCATTGCATTGCGCGGCAGCGCCGCCAGGCGACGGTATTCCGCCGGGCGGTGCGCGCCGCACAGCCGCTCCCGTACCCAGGCGGCCACCCGCGCCTCGGGCCATTCTCCCGCATAGCAGGCCACCACACGCGCCCCCCACTCCGGATCCGGACGCCCGATCACCGCCACCTCGCGAACGCCGGGGCAACGCATCAGCATCCCTTCCACCACCTCGGGGCGCACTTTCACCCCGCCGCTGACGATGAGATCGTCCACACGCCCTTCCACCCAGAGACGCCCCCTCTCGTCCATCCGGCCCAGGTCCCCCGTGGCGTACAACCCATCGTCCGCCGCCAGGGGTAGAACGCCTTGGGCGGTGACCCAACCTTCGGCCAAACTCTCGCCGCCCAGATGGATCCGCCTGCTGCGAACCACCACGCTGAGATGAGGCAACGGCCGCCCCACCCGCCCCGGCGGGTGATCGGCCTCGGCGCGCTCCAGAGCCACGGTGGCACCGGCCTCGGTGAGCCCATAACCGAGCCACAGGGGCCAGCCGGCCGCTACGGCCCGCGCCACCAGGTCCGGCGGCGCCGCGCCCCCTCCCAACAACACCGCCCGCAAGTCAGAGGGCGGACGGAACGCCGGGTCCGCCTCCAGGAGCCGCCACAACTGGGTGGGCACCAGCGAAAGGTGGGTGACGGCGCCAGCAGCGATGCGTTCCAACACCTCGGCGGCGCGAAAGGGAAGCGCCGTCTCCAGGCGGGCCCCGACCAGGCGACACCGGTTCACCACCTGGACACCGGCCACATGGTGAAGGGGCAGACACAACAACCAACGGTCGGCGGCCGTGAAGCCCAAGGCCCGGCTCACCGCCGCTGCCGAAGCATCCAGCCTTGCGCGGGTGAAAGCGAGCACCCGCGGCCCGCCCTCGGTGCCGCTGGTGGCCAACAACAGCCGGGGCCCGTCGTCCCGGCCCACGAACCGCCCCCGGTGCCGATCCAAGAGAGGGCCGTCGCGAATCACCCAGCGGACCCCCGCCCTCTGCAGCAGCACATCGACGGCGGTCTGCGGAAGATCGGGATCCAGGGGAAAGAAGCCGATACCCAAGCGGGGCAGCACGTCCAGCAGGGTCAGTTCGAGGCTCGGGTCGCGAACCACGGCGGCGACCCGCTCGCCGGCCGCCACGCCCGCCCGGACCAGCGCCCTCTCGACGGCGACACCGGCTTCGGTCATTTCCGAACCGAGGCCAGCCACTCGATGATCCAGTCCGCCACCGCCGCTGGCCGGTTCAGATCCAACAACGGCACGGACGGCGCCGGATCGGGCGCCCGATCACAGGCCACCGCCAGGATGCGCGGATCGTTACCACACAACAAGGGGGTACCCAGATCGGGACGGTGCACCTCGATCTTCGGAATGGGCTCGTGGCGGAACCCTTCCACCAACGCCAGATCCAGCACAGCGGCATCCAGGCGCGAGAGCAACTCGTCGAGGCGCGGCTCGGTGCGCCCATCCCCCTCCCGAATCCAGGCCGTCCGCCAAGGCGAGGCGATGAGCACCTGGCCGGCACCGGCACGGCGCAGCCGGTCGCTGTCCTTGCCCGGGCGGTCCATTTCGAAATCGTGATGGGAGTGCTTGACCACGGCCGGCCGCACTCCGGCCCGGCGCAGCAGCGGGATCACCTGCTCCAGTAAAGTGGTCTTGCCGCTGCCCGAGTGGGCGGCGATCCCGAGCACGGGGAACGGAAACTCCATGGCGTCCTCCTGAACGACCGGGGTGGGAAAAAATGCCAACCCTAACAAAATTTCGACCATTCGCAGCCGTCTGCGTCGCAGCCACCGATATACTGACAACATATTCATTGACTGGAAACGCCATGGGCGCGGTCGTCAAGACGAACAACTTGGTGCACCTCGTGCTGCTCGGCTTGGCTTGGACCGGCATCATCCTGTTCTTCGGATGGTGGGCCGTACAGGAGGAGCAGGAGAACACGGTGCGCCTGGCCAAGGCTCAAGCGAGGGCCAGTTTCGGAAAGGATCAGGCCCTGCGCCAGTGGGCCACCCGGCATGGTCGCATCTATGTGCCGGTGAGCGACTATTTCCAACCAGACCCGCGTATGGCCAAAGTCCCGGAGCGGGACATCCGTACCCCTTCCGGCATCGAACTCACCCTCATCAATCCGGTCACCATCATCAACCAGCTGGATCGCGACTACGGCTACCTCTACGGCACTTCGGGCAAGATCACCAGCCTCACCGCCCCAGAAGGAGAGAACCGGCCCGATGCTTGGGAGCGGAGCGCTTTGGAGCGCATCGATGCCGGCGCCACGGAGGTCCTGGAATTCGTACGCCAGGCGGACGGAGAATACCTCCGGCTGATGCAACCTCTGATGGTCACCGAAGGCTGCTTGTTGTGCCACTTCGGAGAAGGGTTCGAAGTGGGACGCCCTGGACGCGGCATCGCCATCGCGCTGCCCATGACCGAATTGCGCGCCCACGAGCGGGAAGCGGTACACAAAAAATTGTCCGTCCTGGGGGTGCTCTGGGCCTTCGGCATGGTGGGCCTGTTCATCAGCGGCTGGTTGCTCTCACGGCAGAATCGCATCCGCGCCCAGGCATTGGAGGAACTCAGGCGAAGCGAAGCCCGCAAAAGCGCCATCGTCGGCAGCGCCCTCGACTGCATCATCACCATCGACGCCGACGACCGGATCATGGAGTTCAATCCAGCCGCCGAACGCACTTTCGGTTACCGTTGCGAAGATATGCTGGGCAAGCGCATGGCCGAGTATTTGGTGCCCGAGCCCATGCGGGAAATGCATTACGAAGGGCTGCAGAGGCAGAAGGAGCACGGCGAGAGCCGGATTTTGGGGACCCGCATCGAGACCATCGCCCTGCGCGCCGACGGCAGCGAGTTCCCGGTGGAGCTGGCCATCACCCGCATCGACCAGCCCGGATCCGAGCCGTTGTTCACCGCCTTCCTGCGCGACATCACGGAACGCCAGGAGCTGGAACGCAAGTTGCAACGACAAGCTTCCGAGGACAGCCTCACCGGCTTGTACAACCGCACCACCTTCGAATCGGCTTTGCGTCGCGCCCTGGCTGGAGCGGACGAGAAGGTGCACTGTTTGTTCTATCTCGATCTGGACCGTTTCAAAGTGGTGAACGACACCAGTGGTCACCGCGCCGGAGACGAGCTGCTCAAACAACTGGCCGACCTTCTCCGTGCCAAGCTACCGGAAAACGCCACCTTGGCCCGTTTGGGCGGTGACGAATTTGGCCTCATTCTCGAAGATTGCCCTCTGCAGAAAGGGGAGTCGGTGGCGACCCGGCTCCTGGAAGCGGTGAGTGAATTCCGCTTCTACTGGGAAGACAAGATCTTCACTCTCGGCATGAGCATCGGCATCGTACAGATCGACGATCCACGCTGTGATGCCTCACGCCTGCTGAGTAAGGCCGACGCCGCTTGCTACCGCGCCAAGGAGGAGGGACGTAACCGCTACTACGTCTATTCTCCGGGCGACCGGGCATTGAGCCACCGCCAGGCCGAACTCGGTTGGCTGGGACGGATCGAAAGCGCCTTCGCCGAAGAACGTTTCCTTCTCTACCAACAGCCCATCGTTCCCCTACAAGGTGATGCGCCCCGTTTTTGCGAAGTGCTCCTACGCATGCGCAGTACCGAAGGCGATCTGGTGACGCCGGACAAGTTCTTACCGGCGGCGGAGCGCTACAACCTCATGCCGGCCATCGACCGCTGGGTGGTGCGGACGCTGCTCAAGTGGATGCGCACCCATCCCGCGTACGAGGGGTTGTTCAGCGTCAACCTTTCGGGTGCTTCGCTCACCGATCCCTTGTTCCTCGATTTTCTGCTGCGGGAGCTTGGGGAGAACGGCATCGATCCCCATCGCCTCTGTCTGGAGATCACCGAGACGGAGGCCATCACCAACCTCTCCCGGGCACGCCACTTCATCGCCCGGGTGCACGACGTTGGATGTCGCTTCGCATTGGACGACTTCGGCAGCGGCATGTCTTCGTACGGGTATCTGAAGGACCTGCCGGTGGACTATCTCAAGATCGACGGCCGCTTCGTTCGCAACATGGACATGGATCCGGTGAGCCTGGCCATGGTCAAGTCCATCCACGAGATCGGTCACCTCATGGGGAAGGAGACCATCGCCGAATTCGTGGGGCATGCGGCGGTGCTGCGCTCGCTTCAGGAGATGGGCGTGAATCACGCCCAGGGGTTCTATCTCGGTGAACCCGCTCCACTCGAACGGCTGTTGGGCCGATGCGGCGGCGATCGCCCGGTGAAGCTGCGCCGCAGCTGATCCCACTTCTCTCTCGGGCTGGTTTCCAGAAAGCTTCGCCACAACGCATCCATCCGGAAGGGGTGACGGCGTTCATGGACGACGCCCAACTGGGGCATCTCCGCCAGGCCCACGTCCCGCGCATGTTCCACGAACCCCTTGTTAAGCCAAAAGAAGGCGCCCGGCATGGTGATGGGGATCACCGCAGCATGGGACAGCGCCCGACCGATGGCCGCGGCAATGAACGTCAACACCCCAAAAGGCCGTAGAGCCAGGACGCGCCGCCGCAGAAAACCAACCACTCGACCAACACCAACGCCGCCAGTAACACGGCGTTGCGCAAATGATGGGGCCGCCGTAGGTGGTGGTCTGAACATATCAGGCGGCCGCCCCTTCATTCTCCGCGCTTCTGACGGTCGCCGCGTGTGCGACCAAACGAGCGCACGCCGCCTTCGTTCAGTGCGCCACCGAACAGACCGGTGAGCGCCACCAGAAGCCCGCCGAACGGAAGGCCAGGTGCTGCGGCACGTCGTTCTTCTCCGAGCAGGCCGTCTCGCAGGCGTGGAGAGCGATACAGTCATCGGCGTTGAAGTAGAAGCCGTGCTGTTTGTAGCGGTTGGGGTTGGGCGGTTGCTGTTCCTCACCGTTGATGACGAAAGGCTGCTTCCGCAGCAGGTCCCCCCTCGGGCACCGTCTCGATGGGCCTGCTACAGCGATTGCGCTCCCTGCTCACCGGAGCATCGAGTAGAGCGTAACCGAGTGCGTTCTCTCTTTTTGATGCACGGTCCCTTGTCTCAGGTTTCATCCGCGTGCCCGTTCTTCAGTTCGTGTTCTCGGACGGCCCGGATCACCTCGTCGTGGCTGTGGCGGGCGACGCGCAGACAGAGCGACTACATTTCCGCGTCGCGCTGAAATCCATAGATCCAGCCCTGGGTAGACGGCGCTCTGCGCAAAGCGGTCCACCGCGATCCATCGAAGTGCTACGACACCCTCTCGGAGTTCCTGTTCGATCTCTCCAAATCCAACCCCGCTTTCATGAGAGACGACCCCAGCCCTCGATGGAACACCACCCTGCGGCCTTCTGGAAAGGGGTGGCGGCGCTGCCCTTGGCATCCCAGCTCACCTCGCTCCATCTGCTGCTCGACTGAACCCCGAACCGCACAACAAGAAAACCCCGGCGCAAGGCCGGGGCGGACAGCGGCTCGACACGGATTCAGCCCAGCGCCTTCAACGCCGCATCGTAATCGGGCTCGTCGGCGATCTCCTCCACCAGCTGGGTGTAGGTGACCTTGCCGTTCTCGTCCACGACGACGATGGCGCGCGCCGCCAGCCCCTCCAGGGGGCCGTCGGTGATGAGCACGCCGTAGTCCTTGGCGAACTTCTTGCTCTTCATCATGGAGAGAGGGACCACGTTCTCCAGCCCCTCGGTGGAGCAGAAGCGCCCCTGGGCGAAGGGCAAGTCGGCGGAGACCACCAGGCAGACGGCGTCGTCACGGCCGGCGAGCCTCTCGTTGAACCTGCGCGCCGACTCGGCGCAGGTGGGGGTGTCCAGGCTGGGCACGATGTTGAGCAGCACCTTCTTTCCGGCATAGTCCTTCAGGCTCACGTCCTGGAGGTCGCCGTCGGTCAGGCGGAAATCGGGAGCTCCCGAGCCCACCTCCGGTAGTTCGCCGCTGGTGTGCATCTCGGTGCCTTGCAAGGTGACGGTAGCCATGGTCCTGAACTCCTCGCTGCAGTTGTCGTCTCATTGAAGCTGCGATTATACCGTCGCACGGTGTTGATGCTTTTCAATGTACTCTGGGTGAACGCCTCCCTATACTGGCCGGCCGAGAACGACAACGACAGGAGGAAAGCTCCATGAGCTACGAGATGCACCTGACCCTGGATCTGCCCTTCGACCAGGCGTTCGAAAAGGTGAAGGAGACCCTCATGGCCCACCACCTGGGCGTGGTGAGCGACGTGGACGTGCAGGCCATCTTCAAGGCCAAGATGGGCAAGGAGATCCCCGCCTACCACATCTACGGCGCATGCAATCCCAAGCTGGCCGACCGCGTCATCGGCGCCGATCCCAACGCCGGCACCCTGCTGCCCTGCAACTTCGTCATGTACGAACGAGAGGGCAAGACGGTGGTCAGCTTCATGGATCCGGTTCCCGTCCTCGGCCTGGCCGGCCACTCCGAAGCCGACGCCGTGGCCGAAGAGGCCAAGGCCATCTTGGAAAAGGTCATCGACGCGCTGAAAGGCTGACCGCGGGCCGATCCCGTTTCACGAGGCTGCGCCGGGCGCAGCCTCTTTTTCGTGGAAGGAGGAGAACTCCGGGTCGATCATGTCGATGAAGGCCCGCGCCTGGGGGCTGAGAAACTTGCCCCGCCGCACCACCACGCCGTAAGAGCGCTTGGGGACTGGTGAAGATCATGATGAACGTGGCCAGCCCGGGCCGCGCCTTCGCCGGCATCCCCAACGCCGGCGTGGGGCTGGCGCGGCTGGAGTTCGTCATCAACAACACCATCGGCATCCACCCCCGGGCGCTCCTCGACTACCCGGAGCTACCGCCGGAACTGAAGTCCCGGATCGAGGCGCGCACGGGGGGCTACGCCGACCCCGTCACCTTCTACGTGGAGAAGCTCGCGGAAGGGATCGCCACCCTGGCCGCCAGCTTCCACGGCAACCCGGTGATCGTGCGGCTCTCCGACTTCAAGTCCAACGAGTACGCCCGCCTGCTGGGC
>CAYOJM010000093.1:0-5571 GCA_964404295.1 uncultured Sedimenticola sp. | reverse complement strand
GAACGGGATGAAAAGAATTGGGTCGCCTTCAACAATCTGGCTTGGATGGCCGCCGAATCGGGTGAGGATCTGGACCGGGCTTTGCGCTGGGCCGATAAGGCGCGTCTGCTCCAACCCCAGAGTCACGCCGTCTATGACACCTTGGGGTGGGTCTATCGGGCGCGCAAAGAATATCCCAAGGCTATCGTCAACCTGGAGCGGGCACTCAAACTGCAACCGAACGCGGTGGACATCCACTATCACCTGGGTGTCACCCTGGTCAATGCCGGCCGCAAGGAGGAGGCGCGCCGCCACCTGAAAAAAGTAATCGAGCTGGCGCCCGGCAGCGCCATGGCCCGGGAGGCGGAGAAGGCCCTCGCCGCACTGCATTGACCCGCTTTCATGAGGGTGTCGAGGATCCTGCTTCGCAAACGCCGGTACGCCCCTCGATCAGTCCTTCTCGGCATAGAGGCTCCAAGATGCGCAGCCGTTGACGGGCTGCGCATCTGTTCACGCTTGTCGCGCAATTGCGTCCGTCGTTCGGCGGTCGATGTCGTGGGATCACCCTCGAGCCGTACGTGAATGTCGTTCAACAGCACCTCGTCGGTCACCTTCCGCCGTTTGGGCCGACAATCCGGGTGTAGAAACGCGAGCTCGCCCTGAACCCGATAGGGGGTGCCATATCAGCGCGGTGGAAAGGTTTCCGCCGGATTCAAAGGCAATGGCGTGGTGCCCGGAATCCGCCCAACGACCTGGGCCCATGCGCCAGGAGGCACGCTGACCACTTCAATGGGCCGGCTTTCCAGGCCCGCGCACCCTGCCGCGAGGGCGGCGCCGATGAAAACGAAAGCCCGCTGGATCCACGTGAATGGCCTCCACGGGTGGCACTGCGTCCTCGAAAGATGCCTGCGGATCCCTTTTATTCCAAGATCATTCCAGGTCGAGCCCCGGCAGCTCGAGTTGATCCTTGGAAAACCGGGGCCGGAACAGATCACAGCGCAGCGGCGGCGGTGCGCCCAGCCCCAACTTGCGACACGCCACATCGAAACGCCGGGTGAGCAGCCGCGCCAACACCCCCTCCCCTTCCAGGCGCCGTCCGAATCCGCCGCCGCAGGTGCGCCCTCCGTGCAGCGCCCGCACCTGCTTCATCACCCGCTGGCGGCGCTGGGGCATGTGTCGATCGAGCCATGTCTCGAACAGCTCCTCCACCTCGTAGGGGAGACGCAACACCACCATGCGCGCGAACCGAGCGCCGGCTCGGCGCGCCGCGGCGAGGATGGACTCCAACTCGTGATCGTTGAGCCCCGGTATCACCGGCGCCACCAGCACTCCGCAGGGCACTCCAGCCGCCTGCAATCGGCTCAACACCCGCAATCGGCGGGCGGGAACGGCGGCGCGCGGCTCCATGCGCCGACTCAAGCCGGCATCCAGGGTGGTGATGGAGAGGGCGCAACGTACGAGCCCCTGTTCCGCCATGGGCGCCAAAAGATCCAGATCACGCTCCACCAGGGCCGACTTGGTCACCGCACACAATGGATGGCGTCGTTCGGCCAACACCTGGATGATCCGGCGAGTGAGCTGGAGCCGGCGCTCCGCCGGCTGCCAAGCGTCGGTGGCGGTGCCCAGGGCGATGGGTGACGGACGGTAACCGGGTCGGTCCAGAACGCGAGCCAGAAGCTCGGGCGCATCGGGCTTGTAGAAGAGTCGCGTTTCGAAATCCAAGCCCGGCGAGAGATCCATCCAGGCGTGGTTGGGACGGGCGTAGCAATAGATGCAGCCGTGCTCACAACCGCGATACGGGTTCACCGACTGCTCGAAAGGCACATCCGGCGACCGGTTGCGGGTGAGCACTTGGCGGCTGCGCTGCTCTTGCAGTTGGGTGCGAGGCACCGCCGCCCCGGTCCCGGACGGTATCCACCCATCCTCCACCGGCTCCACCCAGGCGGCATGGAAGCGGCAGGGGGGATTGTCCATTGTCCCCCTGCTGCGGGCCGATCCGGATGAACGTTCGATCGCCATGACACCATTGTACTCTATTCGTTCTATATTTTGTCCTCCTTGTCCCTTTCCCCGGCCTTGGGCAATACTTCATTCAAAGTTACCGAAGAGCGCACCGCCATGCCCCGCGTCCGCCATCTCGTTCTCGACGTGCTCAAGCCCCACCAACCCAATGCCCTGGAGTTCGCCCGCGCCCTGGCGGAGCTCGGCACCGACTATCGGGTTCAGGTGCAAGTGAAAGAGGTCGACGAACACACCGAAACCCTGGTGGTCACCCTCAGCGGCGAGGATCTGGATTTCGAGCGGCTGGGCCAGGCCATAGAGGAAAACGGCGGCTCGCTTCACAGCATCGACGAAGTGGTGGTGCAAGGGCAGTGACCATGGCCCCGGGTTTTCTCCGGCGGCTGCTGCGCCTCTCCGGTTCCGGCGCCATCATGCGCCGCTATTTCGTGGTCAACGGTTTCGACGGGGCCCTCACCTTGCTGGGCCTGCTCATGGGCTTCCACGTTTCCGACCAGGTCGATCTGGAGACCGTCATCACCTCCTGCCTGGCCACCACCCTCGCTCTCGGCGTGAGCGGTGTCTCCTCGGCCTACATCAGCGAAGCGGCGGAACGGCGATCCAGTCTGGCGGCGCTGGAGCGGGCCATGCTGGCCGATCTCAAGGCCAGCGACCACGGGCGCGCCGCGGTCTGGATCCCCTGGCTGGTGGCGCTGGTCAACGGCAGCGCCCCTTTCCTCATCGGTCTGGTCATCGTGACACCCTTGTGGCTGGCGCGGTACGGCCCCGGTTTGCCGATGGCACCTCTCCCCGCCGCCATGGCCACGGCGCTGGCGGTGATCTTCGCCCTGGGCGTCTTTCTCGGTCGTATCGGCGGCGTCTCCTGGTTCTGGAGCGGCACCAAGGCCCTGCTTGTCGGATTGCTCACCTTGGGGCTGATCCAGCTCATCGGCTGAACGCTTTCTTGAATTCCCCCGCCCGGCACCCATCTTTTCCCCACCCCGAGTGACGCCCTGGGGCGTCCTTTCCATCACATCAACCATGCGGGTTCGGCACTGCCCGAAAAGGGGCTCGTCGTGTCCGAACCCCGGGAGGAATCATCATGAGCATCGAAGTCGAAGGCAAGGTCATAAAAACCGACGAGGAGGGTTACCTGCTCGATCCCAACGACTGGGACGAATGCGTGGCCGAGGCCATCGCGGCCCGGGAAGGCATCGAGCTGACCGATATGCACTGGGCCATGATCAACTATTTCCGCACCTTCTACGAAGAACACATGCGGCATCCGACCATGCACGACTGGGTCAAGACCCTGGGCCGTTTCCATGGCAAGCCCTGGAAAGAGGCCAAGGCCTACCGGGATTTTCTTTATGAACTCTTTCCCAAGGGGCCGGTTCAGACCTTGAGCAAGCTGGCCGGCCTGCCCAAGCCTGTGGGAGAAACCGAAGAATGAAAATGAAAGGAGACCGACCCATGCACAAGATCAAACCACGCCACACTTTGACCGCCTTGGCCCTGGGGGGGCTGCTCTGCCTCAATCCCGCCTGGGCGCAACAAGAGACGACCCAACCCTTGTCACAAAACCCCAAGGTGCAGGAGTCCCTCACCCGGGAGGCGGGCAAGAAAGCGGACGAGAAACGGCAAGAGATCATCCAAGAGGCGGTGAGCGCGCTCCAGGAGACTTTCGCCGCCCTCAAAGCCCTGGAAGACGGTGACCAGAAAAAGGCCCTGGAGGCGCTGGCCCGGGCCACCGGCAAGCTGGAACTGGTGGTGGCTCGAGAGCCCACCTTGGCCCTGGCGCCGGTGGACGTGGCCATGACCACCTTCGATGTCATCGCCACTGCGGACGACATCCTCAACGCGCGCAAAGAGGTGATCCGGCTGCTCGAAGCCGGCAACCTCCCCGCGGCCCGCGAGCTGCTCAACTCCCTGCGGTCCGAGGTCGTGGTCACCGTCACCGCCATCCCCCTGGCCACCTATCCCGACGCCATCAAGGCGGTGACGCCGCTCATCGACGAAGGCAAGACAGAACAGGCCAAGCAGGCGCTGCAGGCGGCCTTGGCCACCCTGGTGGTCACCCGCCACATCATTCCGCTGCCGCTGCTGCGGGCGGACGAAGCCCTGGTCATCGCCGAAGTGTTGGCGGAGAAAAAGGACCGCAGCGATAAAGAAAACCAGGCATTGGAAAACACCCTGCGCTTGGTGGAAGAGCAGTTGCGCCTCTCCGAAGCCCTGGGCTACGGCACCCATGCCGACTACGCGTTGCTCCAGAAACAGCTGAACGAGATCCGCGACAAAGTGAGCGGCGGCAAATCGGGCACCGGTTTCTTCGACAAGATCAGAGGCTCGCTCGAAAAACTCAAGGCCGACATCTTCGGGCCGCCCGCCCAGCCCCCCACCGAGGACAAAACCACGGCGGAGGACGATCCAGACGCTTCCGGGAAGTGAACCCGCACCTCCTGCACCGCCCCCGGCATCGCCGGGGGTTTTTTCGTCCCCATGGGGTCCCGGTGCCCATTGATCGTTCGCCTGTTCCCGAACGGTCAAACCCGGTATCTTTGGGGTTGTGGTCAATCGCGAAGAGGATGAGCCATGAGCGAAGCACTGGACTACGGCCCCTTGGCCGAACTGATCGGAACCTGGCGGGGAGACAAGGGCCTGGATATCGCCCCCGAGCCGGACGGCGCCGAAGAAAACCCTTTCTACGAAACCATCACCTTCACGCCCGTGGGGGATGTGACCAACGCGGAGTCCCAGACTTTGACGGCCCTCCACTATCTTCAGGTGGTACAGCGCAAGTCCAACGACGAAGTGTTCCACCACCAGACCGGATACTGGATGTGGGACGCCGCAACCCACACCATCATGCAATCCATCACCATCCCCCGCGGCGTCTGCGTGCTCGCCGGCGGCACATGGAACGGTGAAAGGGATGAAGAAGGGCGCATCAGGATCGAGGTCATCGCCCGGCTGGGCGACGAAGACTGGGGCGTGATCCAGTCCCCCTTCATGCGGGACAACGCCCGCACCGCCGAGTTCGTCCACCACGTCCATGTGGGCGGCGGCCGACTCTTTTACGAAGAGACCACCTGGGTGGACATCTACGAGCGGCTGTTCGAGCACAAGGACGCCAACGAGCTGGTGCGGGTGGAGTGATCCGGTAACACTTTGTAGCAAACCGGGGCGGTTTTGAAATCGTTTGGAAAGGTCTTTCTTTCATACTGTGTCGCGACGGGGGCGGGTTCCCCCATCCATCGATCCGATATGGAGGAAAAGACCATGAGAAAACGATTCATCCCATTGATCGCGGCATTGGCCGCCTTTGGTGCTGCAGGCGCCGCCGACCTGACTCCACCCACCGAAGCCGAGATGGCTCAGATGCGTGAGCAGTTGCGAGCCATGACTCCGGAAGCGCGTGAAACCTACCGCAACGAGATGCGTCAGCAGATGCAATCCCTCTCTCCCGAAGAGCGCGAGCGGATACGTTCCGAGCGCCGCCGGCAGATGCAATCCCTCTCTCCAGAAGAGCGGACCGCCTACCGCCAAGAGAACGGCATGGGCGAACGGGGACGAGGCGGAAACAATCGCTACGGC
>CAYOJM010000092.1:0-5151 GCA_964404295.1 uncultured Sedimenticola sp. | reverse complement strand
GTGAGCACGGAAAACAAAGTGGCTTTCGCCCGCCAGGCATTCAACGACGCGGTGACGGCCTACAACAGCTACCGCCAATCCTTCCCCCCGGTGGTGTTCGCCGCCATGTTCGGCCATCCCACCGACGCCAAGCTGCTGGAGTTCGAAGACAGCGCCCAGATCCAGGAGGCGCCCAAGGTTTCGTTCTGACGCCCGCCACTCGGCCTCATGGACTTCTTTGCCGCCCAGGACGAAGCGCGCCGCAAGACACGATGGCTCATCGTGCTCTTCGTGTTGGCCATCCTGTCGCTGGTGGCGCTCACCAACCTCTTCATCATGCTCTTTGCCGAGTACTCCACCGACTACTACGTGCAAGGGCACACGCCCACCACCTTCTGGGACCATTTCGACTGGGAACGGTTTTTCTGGATCGGCCTCGGCGTGACGATGGTGGTATTGGCCGGCAGCCTCATCCGCACCCTCTCGCTGCGCGCTGGCGGCCGGGCGGTGGCCGAGATGATGGGCGCGCGGCTGGTCTCAGGCAACCCGCGTGACGCCTTGGAACGGCGCCTGCTCAATGTGGTGGAGGAGATGGCCATCGCGGCGGGCACACCGGTGCCCCTGGTCTATGTGATGGACCGCGAAGAGGCCATCAATGCCTTCGCCGCCGGTTACGGGACCGGCGACGCCGTGATCGCGGTCACCCGGGGCACACTGGAGAAGCTCAATCGGGCCGAGCTGCAAGGGGTGATCGGGCACGAGTTCAGCCACATCGTCAACGGCGACATGCGGCTCAACATCCGCCTCATCGGCATTTTGTTCGGCATTCTCATGGTGGCTCTTGTGGGACGGCTGTTACTGCGCTGGGGCGCACTCGCTTCGTCCAGCCGCAGTCGCGACGGCAATGGAGGCGTACCCCTGGTGGTGCTGGGGCTGGGCTTGTTGATTCTGGGCTACGCAGGCGTCTTCTTCGGCAACCTCATCAAGGCCGCCGTGAGCCGCCAACGTGAATTCCTGGCCGACGCGGCATCGGTGCAGTTCACCCGGGAACCCCAGGGCATCGCCGGCGCGCTCAAAAAGATCGGCGGTGACGCCGAAGGCTCACTCATCCACCATCCCGATGCCGAGGAGCTGAGCCACGCCTATTTCAGCGAGGGCATCCACTACCTGTTCGGGCTCAACCACTTGTTCGCCACCCATCCTCCCTTGGAGGCCAGGATCCGGCGGATAGACCCCGCCTGGGACGGCGAGTTCGTGGTGCCCCACAGGTACACGCCGTCCGAGATCGAGAGGGAAGAAAACACACACCGCCGCGCCGCACCCCAAGCCGTGGCTACTGGCGCCGTGGTGCTCACCTCGGTGCTGGACAACCTCGAACGGGGTGCCGCCCCCGGCCCACGCCTGGACGAAGCCGAGCGCCGGCTGGAGTCCTTGCCCCCCCTGCTGGAACGGCTGGCCCACGAACCTCACGGCGCACGGGCGCTGATCTATGCCCTGGTGCTGGAATCGGATGAAACGGTCCTCCAAAGGCAGCTCGACCACCTGCGCCGCCACGCCGACGCCGGCGTGCCCGAGGCGGTGGATCAGGCTCGAACGCTGGTGGCGCGATTGGCTCCCGCTCTGCGCCTGACGCTGGTGGACCTGGCCCTCCCCGCCCTGCGGCAACTCTCACCGGAACAATATGGAAGGTTCCGCGAGAACCTGGAAACCCTGGTGGCGATGGACGGGCGAATCACTCCCTTCGAATGGGCATTGCAGAAAATCGTCCTCCATCACCTGGAAATGGCTTTCGAAGGCAAAAAGCCGCCCCTGGGCACGATCGGACGGATCGCCCCTCTCAAGCACGAGATCGAAGTGATGATGGGTTACTTGGCCTTTCACACCCACGACAGCCGCATGCAGGCGCTGCACGCCTTTCAAGCGGGAGCCGGAATACTGGCCATGGAAGGGCTTCGGATGCCGCCGGAATCGGACCTCACGCCCGAGCGGCTGGAGCAGGCGCTGGACCGCCTGACACGCCTCAAGCCGCTACTCAAGCCACGACTGCTCAAAGCCTGTGCCGCCTGCGTTGCCTCCGATGGACGCATCACTCCTCTCGAAATGGAGCTGCTGCGCGCTTTCTCCGCCCTGCTCGATTGTCCGCTTCCACCACTCCCCGGCTCGACAAACTGATTCGGCAAAGCGGCCGCCGTCACGTTCGAACACCAAATCGCGCCGTCACGCGTCCGTTGGTTGACCCCGCTCCGGCAAAGCCCCACGCGAAGCCAAACCACCGGCCGAAGCCTCCAACACCACCGTCACCATGGCCATGACGAGGGTGGGCATCACCGCGATGCGGGTCACCACGGTAACCATGATGTTGGCCATGTGGGCGTCTTTCATGCCCAAAGTGAACAACTCGCCCAGTAGAAAGATCGCGATGGAACCGGCATAGCCCCACATGAGCAGTTTGCAGCGCTGGAAAGCCAACCGCCAATGGGCTGCCACAAAGGGCCGTGGCTCCCGTCGACTCCGCCGCCAGATGTAAGCGATCACCACGCCCGAAAACATCAGCGGAATCAACATGCCCATCCGGCCGATGTCGAGCACCAACACGGCCGGCGTGAGCAGCAAATGAAAGAAAAAGATGTTGAGCACAAACAGGTCGTGTGCCCATCGCGCCGCTTTTCGCTCCTTTTCCGTGATCTCCATGGCCCCGAGTTTCCAACAAAGAACGGTCGGGATTCTAGGGCCGCCCCGCCGAGGGCGCAGTGACAAAACGCATCCAAATAGTTGGTTTTCCGCTGTCCATCCCCATATGAGTTGAGCGGGAACCTTTCCCGCCCTAAACTTGTCTACTCGGTACACTGGGGGCGACCTGGATTTCGACGTGGATTGCAAAGCCCAAGGTGCATGCCGAGGATGCAGAGATCCTCGTTAATCCCTCTGCAAAAAGATAGTTGCCAACGACGACAACTACGCACTCGCTGCCTAAACACCAGTAGAGTGCCGTCTCACCGGACCGTGCCCGTGCGGACCGGATTCGAGGCGTCATCCTACACGGGATCGCGGTAAGGCTCGTCCGGGGCCAAGCCGTTAAATCCTGACCGGACTCGCCGCAACCCCGCCCTGTCCGTCGGGCGGCAAGCGGTCAAACGACAATAGACGGAATAAGCATGTAGACCCTTGGGTGGAGGATCCGCGGACGCGGGTTCGATTCCCGCCGCCTCCACCAATGCCACAAGGCCAACCCACCCGGGTTGGCCTTTTTCGTTAGGGAAGGCTTTGTATTCTCAGGGGGTTCCTGCGGATAGCTGCGGACTCCGCGAGCTGTCCTTCCGCCCGCTCCAGTCCGAGATTTCTCTCTGATCGTGCCATTCCACTCTGTTTCCGAAAGGGCGAGCACGAAGCGAAGTCCGGAAGTCAGCCACAACAGCACATTTATAAGGCTCTTCGACGTTTCATGTGGATTTGAGGATAGAACCTGCCGGGCTGGCGATCATGTAGATCATGGTCATGAGGGTCCGGTTGTTCCGATATCCCCTGGCTCTTGCCCGAGCCGCCTGGAACAGGCTGTTCAGCCCTTCCATGCGGGCGTTGGTGTAGGTCGACGTCCATCGGCGCACCACACGTTTTGCATGCTTTTCCAGCGTCGCCAATGCCTTGCGAATCGGTTCCAGCAAGGGGCTGTCGCCGACCAGTTCCCGTGCATAACCGATGAACCGGGGAATACGCCATTGGGCGGTTCGGAGTGTCTTCGCCAACCGAATCCAGCGCAACCGTTCCTTCCTTTATCCGCCAGGCAGTCGCCGTATCCAGACCCTGTTCCAGCAGTTCCGCCAACGCCTTGAGCTGATTCGTGGTCAGACGGTCCGGCTCTCCCCGCTTGAGCACGCTCCAGCGCAGGTGCCTGGGCAATGGCATGACCCGCGCTTCCTGTTTCCGAACCTCATCCACCGCCCGGGTGAAGGTCTGCACGATATGAAACCAGTCCACAGTGGGCAGCGTTTCCGCCAGGCCGCCGAGAAAGGCCAGTGACATGTCGCACACGGCTTCCCGGATCTGTGCCGGATCACCCCGGCGGGCCTTCAGAAAAGCAGAAAACTGCCCGAGGGTTGCCTTGCCCTTGCCCGGGGTGACGAACAGGACCGGTTCCTGGCGCTTCTGCATGTCGATGAAGACGGTCACGTAGTTGTGTCCCCGCTTGCTGGCCGTCTCGTCCAGTCCGATGGCCCGGACGTCAGACAGGTCGAACTGCGCGATCGCCTTGTCCACATAATGCTCCACGATACGCCACAGCCGTTTGTCAGTGATCTCGATGATGCGTGCGGCCGCATTGACCGGCATCTCCCGCGCCAGCGTCAGGGCGGCCTGCTCGAACAGCAGCGTGAACGCACTGCCCTTGCGCGCCCAGGGTACCTCCACGAGCTTCACGCCATGCTCGGGGCACTTCACACGTGGGACCGAGGCGTGGATGTAGCAGTGATGCTGGAAGAAGTTCAGGTGCCGCCAGCGTTTCTCCTGGAAGTCGTGCGCCGCACAGGGCTGGCCGCACTCTGGGCAGGGGTATCTTGAGCCACGTTCGGCCTTCACTTCCAGATGCAGCTCATGGGGCGTCTTGTCCGTGTCCAGCCTCTGATCGACCAGTTTCCAGGGCGATGCCATCCATCGTGGTTCTCCCATGCCGGTTTTTCCGGTTACACTGGCACAGCTTCAGGGGCAATTCCACTCAAAACGTCGAGGAGCCAGTGCGGATATAACGTCACGGGTCTTGGCATTTTACTACATCCTGTGGCCTCCTACGCGAGGCGAATCAGCCTCCGGTCTATTCTGCCTTCTATCAGGCACTATCAGCCCCAACTCGCTATCATTAACTGCATAAAATCCCTTCGCGACAGAACATTGGAGCAGTCCCGCCAGTCCTTTTTCGATGGCTCCATCGTACTCGTATACCGCAAATCGAATCCTGTGGCTTCCTTTTGAGCATTGATATATTCGTCCATTTTCTCGCCGAGCGTTTCGATATCCTCTATCCATTCATCCTTTATCGTATCCGGCAGGGATCCGAACAGGTTGTAGCGGTCTCGCATCCGCTCAGATAAGCGATCGTAGACCTTTTCGTCTACTGTCTGTTCGTTGACAAGGTTGAGCATGTCGACCTTTTCTCGAGCCTGCCCAAACCGCTTGATTCGG
>CAYOJM010000091.1:0-5445 GCA_964404295.1 uncultured Sedimenticola sp. | reverse complement strand
CCGCCGTGAAAGGGCGGTGTCCTAGGCCTCTAGACGAAGGGGACGAAAATCGTCGCGGATTATAACCGTCTGTCGGCGCTTGTCCAGTCATTTGGTGGAGCCAGGCGGGATCGAACCGCCGACCTCGACACTGCCAGTGTCGCGCTCTCCCAGCTGAGCTATGGCCCCGGGAAAGTGCAGGCCGGCTCACCGCCGCCCCGCAAGAGGCGCGTATCATAATCCAGCCTTTTGGGTCTGTCCATACCCCAAAAGACGATTTTTTTGGGTGGATTCAGCCTTTCGCTTCCACCTTGGCCCAGGAGTCCCGCAGAGTGACGATGCGGTTGAAGACCAGCCGCCCCTTCTCCGCCGCCCGGGTGTCGCGGCAGAAATACCCCTCGCGCTCGAACTGAAAGCGCGCGCCCGGCTCGGCATCGGCCAGGGCGGGCTCGAGCACCGCCCGAACCATTTTCAGCGAATCGGGGTTGAGAAAGTCGAGAAAAGAGGCCCCCTTCACCCCATCCGGATCGGGCCGGGTGAAGAGGCGGTCGTAGAGGCGCACCTCCGCCTCCACCCCCTCGGTGGCGGAGACCCAGTGGATGACGCCCCGCACCTTGCGCCCCTCGGGGTTGCGGCCCAAGGTCTCGGGGTCGTAGTGGCAGCGCAGCTCGACGAGGTTGCCCTCGTCGTCCTTCACCGCCTCATCGCAGATGATGGTGTAAGCGTTGCGCAGGCGCACCTCGCCGCCCAGGACCAGCCGCTTGTACTTCTTGTTGGCGTGCTCTCGGAAGTCGGCGCGATCGATGAAGATCTCGCGGGTGAGCTTCAGCTCGCGGCTGCCCATGGCCTCGTCCTTGGGGTGGTTGGGCGCCTGGAGCGTCTCCACCTTCCCTTCGGGCCAGTTGGTGATGACCACCTTCAGCGGATCGAGCACCGCCATGCGACGGGGCGCGGTCCGGTCCAGATCGTCCCGGATCGCGGCCTCGAGCATTCCCATCTCCACCGTCCCGTCGGCCTTGGTGACACCGATCCGGTTACAGAATTCTCGAATGGCGGCGGGCGTGTAACCACGTCGGCGCAGGCCGGCGATGGTGGGCATGCGGGGATCGTCCCACCCCTCTACATGGCCCTCCTCCACCAGCTGGGTGAGCTTGCGCTTGCTCATCACCGTGTATTCGAGATTGAGGCGGGCGAACTCGATCTGGCGCGGACGGCTGGGGACCGAGGTGTGTTCGATCACCCAATCGTAGAGTGGGCGGTGATCCTCGAACTCCAGAGTGCACAAAGAGTGGGTGATGCCCTCCAACGCATCGGAGATGGGGTGGGTGAAATCGTACATGGGGTAGATGCACCACTCGTCACCCGTCTGGTGGTGGATGGCGCCGCGTCGGATGCGATAGAGGGTGGGATCACGCAGGTTCATGTTGGGCGAGGCCATGTCGATCTTGGCCCTGAGGGTGCGCGAGCCGTCCTCGAACTCGCCGGCTCGCATGCGGCGGAACAGATCCAGGTTCTCCTCCACAGAACGGTTGCGATAGGGGCTCTCGCGTCCCGGCTCGGTCAAGGTACCGCGGTATTCGCGCACCTGCTCGGGGGTCAGGTCGCAGACGTAGGCAAGCCCTTTTTCGATGAGCTCCACCGCATATCCATACAGCTGTTCGAAGTAGTCGGAGGCGAAATAGAGCCCATCCCAACGATAGCCCAGCCAGCGCACGTCCTCCTTGATGGCCTCTACGTACGCTTCGTTCTCCTTGTGAGGGTTGGTGTCGTCGAACCGCAGATTGCACGTGCCGCCATAGTCCTCGGCAATGCCGAAGTTGAGCACGATGGACTTGGCGTGGCCGATGTGCAGAAAACCATTGGGCTCGGGCGGAAAGCGGGTGCGAACGGTCTGGTGCTTACCGCTGGCCAAGTCCGCTTCGATGATCTGGCGGATGAAGTTGGTGGGTCTGTTCTGTTCCGACATCGGTTTATTGTGCTCGCAATGAGATGTTTCGTTAAACAACCGTAGGCGGCCCACTCCGGGGCCGATCGTTTGCAGCGAGGACGCCGCTCCCGCGATGGACCCGCTCGTAGGCCGGGTGAGGCCGCAGTGCGGCCGACCCCGGGCACAACTTGCCGGTCCGAACCAGTCCGCCCGCGTCGGCCTTCGGCCTCGGCGGGCCTAGGCGCCTCCTGTAGAAGGCATCTCCTCGGACCGAGCCTTCGCGGCGAGGGCACCGCTCCTACTGGTGCGCCTCGATCCAGGCGACGGCCTTGTCGATGCGCCGCAGGGTCGCCTCTCGGCCCACCAGTTCCAGGGTGAGGTCCAACTCGGGAGACGGCGCGCCGCCGGTGACCGCCACCCGCAAAGGCATGCCCACCTTTCCAAAACCCACGTCCAGCGCTTCCACCGTGGATTCGATGGCACCGTGGATCGCCGCCCGCTCCCAGCTCTCCAGGGCGGCGAGACGTTCGCGCACCGCCCGCAGCGGCTCCAAGGCGGCGGGTTTGAGTGCCTTGTTCGCCGCCTTTTCGTCGAAGGTCTCGAAATCCCGATAGTAGAACGCGCTGATCTCGGCCAGCTCCACCAGAGTGCGCGCCCGCTCGCGCTGAGCCTCCACCACCCGCACCAGATCCGGCCCCTCGACGGGGTCGATGCCCAGCTCTCCCATGTGCGGTGACAACAGGCGCGCAACCCGCTTGGGGTCGTCGTGCTTGAGGTAGTGTTGGTTGATCCAGAGCAGTTTTTCCCGGTTGAAAATGGACGGCGCCCTGTTCACTTCGGACAGGTCGAACAGTTCCACCATCTCGTCCAGCGAGAAGATCTCCTGGTCGCCGTGGGACCAACCCAACCGCACCAGATAATTGAGCAGCGCTTCGGGCAAAAAGCCGTCGTGCATGTACTGCATGACGCTCACCGCCCCATGACGCTTGGAGAGCCGCGTGCCGTCTTCACCCAGGATCATGGGCAGGTGGGCGTACTGCGGCACCGGCAATCCCATGGCCTGGAGCAGGTTGATCTGGCGTGGCGTGTTGTTGATGTGGTCGTCGCCGCGGATGACGTGGGTGATGCCCATGTCGGCATCGTCCACCACCACCGTCAAGTTGTAGGTGGGCGAACCGTCGCTGCGGCGGATGATGAGATCGTCCAATTCGGCGTTGTTCACTCGGATGGTGCCGCGCACCAAGTCCTGGAAGACCACGACGCCCGCCTCTGGGTTGCGGAAGCGCACCACGTGGGGCTTTTCCGGGTCCACGTTCCGGGCGCGGCACCGGCCGTCGTAACGCGGCTTGAGCTTTTTCGCCATCTGCTCCTCGCGCAATTTCTCCAGTCGCTCCTTCGAACAGTCGCAGCGGTAAGCCAGCCCCTTTTCCAGCAACTGGTCGATCACCTCGTCATAGCGATCGAAGCGATGGGTCTGGTAGAAGGGGCCCTCGTCGTACTCGAGCCCCAGCCAGGTCATGCCCTCGAGGATGGCGTTCACCGACTCAGCGGTGGAGCGCTCCAGATCGGTATCCTCGATGCGCAAAATGAACTTTCCGCCGTGCTTACGGGCGAACAGCCAGGAAAAGAGCGCAGTGCGGGCGCCGCCCACATGCAGATAGCCCGTGGGGCTGGGCGCGAAACGGGTTCTGACGGTCATACCGACAACCGGAATTTTGAAAAGCAATCATTTTATCAGGCATGACGTCATTTCACCCCGATTCCCCATCACCACGGCAAGGCCATGCGGTTGTTTTCGTGATGTTCTATAATTTAGAACGATGAGAAAACCGAGGCGCTGCCCATGACCCATGCCCCCCCTCCCCTGACCCGCCGCCAAAGGGAAATCTACCAATACCTTCAAGAGAACCTGCACCGGTTCCCACACCCGCCTACCTTGGACGAATTGTGCCGGGCGTTGGGGCTGCGCTCACGGGGATCGCTGCACAAGCAGCTCCAGGCCCTGGTGGAAGCCGGGCTGGTGGAACCCATGAACAACAAGCGGCGCGGTATCCGTCTCAAACGAACGACAGGCACCCCCAGCGGCGATGAACTGCCATTCTACGGTCGTATCGCCGCCGGCCGTCCCATCGAGGCGGTGGCTGGTCCCGACACCATCACGGTACCTCCTCCCTTGCGCACATCCAATCCTTGCTATGTGCTCGAGGTGAAAGGGGATTCCATGATCGAAGCCGGCATCCTCGACGGTGATTGGGTGGTCATCGAACAGCGCGACCACGCCCACGACGGCGAGATCGTGGTGGCCCTCATCGACGGGGAAGAGGCCACCCTCAAGCGGTTCCAGCGCAAGGGAAATTGGGTGCTGCTGCATCCGGCGAACCGGACGATGGAAACCCAACGTTACCGGCCGGAGCAAGTGCGCATCCAGGGGGTATTGGTAGGGCAGATGCGCCGCTACCGGTGACGGCGGGCGTAGCCGTCAGGAGTAATAGACGTATTTCTCCAACTGCTCGATGACGAACTGCTGCTCGTCAATGATGTCCTTGACGATGTCACCGATGGAAACGAGCCCCACCAGCTTGCCCTCCTCCACCACTGGAAGATGACGAACGCGGTTTTCGGTCATGAGCGCCATACACGCGGCGGTGGTGGTGTCGGGGGTCACCACCAACATTCGGCGGCTCATTACCGCCTCCACCGGTGTCTCCCGCGAGCTGCGGCCCTCCAGCACCACTTTGCAGGTGTAATCCCGCTCGGAGAAAAGTCCCACCGGCCTACCCTGCTCCACCACCACCAGCGAACCGACACCCAGCTCACAGAGCCTGCGTATGGCATCGAACACCATCTCCTCCGGAGAGGCGGTGTACACCTCCCCGCCCTTCTGCTCCAGAATCTCGCGAACGGTCTTCATGCGTGCTCCAGGGGGATGTGCCACTCTTGGATCGGTATGAATAAGACTAGTTGATCCCACGACGATTTCCAGGATGAAGCAACCCGCCTCTCCCGAACCCTCCTGCAATGAAAACCACCAAAGAGATTCTTGCAAAACCGGAAACAAGCACCTTTTTCTCACGCCAAGGCGTCATGAGCCGTAAACACCCCGTCCGTTGTGCCTCCGCGCAGGGGATGATTTCGAAAGCGGCGGGGGCGGCCGGAAAAACGGCGGTATGCCGGGAGGAAGGGGCTCCATCTCGTTCCGGGTGAAGCGGGCAATTGTGTCTCGACGTCAAACCGTGGGCTCGCAGAGCATCAGCTCCTTGTCGTGGGGTGCGCGGGCGCGGAGGTATCCCTTGGCGCCGTAGTCCAGAATCTTCCGGTCTTCGGTGATCAGCTGTCACCACCGATGGTAAATGTCCACAAAGCGCCGATTTGAGATGTCCTCCCGATCAAGCCGGGACTGTAAAGCCCCCGAATTCTTGGACACGGAATTGCACAAAATTCACGCTGCCTCCGCCACCGGCGCATATGCGGCGCGCACCTGGGCGGGTGTGGCATAGCGATGCCTTTGGAGCAGCCAGTGGCGGTTGTACCGATCCTTG
>CAYOJM010000090.1:0-16659 GCA_964404295.1 uncultured Sedimenticola sp. | reverse complement strand
CGAGATGATGCTGCGCCATCTGGGCTGGACCGAAGCGGCCGACCTCATCATCAAGGGCATGGAGGGGGCCATCCTCGCCAAGACCGTCACCTACGACTTCGAACGGCTCATGGAGGGCGCCACCCTGGTGAGCTGTTCCGGCTTCGGCCAGGCCGTCATCGATCACATGTGAGGAACGCCGCCTGGGTGGCGGCGCTGCCGCGTTCGGGGCTCCGCGCCTTGATCGCGGCGAAGGGGAAGAACCGAAGCGGCCCGTGCCTCTTGTCGGGCGCGTCGGGAAAAACCCCGGACGGTCCGGCTCGTCCGCGTCTCTTGCGGCAGTGAAGAAAAAAACCCGCTTCGACCGAAGCGGGTTTTTTCGTTCCGAGGTCGAGCCCCGGTGACGCCCTCAGTGGGCGGCCGCGGCGGCTTCGGCGCCCATGGGCACGCGGATGTCCTCCACCATGTGCTGGATGTGCTCCGGCGGCGGCGCGGTCACCTTGGCCACGATGAAAGCCACGGCGAAGTTGACCACGGCGCCGATGGCGCCGAAGGCGTTGGGCTCGATGCCGAGGAACCAGTTGGTGCCCCAGCTCTCCAGATACTTCCAGTCGGCCACGAAGAAGATGCCTTTGTGCTGGAAGACATAGAACAGGGTGACGCCGATACCGGCCAACATGCCGGCCATGGCGCCCGCCTTGTTCATCGTCTTGGAGAAGATGCCCATCATCAGCGCCGGGAAGATGGAGCTGGCCGCAAGCCCGAAGGCCAGGGCCACGGTGCCGGCGGCGAAATCCGGTGGATGCAGCCCCAGGTATCCCGCCGCCGCGATGGCCAGGGCCATGGCGATCCGGCTGGCGAGAAGCTCCGATTTTTCCGAGATGTTGGGCGCGAAGACCCCTTTGAGCAGGTCGTGGGAGATGGCCGAGGCGATGGCCAGGAGCAGACCCGCCGCGGTGGAGAGCGCCGCCGCCAGCCCTCCGGCCACCACCAGGGCGATGACCCAGTTGGGCAGCTTGGCGATCTCCGGGTTGGCCAGCACCATGATGTCGCGGTCCACCTTGACCATCTCGTTCTTTTCGGGATCGGCGACGTACTGGATGCGGCCGTCTCCGTTCTTGTCCTCGAACTTGAGCAGGCCGGTCTTCTCCCAGTTGCGGAACCAGCTCGGCCGTTCGTCCACCTTCAACCACTCGCCGGGCGCGGGTTGAATGGTGTCCATGAGGTTCATCCGGGCCATGGCGCCCACGGCGGGTGCCACCGTGTAGAGCAGGGCGATGAAGACCAGCGCCCAGCCGGCGGAAGCGCGGGCGTCTTTCACCTTGGGCACGGTGAAAAAGCGCATGATGACGTGTGGCAGGCCTGCGGTGCCGATCATCAACGACATGGTGTAGACGAACATGTTGAGGGTGCTCAGCCGCTCCTTGGTGGTGTATTCACCGAAGCCCAGGTCCTTTAGGGTGGCGTCCAGCTTGTCGAGAAGGTAGAGGCCGGAGCCGTCCGCCATCTTGCTGCCCAGGCCGATCTGGGGGATGGGGTTGCCGGTCAGGTGCATGGAGATGAAGACCGCCGGCACCGTGTAGGCGAAGATGAGCACGCAGTATTGGGCGATCTGGGTGTAGGTGATGCCCTTCATGCCCCCCATCACGGCGTAGATGAAGACGATGCCCATGCCGATGTAGAGGCCGGTGTCGTAGTCCGTCTCCAGGAAGCGGGAGAAGGCCACTCCGATCCCCTTCATCTGCCCGATGACGTAGGTCACCGAGGCGATGATGAGGCAGATCACCGCCAGGATCCGCGCCGACTGGCCGTAATAACGGTCCCCGATGAACTCGGGCACCGTGTATTTGCCGTACTTGCGCAGATAGGGGGCCAGGAGCATGGCCAGGAGCACGTAACCGCCGGTCCATCCCATGAGGAACACCGAGCCCCCGTAACCGTAGAAGGCGATGAGCCCGGCCATTGAGATGAAAGAGGCGGCCGACATCCAGTCGGCGGCGGTGGCCATCCCGTTGAGCACCGGGGGTACGCCTTTGCCGGCGACGTAGAAATCGCCCGTGGTGCGCGCCCGCGCCCAGATGGCGATGCCGATGTAGAGGGCGAAGGTGGCGCCCACTACGATGTAGGTGAGTGTTTGTAGATCCATGGACGGTTACCCCTTCAGTCTTCGTGGACGCCGTATTGCTGATCCAGCTTGTTGACGCGCCATGCGTAACAGAAGATCAGGATGACGAAGGTATAGATGGAGCCCTGCTGGGCGAACCAGAAGCCCAGCTTGTAGCCGCCGATGCGGATGGCGTTGAGTGGCTCCGCCAGGAGGATGCCGAAGACGAACGAGACCAGGAACCAGATGGTCAGACAGACGGTCACCAGCCTCAGGTTCGCCTTCCAGTAGGAAGCGCGTGAACTCATTTCGTCGTTCTCCCTTTGCGTTGGTGTTAAGAAGATCGTGGCGACGTGCGCCGCCGCTTCCAATGAGCAATAACCGTGCCCGAGTTCTCATTGCCTTGATTTTCAGTGACCTGGGTCACAAGGTGGGTGGGCCGGGACGGGTGGGCGTGTTACCCGACGTAACAGCGGTGTTACCCGGGGTAACGTTCATGACGGCCGGGCCGGATCAGCGCCTGCGCGTCGCCGGGCGGGGTATGCCCAGCCGCTGACGCCGTTGCCACAGGGTTTTTCGGCTGATCCCCAGGCGGCGGGCCAGCTCGGTTTCGGTGAGGTGGTCCTGGTGTTCCAGGACGAAACGGCGGAAGTAGTCGTCCAGGGAGAGGGCATCGGTGGGCGTGCCGTCCACCTCTTTTTCGATACCCAGGTGCTCCGGCGCCACCTGGTCGTCGGTGGCCAGTATGGCGGCCCGTTCGAGGGCGTTCTCCAATTCCCGAACGTTGCCGGGCCAGTGGTGGCGCCGCAGCAAATCACGGGCTTCGGGAGTGAGCACCATGGCGGGACGCCCCAACCGCCGGCAGGCCCGTTCCAAGAAGTGGTCGGCCAACAGCAGGACGTCGTCGCCCCGCTCGCGCAAGGGGGGCAGATGCAGCTCCACCACCCGAAGCCGGAAATAGAGGTCGCCGCGGAACTTCTCCTCGGCCACCAGGCGTCCCAGATCACGATGGGTGGCGGCGACCACCCGCACCCGGACCCGGCGCACCCGTTCCGAGCCCACCGGGCGCAGCTCCCCATCCTGTAGCACCCTGAGCAACCGCGCCTGCACGCCGAGGGGGAGTTCGGCCACTTCATCGAGGAAGAGCGTGCCGCCGTCGGCCGACTGGATGAGGCCGGGGCGGTCGCGCTCGGCGCCGGTGAAGGCGCCTTTGACGTGGCCGAAAAGCTCGGATTCCACCAGGTTCTCCGGGATGGTGGCGCAATTCACCGCGACGAACGGAGCGTCGCCGTGCGGGCCGAGCCGGTGCAGGGCACGGGCCACCAACTCTTTTCCGGTGCCCGATTCGCCCAGGATGAGCACGCTCGCCGGGGTGGGCGCCACCCGTGCCATCTGTTCGAAGAGCCGTTCCATGGGGGCGCTGCAACCGATCATGCCGTGGGTGGACGGCGGAGGAGAGGCAGAGGGGGTGGCCTGGCGCCGCCGTTCCAAGGCTTGATCGAGGGTCTGGATCAGCGCGTCATGATCGAACGGTTTGGCCACATAGTCGGCCGCGCCCCGTTTCATGGCCTCCACCGCCGAAGGCACACTGGCGTAGCTGGTCATCATCACCACCGGTACGGGGCTGAGGTCGATCAGATCGGTGCCGGGCCGCCCCGGCAAGCGGATGTCCACCAGGAGCAGGTCGAATTCGGCCGGGTCGTGGGTTTCGAGCACCGCCTCCACGGAGGCGGCGGTCTCCACCCGGTGGCCATGCCGTTCCAGCAGGCGGCGCAGGGCCTTTCGGATCACGGCTTCGTCGTCGACGACCAGGATGCGGCTCATGGGGATGGTGGAAAACGGATGGTGACGCAGGTGCCCCTGCCTTGTTCCGATTCTATTTCAATTTCTCCGCCGTGTTCGAGCACGATGTTGCGTGCCAAGGCCAATCCCAGCCCGGTGCCCTTGCCGGCCGGCTTGGTGGTGGTGAACGGCTCGAACAGCCGTTCGCGAATCGACTCGGGGATGCCTTCCCCATGGTCGCGAATGCGGACTTCTATCCAGCCGTGGGTGCGTCCCAGGGTGATTCGCACTTCACCCCCGTGGGGGGAGGCGTCGCAGGCGTTATCGAGCAGGTTGACGAACACTTGAGAGAGGCGTTGGGGGTCGCCCACCATCGTCAATCCGTCGTCGCCTTCCATCACGAAACGGAGTCCCTTGTCCTTGTGGGTGAGCCGGATCAGCTCCAGCGCCTGCCGAGCCACCGTGTCCAGCGCCACGACTTCGCGGGCGGGGGCGGGAGCGCCGCCTCGGCTGTACTGCATCAGAGATTGGACGATGTCGTTGATGCGCCGTGTCTGTTCCAGGATCTCTTCGATGCCGGCGTCGATGGCCTCGCGGGTCTTTTCGTAGCGCAGGTTCTGGGCGATGGAGGCGATGCCGGTGAGGGGGTTGCCGATTTCATGGGCCAGGCCGGCGGCCAGGCGACCGATGGAGGCGAGCCGGTCGCTGTGGGCCAGCTCCGCTTCCAGGGTCTCCATCTGAGTGATGTCTTCCAGCAGGATCACCACCCCCGGCGCGGCGTCCGGCTCGGCATCGGCGAGGAGGGCCTTGTGCAGGTTGAACCAGCGAGGGCCGTCCATGCCCTCCACTTCCGCATGGTAGAGGTGGCGGTCTCCGGCCCGGGCGAATCCGGCCAGAAGGTCGCGCCAAGGGGGCGGCAGGGCCTCGAGGCCCAGTCCCACCACCTGTTCGGCCCGCATGCCGGTGGCCTGCTCCATGGCATGGTTCCAGAGCACGATTTCACGCCCTCCGCCCAGCGCGCACACCCCCAAGGGAAGCGCCTCCAGGATCTGGCGCTGGTACCGGCGCAGGTTGTCCAGCTCCCGCGTGAGGCCGTCCAGCAGCGATCGAGAACGGGCCAGGCGCTCTTCGAGATAACGCATGGAGTCGGCCAGGGCGGTGCGGGCGCGGACGTCCAGGGTCAGCTTGCGGTTGACGATGAGGTGGGACATCTGGGGGCCGATGAGGCCGTAGAGGTTGCGTTCGATGCGTTCGCGCAGGCGGCGCAACTCGGCCGGTCGCGTCTCGTGCGGCGACATGCCCAGGTCGGCCAGCGCGCGGTCCACTTCCTGCGCCGCCGTGGCCGGTCCCAACAACTCGGACAGTTCGCGTTTGAATTCCGCCGGCGAGGCGGCGGTCACCGCACCGGATAGCGGCACGAAAGTGGTGGTGCAACAGCTTTCGGCCGCCTCCCGCTCTTCCGGACGCTGGCGGGTGAGCAGGGAGACCAGGACGAACAGCAGGGCGTTGATGCTCAAGGACCAGAAGGTGGCGAAGCGCCAGTGGTCCATGCCCGTGGCCTGCTGCCAGGCGGCCACGGGCGGCGCCCAGTCCAGGAAACCCGACCGTTGCAACATGGGGGCGAGCAGCGTCAGGGCCCACACCGCGACGCCCGCGGCAAGCCCCGAGAGAAATCCTTCGCGCGTGGCCCGGCGCCAATAGAGCAGACCGGCCACTCCGGGCAGGAACTGGGCCACCGCCACGAAGGAGATGAGGCCCAATTGGACCAGTCCCGAGTGGTGTTCCAGAAAGGCGTAGAAGCTGTAGCCGGCAAGGATGATCAGGCCGATGAGCAGCCTGCGCCCCCACAGCAGCCAGTAGTAGAGGTTCACCTTGGGGTCGGGGTAGCTCGCGGGCAGCAGCAGATGGTTCAGGCACATGGAGGAGAGGGCCAGAGTGGTGACGATCACCATGGCCGAGGCGGCCGACAGCCCCCCGATGAACGTGAGCAGGGGCAGCCAGGCGTGATCCTGGGAGAGGGTGATGCCCAGGACGTAATAATCGGGGTCCATCTCCAGTCCCAAGGCGCTTCCCGCCCAGAGGATGATCGGAATGGGCAGATTGAGCAGCAGCAGATAGAGGGGAAAACGCCAAGCCGCCGCTTCCAGATTGTCCGACCGCTGGTTTTCCGCGAAGAGCATGTGGAACTGGCGCGGCAGGAGGAAAGCGGCGCCGAAGGCGAGGAAGACGAGGGTTCCCCAAGGGGCCTCGCCCACGGGCGCATACAGGTGACGTACCGCCTCGGGATGCGCCGCGAGCCAGTCCTGAAGCCCTCCGGGTCCGCCGAAGACCCCGAACAGGGCGAACAGGCCGGCGCCCACCAAAGCCAGGAGCTTGACCAACGACTCGAAGGCGATGGCCGCCACCAGCCCGCCATGCTTCTGCCGTGGCGAGACGTGGCGGGCGCCGAACAGGATGGCGAAGGCGGTGAGGGTGAGGCAGAACCCCAGGGCCAGGTTCTGGGGCGGCGTCTCGCGGCTGAGCACCTGTAGCGATTGGGTGACGGCGCGGATCTGGAGGGCGATGTAGGGCAGGGTGCCCACCAGCATGAACAAGGTGACCAACACGCCGGCGGCCTGGCTGCGGTAGCGGAAGGCCATCAGATCGGCAAGGGAACCGAGCTGGTATTCGGAAGTGAGCTGGAGGATGGGCCGGAGCAGCAGCGGCGCCAGCACCAACGCCAGGGTGACCCCCAGATAGATGGTCAAAAAGAGATAGCCGTCGCTGTCCGCGAAGCCCACGCTGCCGTAATAGCTCCATGAGGTGGCGTAGACCCCGAGGGAGAGGGTATGGACGAGAGGATGGGCGGTCCAACGGGCGGGCACCCAGCCGCGGTCGGTGACGTAGGCCACGCCGAACAGCAACACCAGATAGGCGAAACCCGCGAGAAAGAGGGTGGAGAGCGCCAGGGTCATGGGCGCCCGCCCCTGCGACGGCGCCCCAGTTCGTGCAACGCCGGCGGCAGCAGCACCGCCAGCCACAACAGATAGGGGAGATACCAAGGCAAGGCGCCGCCGGCCCACAGCCTCACCAGCGGCGAAAGAAACAGCAGCAACAGCAAAAAAGCCGCCGCAAGGGCGAGATCGCGACTGCGTTGTCCATTACGTGGTTCCATGTGGGCACCTGCTTTCCCCGTGGCGGAAAATCCTGTTACATTCGGTCGACCACTGCAACTCCGGGAGCTGCCATGAATCCTGAAAAGGTCGTCTTCGGATTCTTCATCGTTCTGGCGCTGACCTTGAACTTCGGATTCTTCGTGGGCGAGATGGACAACGCCGCCCACCACAACGTCTACGAGCTGTTCGCGGTGGTGGTGGTCAACATCATCGCCCTTATTCTCAAGTTCGGCGATCGCAGCCAGATGGGCGCCGTGCTTCTGGCCACCAGCCTGGTGGCGGTGCTGCAGTTGGTCACCGCCACCATCATCTGGCTCTGGGTGGAACACATCTCCGGCACGGGGCTCACGCCCGACGCCGTGGCGAGCATCGTTTCCCTGAGCGGGGGCGCCATGTTGGCCAACGTCATTTCCGTGGTGCTGCTCATCATCGAGACGGTGATGTTGCGGCGCTGAATTCCGCGGCGCCATGGACAACATCATCTTCCTCATCCTGCGGCGCATGCGCCGCCCCCTGCTGACCTTGGTGACGGTCTATGCGGTCTCCATTCTGGGGTTGGTGCTGATTCCGGGGCAGGACGCCCAGGGCAACCCATGGCACATGGATTTCTTCCACGCCTTCTACTTCATCAGCTTCATGTCCACCACCATCGGCTTCGGTGAGATCCCCCACGAGTTCACCGACGCCCAACGCGCCTGGGTGACGGTGAGCATCTATCTCACGGTGGTGGCCTGGCTCTACGGCATCGGCAACATTCTCTCCCTGCTTCAGGACAAGGCTTTCCAGCAGGCCATTCGGGAGCGGCGCTTCGCACAGCGCATCAAGCATCTACGCGATCCGTTCTATCTCCTGTGCGGCTATGGCGAGACCGGTAGGGAGCTGACCCGGGCGCTCACCGATCGCGGCCAGCACGTGGTGGTGGTGGACAAGGACGAGACGAAGATCAGCCTCATCCGATTGCAGAACCTGCGCGACTACGTGCCGGCGCTGCACGGCAACGCACGGCGGCCGGTGATCCTGCAGGAGGCGGGCTTGGAGCATCCGTTGTGCGCCGGCGTGGTGGCCCTCACCCATGACAACGCGGTGAACTTGAAGATCGCCATCACCGCCAAGCTCCTCAATCCGCGCATCACCGTCATCTGCCGTGCCGATTCCCACGACATCGAGGCCAACATGGCCTCTTTCGGAACCGATTACATCATCGACCCTTTCGATACCTTCGCCAAATATCTTTCCACGGCGCTTCAGGCGCCCGGCCTCTATCTCATGCAGCGCTGGCTCACCAGCAAGCCCGGCTCGCTGCTGGACGACCCCGTCTATCCGCCCACCGAGGGGCACTGGATCGTCTGCGGGTACGGCCGGTTCGGCAAGGCGGTGTTCGAACGGCTGAAGAAAGAGAAGATGTCCATCACCGTGGTGGAGGAGACGCCGGACAAGACCGGCGAACCGGAGCAGGGCGTGGTCAAGGGCCGGGGCACCGAGGCCGAGACCCTGCTCGAGGCGGGCATCCACGAAGCGGTGGGTATCGTCGCCGGCACCGACAATGACGCCAACAACCTCTCCATCGTCATGACCGCCAAAGCCCTCAACCGTAAGCTGTTCGTCATTGCGCGCCAGAATTACCGCGAGAACGACGCCTTGTTCGAAAAGGTCCAGGCGGACATGGTGATGCACCCTTCCACCATCATCGCCGAAAAGATCCGCGTGTTGCTGGCCACCCCCATGCTCTATGAATTTCTCAGTCTGGCGGCCTACGAGGACGAAGCCTGGGCTTGCGCTCTGGTCAGCCGCATCGCCGGTCTGGTCCACCAGCGGGTGCCCGAGATCCAAGAGGTGGTGCTGGAGTCCGAGAGCCACTGCGCCATCGCCGAAGCCCTGGAACGGGGCACCCGGGTGTTGTTGCGCGACATCATGCGGGATCCGGCCGACCGCGACCGGCGGCTGGATTGCATTCCTCTGCTGAGGGTGTATCGGAACAACCGGGAATTGCTGCCGCCCGACGAGCGGCCCCTGGCCATGGGCGATCGACTCCTCTTTTGCGGCACCGCCCGCGCCTTCGCCCGCATGCAATGGATTCTCTGTCACGGCCCCACGCTCGAATACGTCTTGACAGGAGAGGAGCGGCCGCGCAGTTGGCTCTGGCGGCGCCTGCAAGGGAGAAAGGTTTGATGGACTGGGTGGTTCTGGACGAAATGGGCGCGACCGGCGCCTGGCTTCTTGCCGGGGGATTGATCTTGCTGCTTCTCTTCTCCCGTCCGTTGTTGGGACTCATCTTCTCCGACCGGGATGAAAAAAGGTTCAAGGGGCGGCTCAATCTGTTCCGTCTGGCCTGCGTGCTGGCCCTGGTGATCCTGCTCACCCGCGCCCTGGCCCACCCGAGCGCCGAGAGCTTGTGGTTCACCCGGCTGCTGGGCGTGCTGCTCATCGTCTATCTGGCCTATCTCTCGTTCTACGTGGCCAGCCGGGTGATCTTGCGCCGTTACGGCCGGGAACGGCAACGAGAAGACGAAACCGTCTATGTGGAGACCTACAACTCCCGCCTGCTCACGGTGCTCGCCGGCCTGCTCATCGGGCTGGTGGCTCTGGTGGCCGCCATCCGCGTGTTGGGCTTCAGCACCTGGCTGGAGGCCGGCGGTGTGCTCGGCGTACTGGGCGTCATGCTGGCGCTCACCCAGGGGGCCTGGGTGCCGGATCTGGTCAGCGGCCTGGTGATCCTCAACAGCCGGCTGGTGGAAGAGGGCGACGTGGTGCAGTTGGACGACGGTGCCGACGCCATCTACATGGTGTTCCGGACGCGGGTCTTCTTCACCGAGCTTTTGCACCTGGCCAACAACCACCGCATCCTTATCCAGAACACCCGCCTGCGGTCGATGACGGTACAGAATCTTTCGAGGTTCGCTTCGGCGCGTGGGCTGCGCGAATCCGTGGTCGTCAAGGTGGGATACGAAGTGACCGAAGAGGCGGTGCGCCGCCTGTTCACCGCCGTGACGGAGGCCGCCGCGGCCGATCCAGACATCCCCATCGAGGCGCAGTATGAGCCCGAGATCCGTCCGCTCGCCGGCGGCGACTACGGCGTGGAGTGGGCTTGCTTCTACTACACCAAGGATGCGCGCAATCTGCTGCGCACCCGCCAACTCATGCTCGCGCTCACGTTGCGCACCGCCCGTGAACAAAGTCTTTCTCTGGCCACGCCCATGCTCGTCGAGGGCGGCTTGGCGGGTCGGGAATTGGGTTAGAATCCCGGGACCATACCGACAAAGAACGGAGAGAGGAGTCTACTGAAATGCGTATTCTTGCCGTTTTCCTGCTGGCGCTCGCCATCGCCACGCCCGTCGCCGCCGACGAGATGAAGATGGACAAGGCGATGGCCCAAAAGATGGTCGCCGCCAGCATCCAGAAATTCAAGATCAACGACGACGTCAGCGTGGAGGACGCCATCGACTCCATGAAGCTGCGCGCCAACACCCTCAATTTCAAGCTGGTCGCCGACCTGCCCCTGTCCGAGCAGGTGAAGGCCATGGGTGAAGAGGCCAACTACATGCGCATCCTGGCCTTTTGCGATGCGCTCATCGCCAAACGCATGGTGGAGTACGACATCACCTTTGCGGGCTTCCTACCCTGCCGCATCGCCGTGTTGCAGGATTCCAAGGGCCAAGGCTGGATCGTCACCATGAACATGGACATGATGGTGGAGGGGGTGGAGCTTCCGCCCGAGCTTCAGCCGTTGGCCAAGAAGGTGCGTGACACCATCTACAGCATCGTGGACGCCGGCGTCACCGGCGACCTCTGACCGCCGCTTCGCCGCGGGCCGGCCCGCCATGGCGGAGCCGGCCCGTTTCTGACATAATTTTCCTTTCCGCCGACCGCGCCCTGCCCAATCACTAGAAGCGCGGCGGCCGCTTCAACGATAACCCGTAGGAGGAAAAGATGGCACACATCGTCGTTCTCGGCGCCGGCACCGGCGGCATGCCTGCCGCTTACGAACTGAGGGAGATGCTGGGGACCGAGCATCGAGTGACCCTCATCAACGAGCGTGATTACTTCCAGTTCGTTCCCTCCAATCCATGGGTCGCGGTGGGGTGGCGTGACCGCAAGGCCATCACCTTCGACATCCGTCCCCACGTGGAGCGCAAGGGGATCCACTTCATCGCCAAGCGGTGCGATCGGATCGACGCCGAGAACAGCAAGCTGGAGCTCGAGGACGGCGAAGTGGTGGAGTACGACTACCTGGTCATCGCCACCGGCCCGCGCCTGGCGTTCGAAGAAGTGGAGGGCGCCGGCCCCGAGGAGGGACACACCGACTCCATCTGCACCATCGACCACGCCGAACGCGCCTACGAGAACTATAAGAAACTGCTGGAGGATCCGGGCCACGTGGTCATCGGCGCCATGCCTTTCGCTTCATGCTTCGGCCCCGCCTACGAATTCGCTTTCATCATGGACACCGACCTGCGCAAGCGCAAGATGCGCGACCGCGTGCCCATGACCTTCGTCACTTCCGAACCCTACATCGGCCATCTGGGCCTCGGGGGTGTTGGTGATTCCAAGGGCATGCTCGAGTCGGAGATGCGCAACCACCACATCAACTGGATCACCAATGCCAAGGTGACCAAGGTGGAAGAGGGCAAGATGTACGTCGAGCAGTACGACGACGCCGGCAACAAGATTAAGGATCACGAGATCGAGTTCAAGTTCTCCATGATGCTGCCCGCCTTCAAGGGGGTGGACGCGGTGATGAACGTGGAGGGGCTGTGCAATCCGCGCGGCTTCGTCTTCGTCGACGCCTACCAGCGCAACCCCACCTATCCCAACATCTACGCCGCCGGCGTCTGCATCGCCATTCCGCCGGTGGAGTCCACGCCGGTGCCCACGGGTGCACCCAAGACCGGTTACATGATCGAGTCCATGGTCACCGCCATCACCCACAACATCAAGGCCGAGCTCGAGGGACGCGAGCTCGACACCAAGGCCACCTGGAACGCCATCTGCCTGGCCGACATGGGCGACACCGGCGCCGCCTTCGTGGCCCTGCCCCAGATCCCGCCGCGCAACGTGGCCTGGTTCAAGAAGGGCAAGTGGGTGCACATGGCCAAGATCGCCTTCGAGAAGTACTTCATCCGTAAGATGAAGAAGGGATCCTCCGAGCCCATCTACGAGAAGTACATCCTCAAGATGCTGGGTATCGGCAAGCTGAAATGACAGGAGGCGTGAGAGCCCTTTCCGGCCCGGCGTCCGCCGGGCTTTTTTATTCAAGGTTTCAGCCAGCCCGCTGCCGTTCCCGCGCCCATGAACATCAGCAAGACGATGCTGGCGGTCTCCAGGTGGGGGCGCCAGCGGTGCAGGTGGTTGTGCACCTCCCGGCTGAAATGGGCCACACCGAAGGCGAATACCAAAGTGGGCACCGCCACCGCACCCAGACCGAAGCCCGCGCCGAGTGACAGACCGGAAACGGCGTGGGCATCCTGGGATGGCGCGCGTTGGAGTATGATCCAGGCGTTCCCATTCCAGATTCGAGCGAGGAGACCGTGAACCAACGACACGTCACCGTTCCCGTGGCCGTGGATCGGGTGATCATCGGCGGCGACGCGCCGGTGGTGGTCCAGTCCATGACCAACACGGACACCGCCGACGTGGCCGCCACCGTCCAGCAGGTGGCGGCGTTGGCCAGCGCCGGTTCCGAGCTGGTCCGCATTACGGTGAACACCGAAGCCGCCGCGCGCGCCGTGCCCGCCATCCGCGAGCGGCTGGATGCGCAAGGCGTGGCGGTGCCCCTGGTGGGGGATTTCCATTTCCATGGCGCCCGTTTGTTGGAGAAGTATCCCGAATGTGCCCAGGCTTTGGCCAAGTACCGCATCAATCCGGGCAATGTGGGCAGCGGTGAGACCCGGGACGCCCAATTCGCCGCCATGATCGAGAAGGCCATGACCTATGGCAAAGCGGTGCGCATCGGTGTCAATTGGGGTTCACTGGATCGGGCGTTGGTGGCGCGCATGATGGACGAGAACGCCCGCGCCGCGGAGCCGCTGGATTCGGACCGGCTGGTGCGCGAGATCATGGTGACCTCCGCACTCGAGAGTGCCGCTCGGGCGGAGGCGCTGGGGTTGGGCCGCGATCGCATCGTTCTGTCATGCAAGATGAGCGGGGTTCAGGATCTCATCGCCGTCTATCGCATGTTGGCGGAGCGGAGCGACTACGCCTTGCATTTGGGCCTCACCGAGGCGGGCATGGGCACCAAGGGCATCGTCGCGTCCACCGCTGCGTTGGCCGTGCTGCTCCAGGAAGGGATCGGCGACACCATCCGCGTCTCCCTCACCCCGGAGCCGGGCGGCGACCGCACCGTGGAGGTGAAGGTGGCCCAGCAGATTCTCCAGTCCATGGGCTTGCGTGACTTCACGCCCCAGGTGGTGGCCTGCCCTGGTTGCGGACGCACCAGCAGCAGTGATTTCCAGACGCTCGCCAGGGACACCCAGGCGTTCATCGAACGGCGCATGCCCGAGTGGCGCCGGCGCTACCCTGGCGTGGAGCGGCTGACCGTGGCGGTCATGGGTTGCGTGGTCAACGGCCCCGGGGAGAGCAAACAGGCCGACATCGGTATCAGCCTGCCGGGCACCGGCGAACGGCCCGCGGCACCGGTCTATGTGGACGGCGTGAAGAGAACCACGCTCAAGGGGGATGGCATCGCCGAGGCCTTTCAACGAATCGTCGAGGATTACGTGCGCCGTCGGTTCGGGGGGGACGATGGGGATGCCGTGTCTTGAGAGCGCGGATTCGTGGTGGCGGGGTCGCCGCGGATGGGTCGTAGGGGAACGGCCGTCGCTTCGGACGGCCGGGGCGGTCTTCGAAAACGCGGAACGGCGGGACCTCGGAGCGTTCCGAAACCGCTTTTCCACACGATGAGGGCGCGCCGTGCTACGCCACCTCCAGCACCTTCACTCGAAACACCACGTTCCGACCCGCGAGAGGGTGGTTGAAGTCCACTTCCACCCGTTCCGCGTCGAGCGCCAGAACGGTGCCGGTGAGCTCTTCGCCCTCGGCGGCGTCGAAGGCGATGATCTGCCCGGGCTCCAGTTTCATCTCGGCGGGGAAGCGGCTGCGGGGCAAGGCGTGGACGAGGTCGGGGTTCCGTGTTCCCCAACCCTGTTCCGGCGTGAGGGTGATGCAATCCTCTTCGCCGGCCCGCATGCCATAGAGCACCATCTCCATGCCGGGGCGCAAGGTGCCGTCGCCCAGAGTGCACTCCAACGGTGCTTCGCCGAAGGTGGAAAGGGCTTCGGTGCCATCCTCCAAGGTGAGGCTGAAATGGATCTTCACTCGGCTTCCGGGTCCCGCTTCCCGATTCATGGCCGGGGCTTCCAGGTGGGGGTGCTCGCGCCGCTGTCGTGGATCAGTCGGCGCGCCACCACGAACAACAGGTCCGACAGCCGGTTGAGATAATGCAGGGCGGAGGTGTTGACCTTTTCGTCTTCGTCCAGCCGCCAGAGGCGCCGTTCGGCGCGGCGGCAGACGGCGCGGGCATGGTGAGCCTGGGCCGCGGCGGGGGGACCGCCCGGCAACACGAACCGATCCAGAGGCGGCAGTGGCGCCGACAGGGCGTCGATGGCCCGTTCCAACGTTTCCACGTCGCGTGTCGAAAGCGCTTGGCGGCCGGAGTGAGCCAGCTCACCGCCCAGATCGAACAGGCGTTGCTGGATCTCTTCCAGCAGCCGGTCGATGGGGTCGCCGCAATCCTGGGCGCGAACCAGCCCGATGGCGGCGTTCAGTTCGTCCAGCGCGCCCAGCGCCTCCACCCGCGGGTGGGATTTGCGGACGCGGCTTCCGTCGGCCAGGCCCGTCAGACCTGCGTCTCCCGTGCGGGTGTAGATGCGGATCGGACGGGCCATGGAACAATCACCGATAACGGATGCCGACATAAGCGGTTCGACCGGCAGCGGCGTATCCCGCCGCCAGTTGATACTCCTCGTCGAAGGCATTTTCCAGCTTGGCGAAGAGCTGCCACTCCGGGGTGAAGCGGTAGCTGACGTCGAGGTTCACCAGAGTATAGCTGTCGAGGGTGATACCGCCAAAGTCCATGCGGTTGCCGGAGTGGAGCAGGTCCGCGCCCAGGTGCCAGCGGTCCAGGGTGTAGCCCACGCGCGCATCGAGGCTGTAGCGGGCGCGGCGCAGCAGGCGGTCGCCCGTATCGCGATCCTCGGGGTTCTGCCAGTTGCCGCCCAGGTGCAGGTCGAGGGCCTCGCCGCGGAAGTCGTAGTTCAGCTCCAGGCCGTCGATGCGTGCTCGCGCCACGTTCCGGTTGTAGCCGGTCCAGGGGCCGGTGGGGACCCACTGGATCATGTTCTCCAGGTCGTTGCGGTAGAGAGAGGCGCTCAGCTCGTGGCCGGGCGCCAGGGTGTGACGCAGGCCCAGCTCGTAGCTGGTGGACTCCTCCGGTTTCAGATCGGGGTTGCCGCCGAAGCCGTAGCGCTCGTTGGCGCTGGGCACGCGGAAGGCGGTGGCGGCGCTGGCGAAGAGGCGGGTGTCGTCGGAGAGCCGGTAGCCGTAGTTGAGGCTCCAGGTGGGCTTGCTGCCGGCGTCCTCGTGGTCCAGGTGGCGGGCGCCGGCGATGAGATGGTGGGCGCCGCGGGTGAGGTCGTACTGGATCCAGGCCTCCTGGATGGTGCTGTCGATGTCGTAGGGGCTCCAGCCCCCCACCGTTTCCACCGACTCCCGGCCGTGTTTGTAGCCCAGCAGCAGCCGGTCGTTCCCGTAGGGGGTGATCTCGTTCTGCCACTGGATCTCGGTGCGGTCGGTGTGGACCGAGTCGCTGCTCTGGTTCTGGTCGATGTGGTCGCGCACGTGGGTCACCTCCACCCGGCTCTCCCATCGGTCGGTGAAACGGGCGCGCCAGCCGAGGCTGCTGCGGCTGTTGAGGAAGTCCTGGTCCAGGGGAGCGCCGAAGAAGTCCAGGTACTCGTTGTTGCCCTGGGCCTGCCAGTGGCTCAGGTCGAAGCGGTGGATGCCGGCGTCGAAGCCGGCGGCCAGGTCGAAGGTGGTGTTGCGGTAGCCGCGGTCGATTTTCGAGCCTTCCAGGGGCGGGAAGCCGTCGGTCTGCTGGTGGGAGACCGAGGCGCTCAGCCGCCTCCCGTCACCGTTCCAGGAGGCGCGGGCGGCGGCGCGGGTGGTGTCGTTCTCGCCCAGCTCCAGGGAGCCGCCCCACTCCATACCCTCGCCGCCGCGCCGGGTGATGATGTTGACCACCCCGCCGATGGCGCCCGAGCCCCACAGGGTGGAGCGGGGCCCCTTGTAGATCTCGATGCGCTCGACGTTCTGCGGATCGATGTGCTGGATGGCGGCGCTGCCCACGCTGCCGGAGGTGATGGGCACGCCGTCGACCATCACCAGCACGTGGTCGCTCTCGGTGCCGCGGACGAAGAGCGAGGCGGCCTGGCCGGGTCCGCCGTTGCGGCCGATCTCCAGGCCGGTGCGGAAGCGGAGCAGGTCGGCCAGGTCGGTGGCCACGCTGTTCTCGATCTCCTCCCGCGTGACGATCTCCATGCTGGCGGGCATCTCCGCCGGGTTCACGGGGTAGCCGGTGGCGGTGACCACCATGGGTTCCAGGGATTCTGCGGCGCACAGCGCCGCGGGGCCCAGCAGCAGGGCCAG
>CAYOJM010000089.1:0-9316 GCA_964404295.1 uncultured Sedimenticola sp. | reverse complement strand
GTGGGCGGCTACTACTACTTCAAGCGCGACCTGCCTTCCATAGAGAAGTTGCGCCAGGTTCAACTGCAGGTGCCGCTGCGCGTGTACAGCGCCGACGGCAAGCTCATCGCCCAGTACGGTGAGAAACGCCGCTACCCCGTGCGCTATGACGAGATCCCCCCGCGGTTGGTGCAGGCTTTTCTCGCCGCAGAGGATCAGAACTTCTTCCGCCACAAGGGCATCGACCCGGTGGGGCTGGCCCGTGCCGCGCTGACGCTTCTCACCACGGGAGAGAAACGCCAAGGGGGAAGCACCATCACCATGCAGGTGGCGCGCAATTTCTTTCTCACCCGCGAGCGCACCTACACCCGCAAGATCCGGGAGATCATCCTCGCCCTCGACATCGAAAGGGCGCTGAGCAAGGAGGAGATCCTGGAGCTCTACCTGAACAAGATCTATCTCGGCCACCGGGCCTACGGTGTCAAAGCGGCGGCGAAAGTCTATTACGGCAAATCGCTGGATGCGCTGACCCTGCCCGAAATGGCCATGATCGCCGGCCTGCCCAAGGCACCCTCCCGTTACAACCCGGTGGCCAACCCCGAAAGGGCCAAGCAGCGGCGCAACTATGTGCTGCGCCGCATGCGTGAAGTCGGTTACATCGACGCAGAGACGGCACGAAGCGCCATGGCGGCGCCGGTCACCGCCAGCCTGCACGGCACCGAGATCGAAGTGGAAGCCCCCTATCTGGCGGAGATGGTGCGCGAAAAGATGGTGCGCGACTATGGCGAAGCGGCCTACACCGGCGGTTTCGAAGTGACCACCACCGTGGACGCCCGCCTCCAGGATGCCGCCAACCGCGCCTTGCGCAAAGCGCTGGCGGCCTACGATCGGCGCCACGGTTGGCGCGGCCCGGAAGGTCACGTGACCCCGCTCCCGGACACGCCCGAAGCGCGCCAGGCTCTTTTGAAAGAGCGGGCCGCAGTGGGCGACCTGTTGCCGGCGCTGGTGGTGGAGGTGCAGGAGAAAGCCATCCGCGTGGCGGTGCGCGATCATGGGGAAGTGACCATCCCCTGGAAAGGGCTCGAATGGGCCCGCCCCTATGTCAGCGTCGACAAGCGGGGACCAGCGCCGAAACGGGCCGCCGAAATCGTTCGCGTGGGCGATCTGGTGCGGGTGCAGCGCTGGATCGACGAACCGGACCGGAAGAAACAGAAGGAAGGTGGGACGCGACCCGAGCCGCCCGAACCCTACTGGCGGCTCGCCCAGGTGCCGCGCGTGAGCGGCGCCCTGGTCTCGCTCGATCCCAAGAACGGCGCCATCCTGGCTCTGGTGGGCGGTTACGATTTCTATGCCAGCAAATTCAATCGGGTCACCCAGGCCAAGCGCCAGCCCGGCTCCGGCTTCAAGGCGGTGATCTATTCCGCCGCGCTGGAGGCGGGATTCACTCCCGCCAGCATCATCAACGACGCCCCGGTGGTCATCGAAGACGACGGCAGCGGCGACAGTTGGCGGCCGGAGAACTACAGCGGCAAGTTCTACGGCCCCACCCGCCTGCGCATGGCGCTCACCAAGTCGCGCAATCTCGTCTCCATCCGCCTGCTGCGCTCCATGGGCATCGCGCACGTCCTGGATCACGCGCGCCGCTTCGGCTTCGATCCCGAGGCGCTTCCCCACGGCCTCTCCCTGGCGTTGGGCAGTGGCGAGGTGACCCCCCTCCAGATGGCCCGGGCCTACGCGGTGCTCGCCAACGGCGGCTACCTGGTGGAGCCTTGGTTCATCCGTCGCATCGAGCGTAACGGCGAACCGGTGTTCGAGGCCGACCCCGTGGTGGCCGGGTGTGAGCCCGACCAGGGGTGCCGGCCGGCGCCGCGCACGCTGAGCGAGGAGAACCGCTACATCATGTATTCTATGATGCAGGACGTCATCACCCATGGCACCGGCTGGCGGGCCCGAGCCCTGGGACGCAAAGACCTGGCCGGCAAGACGGGCACCACCAACGATCAGCGGGACGCCTGGTTCAACGGCTACAACCAGCATCTGGTGACCGTGGTCTGGGTCGGCTTCGACGACAACAGCACCCTGGGGAAGAAAGAAGTGGGTGGACGGGTGGCCTTGCCGGCCTGGATGGCCTTCATGAAAGAGGCCCTCGAAGGGGTCCCCGACGACCCGCCGAAGATGCCCGATTCCCTGGTGGCGGCCCGCATCGACAAGAAAACCGGCCTGAGGGTCACCGGCAAACGCGCCGACACCCTTCTGGAAGTGTTCATGCCCGGCACCGAACCGCCGATCATGGACGAGCGACCGGCGGCCGAGCCCTATGCCGAAAGCCAAACGGGAGGCGACGAAGACGAATTGTTCTGAGGCGGGGTCCGCGCTTCAGCCGCGCGCTTCCAGGGGCACGTAGTCCCGCTTGGGCGCGCCGTCATAGATTTGTCGGGGCCGGCCGATGCGGAATTCGGGGTCGGACACCATCTCCATCCAGTGGGCCATCCAGCCCACGGTTCGGGCGATAGCGAACATGACGGTGAACATGTTGTCGGGAATGCCGAGAGCGCGATAGATGATCCCCGAGTAGAAGTCCACGTTCGGGTAGAGCTTGCGCTCGATGAAATACTCGTCGTTCATGGCCCGCTCTTCCAGCCGCAGGGCCGTCTCGAACAAGGGGTTGTTGCTGTCCGCCAGCTCCTCCAGCACTTGGTGGCAGACGCTGCGGATGATGCGCGCGCGTGGATCGTAATTCTTGTAGACCCGGTGGCCGAAGCCCATGAGCCGGTAGGGATCGTTCTTGTCCTTGGCGCGGGCGATGTATTTGTCGATGTTGCCGGCGTGTTCGATCTCTTCGAGCATCTTCAACACCGCCTCGTTGGCCCCGCCGTGAGCCGGCCCCCACAAGGAAGTGATCCCGGCGGCGACGCATGCGAACGGGTTGGCGCCCGAACTGCCGGCCAGACGCACGGTGGAGGTGGATGCGTTCTGCTCATGGTCGGCGTGCAGGATGAACAGCAGATCCAGCGCCCGCTCGGCCAGCGGATCCACCTGATACTCCTCACACGGCGTGCCCTTGAGCATGTACATGAAGTTGGCGGCGTAGCTCAGATCGTTGCGCGGATACATGAACGGTTCGCCGATGTTGTGCTTGTGGCACGCGGCGGCGATGGTGGGCGTCTTGGCGATGAGGCGGTGGGCGCAGATGTCGCGATGGCGGGGATCGAAGATGTCCAGCGAATCGTGATAGAAGCCGGCGAGAGACCCGACCACCCCCACCATCATGGCCATGGGGTGGGCATCGTAGTGATACCCCTCGAAGAATCGCAACAGCGCTTCGTTGACCATGGTGTGATGGGTGATGATGTCCCTGAACGCCTCGAGTTGCGCCGCGGTGGGCAGATCACCGTAGAGCAACAGCCAGGCCACCTCGATGAAGGTGCTCTTTTCGGCAAGCTGCTCGATGGGGTAGCCGCGGTAACGCAGGATCCCTTCGTTGCCGTCGATGTAGGTGATGCTGCTGCGGCAGCTCGCGGTGGAGAGAAAACCGGGATCGTAGGTGAACAGACCGGCTTCGCCATAGAGCTTGCGGATGTCGATCGCGTCGGGTCCTTCGGTGCCGGAGATCACGTCGAACGACCAGGACCGGCCGTCGTCCCCCAAGGTTATGGTTGCTTTCTTCTCGGACATCGTGCACCGCTCCGTTCGTGTTCACTCGTCAGTCTTCAGGACCCCGGGCCGTCTTGGATCCGGCCGATGTCTGCGGCCACGGCCCGGGCCGAGCGGGCGAAGGCGTCGCGCTCCTCCGCATCCAGCGCCAGCTCCACCACCTGCTCCACTCCTCCGGCACCGAGCACGCAGGGCACCCCCATGGCGACATCGCGCACTCCGTATTCACCTTGGAGGACGGCGACGCAAGGCATGAGCCGCCGCCGATCACGGGCGATGGCTTCCACCATGGCCGCCACGGCGGCGCCCGGCGCATCATAGGCGCTGGAGATCCGGCGCAGGGCCAGGATTTCGGCGCCGCCGTCGCGTGTCCGCCGAATTATATCCTGGATTTGCGCCTCATCCAGGAAGTGGCCCACGGGCACCCCGTTGACCGTGCTCAAACGGGGCAACGGCACCATGGCATCACCATGGCCGCCCAATACCAAGGTGGTGATGTCCTTCACCGAAAAGCCGGTCGCCTGGGCGATGAAAGCGGCCATGCGGGCGGCGTCGAGCACCCCCGCCTGGCCGAACACCCGCGTTCGCGGCCAGCCCGTGCGTTGCCAGGCGCGCCAGGTGAGCACGTCCACCGGATTGGTGACCATGAGCAATACGGCCTGCGGCGCCCACTCGAGCACCTGATCCACGATGCCGTCGATCACAGCCAGATTGGTGGCGAGCACGTCCGAGCGCGACATCCCCGGTTTGCGAGGGTGTCCGGCGGTGACCACCACCAATTCGGCACCGGCCAGATCGGCCGGATCGTTGCTGCCCACCACACGGGTGTCGAAACCGGCCAGGGGCGCCGTTTGCATGATGTCCAGCGCCACGCCCTGGGGCGCCCCTTCACGAACGTCCAGCAACACCACTTCGCGGCACACCTCCTTCTCCGCCAGCACTTGGGCCGTGGCTTCGCCCACACGACCGGCCCCCACGATGGCCACCTTGCGCATCTCTCACCTCCACGTTTTTGGACAAAAATCCTAGTATATTCGTCCAACATTTGCGCCGAACACCTCGTTCAAAGCATAGCAGCCCCACGCGGGCGGCCTGCTCAAACGGATTCGATGAAGCGATCGATGGGAGGGTAGTGATCCGGCCAGGGCGCACGGGCCACGCCGGTCTGGATGGCGGCCGCCGCAACGGCAGGAGAAACCCATTCGCGCAAGCGGGGATCCAACGGCTTGGGCAAGATGTAGTCCCGTCCAGCCTCGAGCGCATCCAACCCGTACGCCTCGAGCACCGACCGGGGCACGGGCTCTCGGGTGAGCCGCTTCAAGGCATGGACGGCGGCGACCTGCATGGCCTCGTTGATGCAACGGGCACGCACGTCCAGGGCGCCGCGGAAAATGAAGGGAAAGCCCAGCACGTTGTTGACCTGGTTCGGGTAATCGGTGCGGCCCGTGGCCATGACCAGGTCGTCGCGCACCTGCCACGCCACCTCGGGACGGATTTCGGGCACCGGATTGGAAAGGGCGAACACCACCGGCCGATCCGCCATGGAGGCGAGCATTTCGGGCGTCACCAGGTCCGGTCCCGACACGCCGATGAAGACATCGGCACCCGCCATGGCTTCCGAAAGCGTACGCAGGCCGGTGTCGGCCGCCACGCTCCACTTGTACGGATTCAAATCCTTGCGCCCGGTGTGGATCACCCCTTGCCGGTCCAGCACCAGGATGTTGTTACGGTGGGCACCCATGCAGCAAAGCAGTCGCACCGCGGCGATGCCGGCGGCTCCGGCGCCCAGCACCACGATACGCGCCTCTTCCAGCCGTTTATCCTGGAGTTCGAGGGCGTTGAGCAGCCCGGCGGCGATGATGATGGCGGTGCCGTGCTGGTCGTCGTGGAAGACGGGGATGTCCAACTGCTCGATGAGCGCCTGTTCGATCTCGAAACAGTGCGGCGCGGCGATGTCTTCCAAATTGATGCCGCCGAAGGTGGGGGCGATGCGCACCACGGTTTCCACGAACTCCTGAGGCGTGGCGGCGTTCACCTCGATGTCGAAAACATCGATGCCGGCGAAGTGCTTGAACAGCACCGCCTTGCCCTCCATGACCGGCTTTCCGGCCAACGCCCCCGTGTTGCCGAGCCCCAGCACGGCGGTGCCGTCGGTGATCACCGCCACCAGATTGCCTTTCGCGGTGTAGCGATACGCGGCCTCGGGATCTTCGGCGATGCGCCGCACCGGCTCCGCCACCCCCGGCGTGTAGGCCAGCGCCAGGTCGGCCTGGGAGTCGGTGGGCTTGGTCACTGCAATGGCGACCTTTCCCGGCACCGGCTTGGCGTGGTATTCGAGGGCGGCGCGGTTGATGTCGGCATCCAGATCCCGGCTCATGGCAAGCTCCCGGCTGAAACGAAAAAGGCGCCGCCAGGGCGCCTCCTCATGGAGATCAACAAGGAATCACCGTCCGTAACGCTTGCGGAACTGGTCCACACGGCCGGCGGTATCGACGATTTTCTGCTGCCCCGTGTAGAACGGATGGCAAGCCGAACAGACTTCCACGTGCAGGTCCTTGCACAGAGTGGAGCGGGTCTCGAAGCTGTTGCCGCAGCTGCAGGTGATCTTGATCTCGCAGTATTCGGGATGAATGTCTGGTTTCATGTCCGTCTCCGGCCGGCGCCGGCCCTCGTCGCTGAACTTCGGCGCCCACGGCGCCACGGGACCGCGTATTCTATGGGAGGACGGCGCAAAACGCAAACTGCCCCTCCTCTCGGAAAGACTCTCACGAAACGCCGCCGTCCGCTCGCGAACCCGAGGAATTCAGTGCTTGCGCAGCCGTTCGATGCGATCCAGCCGCACCTCCAGCACGCCCTCTTCTCCTTCCAGCCGCATGTATTCAGCCCCGTCGCGGGTGAACAGGTCGGTGATGCGGCCCTGAAAGTGCCACTCGGCGCCATTGTCGTCCAAGTACTGCACGGTCACCGGCGTACGATGCATGGCCAGCAGCTCGTATTCGCTGTGCTGGTCACAAGAAATGGGTCGATAGTCGTCGGTCATGGATGAAACTCCAGCAACAGTTCGTTCAGAAAATCCAATCCTCTCGGCGTGGCCCGAATGCCTTTCGGCGCCAGCAGGCCCCGCCGGCGAAGCCGGGACAGGCCCGGCTCCAATGCAGCGGGCGGCAGCCCCGTGCGGGCGGTGAACAACGCCTCGTCCACACCTTCGACGAGGCGCAAGGCATTCATGAGGAACTCCAGCGGCAGCTCCGCCTGGGCTACCGCCTGTTCCGCTTCGCGCCGCGGCGCCGCCATGTAGCTCCGGGGTCGACGGGGCTTCTGGTAACGGAAGACGCCCCTTGCGTTGGTGAGCTTGCCGTGGGCGCCGGCGCCGATGCCCAGGTAATCCCCAAACGTCCAGTAATTCAAATTGTGGCGACAACGGCGCCCTTCAAGGGCGAAAGCAGAGATCTCATAGCGCAGATAGCCGGCCGCTTCCAGCCGCTCCAGTCCGGCCCGTTGAATGGCCCATAAGGTGTCGTCGCAGGGCAAGGGGGGCGGCCGGCGGTGAAACGGGGTCCCTGGCTCGAGGGTGAGTTGGTACCAGGAGAGGTGCTCCGGCCCAAGCGCCAGCGCCCGCCGAAGGTCCGCCACCGCATCCTCCGGCCGTTGGCCGGGCAGGCCGTACATGAGATCCAGGTTGATGTTCTCGAAACCGGCCCGACGGGCGCTCTCGAAAGCGGCGTGGGCCTGGCGGGCGTCATGGATGCGCCCCAGTCGGGCGAGGGCTTCGTCGTCGAACGACTGAATCCCGAGCGAAAGGCGGTTCACCCCCGCCGAACGGTAATCATGGAATCGGGCGGCGTCGGCGGTGCCCGGGTTGGCCTCGAGGGTGATCTCCACCTCGGCCGCCAAGGGCGCCCGACGATCGATGCCCTCGAGAAGCGCAGCCACCTCGGCCCCACGGAACAGGCTGGGCGTGCCGCCCCCGATGAAAACGGCATGGATTCGCCGCGGTCCCACGACGGCGACCTCTTCTTCCAGGTCCCGCAACAACGCTTCGATGTAGTCCGAAACGGGCGGCGCGCCTTCGACGGGGTGGGAATTGAAATCGCAGTAGGGACACTTGCGCAGGCACCAGGGCAGATGCACATAAAGCGCAAGCGGTGGAAGGGGCGGCATGACAAGACCGAGAAAAGCCGCCGGCCCCGGCGGACCGGCGGCGGGAATGGATCAAGCGCCGTCGCGCGCTTTCAGATAAGCAAAATCGGTGATGCGGGTGTATTTGCGCGAAGCCTCCAGGAAGCTCTTGTAGCTGCGATAGATCTTGCCAGCCAGCGCATTTTGGGCGGCCAGCTCTTCGGCCACCTCTACCGAGACGTCGCGGAGCTGGGCGAGCACATCGTCCGGATAGGCCCGCAGTTGCACGCCGTGCTTGTTCACCAACTGTTCCAACGCGCCTGGATTGCGCGCACTGTATTCGGCCAGCATGTCCATGTTCACCACCTTGCAGGCGTTGAGGACGATGGACTGCAGATCCTTGGGAAGCGCTTCGAAAGCTTTCTTGTTGATGAGCGCTTCGAGGATGGTTCCCGGCTCGTGGAAGCCGGGGTAATAGTAATACTTGGCCGCCTTGTAGAGGCCGAAGGCGAGATCGTTGTAAGGACCCACCCACTCGGTGGCGTCGATGGTGCCGGAAGTGAGGGCGGTGAAGAGCTCCCCCCCCGGCAGATTCACCGGGGTGCCGCCGAGGCGCTTGAGCACCTCGCCGCCCAAACCGGGAATGCGCATCTTCAACCCCTTGAGGTCGGCCAGGGAATTGATCTCCTTGTTGAACCAGCCGCCCATCTGAACGCCCGTGTTGCCCGCGGGCCGTCCCATGACACCAAAGGGGGCATAGGCCTCGTCCCACAGCTTCTGACCGCCGCCGTAGTAGATCCAGCCGTTCATCTCCTGGGCGGTCATACCGAAAGGCATGGTGGAGAAGAACTGGGCCTCGGGCACCTTGCCTTTCCAGTAATAGGCCGAAGCGTGCCCCAGCTCGGCGGTGCCGCGGGAGACGGCATCGAACACCTCGAAAGCCGGCACCAGCTCCTTGGCGCCATAGACCTTCACCTTGAGACGGCCGCCGGACATCTCGGTGATGAGCCTGGCCAGATTGTTGGCCCCGGTGCCCAGGCCGGGAAAGTTTTTGGGCCAGGTGGTGACCATCTTCCACTTGATGGTGGACTTGGCGATGGCCGGCGCGGCGCTCAGGCCGGCTCCCGCCACAGCCGCGACCGCACCGCCCTTTTTGAGGAATTCGCGACGATCCATGATTCAGGTACCCCCGAAAAAAGACGCACTACAGATGGATTGCAAAGCAATGACCTTAATGGATCGTCCCAGAAGACCGCAAGCTCCGACCAGGAAAAAGCACGCCTGTTGCCATGGATCAAAGCACCACGCTTCCGTTCGGAAGATACTGAAGCAAGAGACCCAGGAAGGGGTGGCGAGCGGCTTTCCTCCCCCGCCCGCCGAAGCGAGGGTCGAGATGTGATTTCGCGTTGGCTGGCAATATGGACATGTTCGGGGTGGCTGCTGTGGGCCGCCGCCGTCCATGCATTGGAAGTGCGGGTCGTGGAGCCCGATGTGCCGCACATCCGGCTGGCCCGCGCCCTCCCTTCCGGTCCGCCGGCGATCCACTATTTCCTCGCGCCCGAAG
>CAYOJM010000088.1:0-4032 GCA_964404295.1 uncultured Sedimenticola sp. | reverse complement strand
GGCATGTTCGAGATTTACGGCGAGCTGAAGGGGGCGAAGGATCCCGTCACCGGGCGGGCGATCGAGCAGTATTTCATCGCCCAGCCGGAGCTGCCGGTGAACTTCGCGCTGAAGTGGGACGGCGAGTGGCAGATCACCTATGAAACCTTCCGCGACATGGGCATCGCCTTCGCTGCGGCCTTGGTGCTCATCTACATCCTGGTGGTCTGGGAGTTCGGAAATTTCCGCATACCGGCGCTCATCATGGCGCCCATCCCGCTCACCCTTTTGGGCATCATTCCCGCGCACGCCATATTTTTCGCCAACGGCTGGGGTGGGGAGTTCACTGCCACCTCCATGATCGGCTGGATCGCCCTGGCGGGCATCATCGTGCGCAACTCCATCCTACTGGTGGACTTTTCCATCCACGAGGTGCAAAAAGGGGTGCCCGTGGCCGAGGCGGTGATCCAGGCGTGCAAGACGCGGACGCGGCCTATTCTCATCACCGCTTTCGCTCTGGTGTTCGCCTCCACGGTGATCTTTTTCGATCCTATTTTTCAGGGAATGGCCATCTCTTTGGCCTCTGGGGTGCTGGTTTCCACCCTCCTCACCCTGGTGGTGATTCCGTTGGGCTGTGTGCAGGCGGCCAAGTCGTTGTGTGAGGTGGCCGGTCGCAAGTGCGACAAGCCGGGCGGTCGCGGTGGCCCTTCCGGGTCCGGCGCCGCCAGGCCGCGGGTTTCTCTTCTCAAGCGGAGCTGGCAACTGATCGCCACTCTCATCATCTGGATGGTGACCCTGATGGTGAAACTGGTGGGCCTGGTGCGGAGTCTGCTCACCCGCGCGCGACGGGCCCCCGAGCCGGCACCTGCCGCGCCTCCTCCTGCGGCCGGACCACCGCGCGAGTCCGGGACGACGGTACCGGTGGTGGATGAAGACGAGACCCAAACCGAGCCGGTGCCGTCCGAACGACCGGCCGGCTCGAAGGGCCAGGCGGCAGCGGAAGAGAGAGGGCCTTTGTCGGAGGCTGGAGAGCCGTCGCCCGAGAAAGCGAAGTCCCAACCCGCTCCGGAGCCCGTGCCCGAACCGGAGCCGGAGCGTCCATCCGCCGCAGTCGGGGTGCCCGAGACATCCGCACCCGAAGCACAATCCGGGTCCAAATCCTCCGTCGATGCACTGCTGGCTCAGGTGGAGGAGAAAGTGCCCACGGGTAAAGCCTTTGCCAAGCCGACCACGGACAAAGTGGCTTATCCCATCGAGGCCACCGCCTCTGCGGACGACCTGGATCTGATCTCCCAGCCGTTGGAGAAGAACGGCAACGGCAAGGCGACCAAGAAAAAGGCGGCGAAGAAGACGGCCAAAAAAGCGGCGAAGAAGAAGGCGGCCAAGAAAGTTTCGGTGAAGAAACAGAGCATCCGCAAGGAGGGGGTCGCCAAGAAGACGCCGGCAGCCGGTTCGCGCAAAGGTGGCCGTCGAGGGATCCGTCTCAAGAGCCTCGATACCGAAGACGGGCTCTCTTGATCATGTGCGTGGCGGGCTCTATTCCGCGTTTGCAGTGGTAGAATGCCGGGCAATGCGCGTTCGGATCTCGCCCGCGACCGGGCCACACAGGGGAGAGGGACAAGCATGATCACCGTCATCGGCAGCCTCAAGGGGGGGTCGGGCAAGAGCACCATCGCTTTCAACCTGGCCGTTTGGTTGGCTTACGCCCACCAGCGGGTGCTGGCCATCGACGCCGATCCCCAGGCGACCCTCACCGATGTGGTGGAGGTGCGTGAAGAGGAAGGATTCGAACCGCCGGTGGAGCTGGGGCACAAGGAGTTGCTCTGGTATCCGGAAAAGCTCTCCGAATACGATGAGGTGCTGGTGGATGTGGGCACCGCCGATCTGGAGTCTCTCAAGCAAGCCATCCGCGTCGCCGACCGCATTCTGGTGCCCGTTCCGCCCAGCCAAGCCGACATCTGGTCCACCCAGCGTTTCCTGCGTTTGATCGCCGCCGTCTCCGAGAGCCGGGATCGGCCGCCGGAGGTGCTGGCGTTCATCAACCGGGCCGACACCAACCCCACGGTACGTGAAAGCGATGAAGCTGCGGCGGCGCTGGTCTCCCTGCCCGGCGTCCATTTCATCAAGGCGCGCCTGGCCCAGCGCACCGCTTTTCGCCGTTCGTTCAGCGAAGGATTGGCGGTGTTCGAACTCGATCCTCGCAGCAAGGGGGCTCAGGAGTGGAACACCTTGGCCGCCGTGCTCTATCCCCACGTGCTCAGCTGATCCGGCGCCGTATCACAGTATCAGCAGGTTCTTGTTTTCCATAAGCGGATTTGTTGACTATCATTGGAGTGCCGGCCATCACCGGTGCTCATGATGCCATCCGTCGAAGACCACCCGATGAACGCCAAGGTGAAATCCAGCGAAGAAAAGCGCCGTGCCGCCGCTGAGAACAGCGGCTTCGACCGGCTTTCCGAGGCTTTCGAGAGCAGCGCCCGGCGGTGGGAGCTGATCATCTACCCCTCCATGTTCGCCTTCGTGGTGCTGGCCGCCTATGGCTTTTTTCTCATCTACCGGTTGGCGGGAGATGTCCACTATCTGGCCATCAGCGTGGATTCTCATATGTCGGTGCTCTCCAACAACATGCAGAACATGTCGGAGAACATGGGCCAGATCACCACCAACATTCGCACCATGACGGTGAGCCTGGATTCCATCGAACAGCGTGTGGCCACCCTGCAACCCATTTTGGCGAGCATGGAATCCATGGACCGCTCCATTCAGATGATGAATGCCTCCACACGGGACATGACCGTCACCACCCGCAACATGCAGCACGACATGCATCGGCTCAACCGCAACATCGGCCGGCCCATGTCCTTCATGAACAGCTTCATGCCCTGGTGAACCCTGATCTGGACAATCGAGACCGCCCCACCCTGGTGGTGGCCACCTCCTCGCGGGCGCTGTTCGATCTGGATGAATCCCACCGCATCTTCGAAGAGCAGGGGGTGGATGCCTACCACGAGTACCAGATCGAACACGAAGACGATGTGCTCGAGCCGGGGGTCGCCTTCTACCTGGTGCGCAAGCTGCTCAATCTCAATCGGGTGTTCGAGGGGCGGGTGAAGGTGGAAGTGGTGCTGTTGTCACGCAACAGCGCCGACACCGGCTTGCGGGTGTTCAACTCCATCGAACATCATGGGCTGGACATCACCCGGGCGGCATTCACCGGCGGCCGCAGCCCTTTCGAGTATGCGTCGGTCCTGGGTGCGCACCTGTTTCTTTCCGCCGAGCCCGAGGACGTGGCGCGGGCACTGCAGGCGGGGGTGGCGGCGGCCACTATCACGCCGATGCCGGTAAAAGAGCGCACGCCGACGGAGGCATCGGAATCGGAGCAGCTGCGCATCGCTTTCGATGGCGATGCCGTACTCTTTTCCGACGAGGCCGAGCGGATTTACCGCCAAAAAGGGCTCCAAGCCTTCGAAGCGAGTGAAAAGGCTGCGGCACGCAAACCGTTGGAAGCAGGCCCGTTTCGCCGGTTTCTCGAGGTATTGCACCGGATGCAGTCGTTGGCCGATGCCGGTACTTCCCCCATTCGCACTGCGCTGGTGACGGCTCGGGGCGCTCCGGCGCACGAGCGGGTGATCCGCACCCTGAGGGCCTGGGACATCCGCATCGACGAAGCCTTGTTTCTGGGGGGAATGGACAAGAGCGCCTTTCTCAAGGCGTTTCGGGCAGACATTTTCTTCGACGACCAGAGCCACCATGTGACATCGGCCGCCCAGTTCGTGCCGGCGGGACACGTGCCGCACGGCATTGCCAACCAGGGCGATGCGGTTCAGAGCTCGGCGTCGTAGACGATGCTGTCGGCCGGTTCCTGAATGAAGTTGCCCTGGATGTAGTCCACACCGATGTTCCAGAGCCGTGCCAATTGGGCGGCTTCTTCGATGTGGGTCACCACTGTCTTCACGCCCTCTTTCTGGAGCTGCTCGTTGAAGCTTTTGACCAGCTCGTGGTGCTCCTTGTCTCGGGAAATGTTGGCTGCGGTGTCGGTCTCGAAGTAGACCA
>CAYOJM010000087.1:0-13749 GCA_964404295.1 uncultured Sedimenticola sp. | reverse complement strand
CTGGACCGAGGGCTCACCCGCCTGTTCTGGCTCATCGCCGTGCTCGGCATCGGCGGCGGGGTGGCGGTGCTGGTGGCCAGCCTCTATGCCTCCGTCGAACGCAAACGGCGCGATCTGGCCATGTTGCGGCTCATCGGCTTCTCGCGCGGCGACCTGTTTCTGTTTCCGGTCTTCGAAGGATTGATGATCGCGGGGGGCGGCCTGCTCACCGCGCTGGGAAGCTACGCCGCCCTGGCGGCCGTCATCAACCGGGTGTTCGCGGAAGAGATGCCGGCCAGCGGCCGCATCTGCCAGTTGCCGGCCGGCCACGTGGCGGCGGCCGCCGCGCTGACCCTGGGCGTGGCGGTGGCCAGCGCCCTGTTGGCCGCATGGAAGGCCACCCACATCGACCCGGCGGATGCCATCCGCGATGAATGAGGCGCGGCTTCAAACCGCGATGGGCGCGGGTATGGCCGGGTGGCAGCGATAGCCGACCAGCTCGAAATCGTCGTAAGTGAAACGGTCCAACGAACGCACTTCGGGGTTGAGCCGCAAGGCGGGCAAGGGATAAGGAGTGCGCGAGAGCTGCTCATCGGCCTGCCGCAAATGGTTGCGATAGAGATGGGCGTCTCCCAGGGTGTGGATGAACTCTCCCGGCGCCAGATCGCACACCTGGGCCACCATGAGGGTGAGCAGGGCGTAGCTGGCGATGTTGAAGGGCACGCCCAGAAAGACATCGGCGCTGCGCTGGTAGAGCTGGCACGAAAGGCGGCCGTCGCGGACGTAGAACTGAAACAGGGCGTGACAGGGCGCCAGCGCCATGCGCCCCCGGCGCACGTTCTCCTGGGGAGAGATGGACTCGTCCGGCAGGTCCGCCGGGTTCCATGCCGACACCACCAGGCGCCGTGAATGGGGCGTGGCGCGGATCTGCTCCACCACCTGCTGGATCTGGTCGATGGCGCCGCCGGGCGTCGGCCAGGCGCGCCACTGGCGGCCGTAGATGGGGCCCAGCTCGCCCCGCTCGTCCGCCCATTCGTCCCAGATGGTCACCCCGTGGCGGTTCAGATAGGCGATGTTGGTGTCGCCGCGCAAGAACCACAACAGCTCGTGGATCACCGACTTCAGGTGGATCTTCTTGGTGGTGACCAAGGGAAAGCCTTCAGCCAGATCGAAACGCATCTGGTGGCCGAACACCGACCAGGTGCCGGTGCCGGTGCGGTCCGCCTTGGGCGCCCCTTCGGTGCGCACTTTTCTGAGCAGCTCGAGATACTGTTCCATGGTGTTCCAATGTCAATGGTGAACGGAAGCCGCCCGCGATCGACAACCGCGGCGGCAACGCCAGACCAACAGCGCCGCTCCCGCCAGAATCATCGGCAGGGAGAGCAATTGCCCCATGGTGAGCCAACCCCAGGCCAGATAGCCGATGTGGGCATCGGGCAGGCGCACGAACTCCACCGCGAAGCGCGCCACGCCGTACCCCAGCAAAAAGAGGGCGGACACCGCGGCGCGCGGCCGGGGCCGGGCCGAGAACCACCAGAGCAACAAAAACAGCAACAACCCCTCTCCCAACGCCTCGTAGAGCTGCGTGGGGTGGAGGGGCGGCGTCCAGGCCGCTTCCGGCGGCAGTCCCAGTTTATCGCGGCACAGGACGAAGAAACGGTCGCACGGCAACCGCATGGCCCAAGGCAGGTTGGAGGGTGCGCCCCACAGCTCGCCGTTGATGAAGTTGCCGATGCGCCCGGCGAACAGGCCGATGGGAACGTAGGGGGCGATGAAGTCGGTCACATCGAAAAAGCGCCGCCCATGGCGACGGGCATAGAGCGCCATGGCCCCCAGCACCCCCAGAAGGCCGCCATGGAAGGACATGCCGCCTTCCCACACCCGAAACAGGCGCAAAGGATCGTCCACCCAGGCGTCGAAGTTGTAGAACAGGATGTAGCCGATGCGCCCCCCCGCCACCACGCCCACGGCGCAGTAGAACAGCAGGTCATCCACCTGTTGCGCGGTCCAGCCCAAATCGGCCCGCTTGCGGATGCGTCGGCGGGCCAGGGCCCAACCGCCGGCCAACCCCACCAGGTACATCAATCCATACCAGTGGATCTTGATCGGCCCCAACGCCAGGGCCACGGGATCCAGATCGGGATAGTTCATGGCTCAGGAAGCGGGCAGCACGCGCAAGAAGAGGGTTTTCAGATAGGCCGTCTCGGGCACGGCCGGATGCACCGGATGGTCCGGCCCCTGGCCCCCGCGCTCGATCAGCTGCAACCGCCGGTCCCGGTGACGGGCCGCTTTGTGCACCGTCTCCAAAAGGTGTTCCGCAGTCATGTGATAGGAACAGGAGGAGGTCACCAGAAGGCCGTCGCGGTTGAGCAGAGGCATCACCGCCTCGTTGATGCGGCGATAGGCCAAGGTCCCCTCGGCCAGATCCTTGCGCCTTTTGATGAAGGCCGGCGGATCCACCACCACCACGTCGAACCGCTCACGATGCTGTCGCAGATCACGCACCACGTCGAAGGCGTCCCCGCGCCGCACCGAGACCCGCCCCGCCACGCCGTTCAGCTCGGCATGGCGCGCCACGTCCTCGAGGGCGCGCGCCGACTGGTCCACGCAAAGCACCTCGGCGGCGCCCGCCACGGCGGCCCTCACGCCCCAGCCGCCCGCGTGGCTGAACAGATCCAGCACCCGGGCGCCCCCCACCCAGGGGAGCAGGCGCTCCCGGTTGGCCGCCTGGTCGTAATACCAGCCGGTCTTCTGTCCCTGGTGGAGACGGGCGATGAAGCGGACGCCGCCCTCTTCCAGCGCCGCCTCTTCGGGCACGTCGCCGGCGGCCACTTCCACGTAAGCCTCCAGCCCTTCGAGCGCACGCACCGGCGTGTCGTTGCGCAACAGGATGCCGGCGGGGCGCAACACCTTGTCCAGCGCCTCCACCACCTCCTGGCGGCGGCGCTCCATGCCGGCGGTGGTGAGCTGGGCCACGAGGTGGTCGCCGTAACGGTCCACCACCAGCCCCGGCATGCCGTCCGACTCCGCGAAGAAAAGCCGGTAGTGGGGCGTGGGGTAACGGCGCCGACGCAATCCCAACGCCACCTTGATGCGATGCACCAGCAGGGAGCGGTCCAACGGGTGGGCGCGGTCGCGGCTCACCACGCGGGCGCAGATGAGGCTGTGGGGGTTGACGTAGGCCCAGGCCAGCCAGCGCCCCCGGTGGTCCAGCACCGCCACCGGATCCCCCGGCGCGAAGGCGTTGAGGGGCGAGCGTGTGGTGTCCACCTCATTGCTGTAGATCCACGGATGGCCGGACCGCAGCCGCCGTTCACGGCCCTTGGAGAGATGGAGGGGGGGCAGATCCATGGGGCGCTATTGTGCCTGCACCGGCCACAGGAGTCACGAGCCGGCGGGCGCGACCCCACCGCGGTTCCTTCATGGACGGCCCCTTTTTCTCACCCGTCCCGGATGAGGGCTTCGATCCGTCGCATGGTGGTCCGCCATTCGTCGTCCAGAAGGTCTCCGCAGGCCATCCGTTCCATCAGGGCGTAGGCCAACCGGCGCCCCTCGGGGTCCAGATCCCTGAGCTTGGTCAGGCGGAACAGGCAACCGGCGGCCTCCCGCTCGAGGGTCAGCATGAGGGCGTAGAGGGTGAGGCTGGCCGCCGAGTGGGGCGCCGCCTCCACCCGGGCCAGCACCTGGGTCAGCAGGGGTGTTGACATCTCATTCAGGGGTGGCCATGCTCGAAACCAAGCCTGCCATTCCATCCACGAATCGACAAGTTCCACCAAGAGCAGGCCTGCACGCAAGGGGGATATGGAAATGAAAGCACGCATCTTCGTCCCGGCCCTGGCCGCCCTGTCGTTGGCCACCGCCTGGGCCGAGCCCGTTCTCGTTCAGGAGAATGCACAGCCCACGGCCTCGACGGTGCCCCAAGGCGCCGCTCCTTCCAAAGCCGAGCCGGCACCGGCGAGCGGGTCGGCTGCACGGCCTGCAGCCGATGCCGGCCCGTCGGAAGCCGAATCCGCCTCGAGTGCGCCGTCGAGCGCCGCCGAACCGGGCGGGAAGACCGCCGCGGGTGCCGAAGCACAACCGGGAACGCCCCAGACGACGGAAGAAGAGGCCACCGCCTCCGGTGCCTCGGTCGCGGAAAAGGCGCCGGAGCGGACCGGCACCCGACAGCGCCACCGTTCGCGCGATGCGCTTCTGGAATCCATGGAGGCGCGGCGACAAGCCCTGCGCAAACGGTTGGAAGAGCGGATGGAGGAGCGCCGCCGCCGGATGGAAGAAGAGGCCGCCCGCTTCCGCGCCGAGATGCTCGCGCGGCAACGCGAACTGGAAGCCGAGATGGAACGGCTTCGGCGGGAAGAAGAGGCGTGGCTCCGCGCCATGGAGGCACGTCTGGATCGGGCCATCGACGAAATGGGGCGGCTCTTGCCGCCGGCCTACGGCCCGGCGCCCTGGCGCTATCCCGCCCCGCCACCGGCCGCCGCAGAGCAGAAGGCACCGCTTCCCGGCCCGAGTTACGGCGCCCCGCCGCTCCCGCCCGCAGGCTATGGTGTCTATCCCCCTTACCGCTGAGCCCGTTTGGAGGAACCGCCCGGCCGCGGGCGGTCGCATCCAGCCCGAGCCTCCAACCGCGCCGCCTCATCGGCGTCCAGCCGCTTCCAGGGCAGAGGCAACAAGGGCGGCACCCGCTCGCAATAGCGAGCGTACGCCTCTCCATGTTCCTGGCGCAGCTTGCGTTCCTCCAGGCGGGAGCCCACGATGAGATAGAGGGTCGCCATGACCGCGCTCACCAAGAACGCGGGCGTCAGGTCCCGGGTCCAGAGCAGAATCAGGCCGAAAAAATACCAGGGATGCCGCACCCATCGGTGCAGGGGCGAGATGCGCAGTCGTCCCCCGTCGTCCATCCGTCCTTCGGCCAGTTGCCGCAGGCCCAGGAAGGTCAGGCCGTCGTACCAACGCAACGAGGCCAGGAAGCCGACCGCCGCCGCCAAGGCCGCCAGATCGGCCAGCCACCGCCATGGACCTTGCCACCGGAGCACCGGCTCACCGCCCAGAGCGAATGCGAAATAGACCGGCGGCACCAAGGCGGCCAAAGCCACGAGGTTGTAGAACAGGCGGTAGGCCGGCGCCAGCCTCGGCAAGCGGCAGGCCACCCAGCGCTTCACTCGCAGGCTGGCGAGCCAGGAGTGAAGCAAGAAATACCCCAGCCACATCGCCGCCAGCAGCATGAGCCGCGGATCGTTCACAGGACCTCGGCCATCAGCCGCCGGATGCGCCGCACATAGTGGCGGGTCTGCCCCGGCACCAGCGGCTCGACCTGTGCCCAACGGCTGACCCGCCCTTCCCGTTGCACCGCTTTGTTATAGGCTCGACGCACCCGCATGTGGCCGGCGTTGTAGGCACCGAAGGCGAAAAAGAGCCGCTCCAAGCCCGGCGCCAGCTCCTCTTCCCATTTGTCGTAGAGGTAGCGGTCATAGAAGATGCCGGCGGCGATGTTCCACGCCGGATCCTTCAAATCGGCGGCGGCCAACAGCGGGTTCTTCTTGCGGATATAGCGGAAAGTGGAGGGGAGGATCTGCATGATGCCCACGGCTCCGGATCGGCTCCGGGCTCGGGGATCCAGCCCGGATTCGGCGATGGCCTGGGCCTTGAACCAGCGCCAGTCGAAGGCCGGGCCGAAATAGTGCTTGGCGTGCTTTCGGAAATGGTGGTCGTACTCGTCGGTCCAGTGGTCGTGGTCCACCCCCTTGAAGGCGGCGGCCAGCGCCAAGGCCGGCAGGAACAGCAGCAAGCCGGGCAGGCGACCCGGCAGCGGCGACGCCCTCCCCGGCATCAGTTCAGGCCCAAGCCGATGACCAGCCCCATGGCGGTGCCGATGCCGATGAACATGCCCATGATCATCAGCCCCACCGCCTGGTTGCCTCGGGAGAGCTGTTCCGGAATGCTGAAATTGACGATGTGGCTGAACACCTTGCAGCCGAGCCACATGAACAACAAGGTGAGCAACCCGCCCATGCAGGCGTAGAGCACATTGAGCAGCAGCGGATCGAGAGAAGCGGTCATGAGAGGATCACCCCGGCGGTGCACATGCCGCCGATGGTAGCCGCCCCCCCGGGTGGGAACAAGGCGGTCATTTGCCGCGGAGATACTCCTCGTCGTCGAACGAACCGATCCAGTGGGGCTTGTAGGCCACCACGATGGCCGCCAGCCAGCCGTTGAGCATGCTTTCGGGAAAGGCCATCATGGGCACCAGGAAGAGGAAGTTCTGCTTCAGCTCATGCCAGGGATAGACGCCCAGCGCCAACAGTCCGCCCACCACCAGGAAGGCGGTGAACAAGAAGATGAACCCGCCGGCGAGAAAGGCGTTGACCAGCACATAGACGAAGAAGTGTTTGGGCGCGTAGGCCCGGGTGAGCCCCAGGATCACCTGGGTGAGCGAAGCGGGCAAGACCACGCCGAGAAAGAGGGAAGGCAGCAGTCCGCTCCAGTCGTTGAGCCCCACCGCCGCCACCGCCGACTGGGCGATGCTTCCGGCCAGCACCGCCAGAGACCAGCGCCACATGAGGGTCACCACCACCATCGCCGACAGGTGCCACCAGAAGCCGGGCTCAATCTCCACCCGCATGTTCCATAAAAAAAAGAGGAACACGATGGTGCCCAGCCAGACGTGCTGCTGGTTGCGGTCGCGCAACCGGGCCCGGTCCGCCCAGCGCACGGCGTACCACAGGGCCAACCCCACCGGCAGGGCGAAGACCGCCTGCCAGACCGGATGGAATAAACTACCGGACAGCTCCATGACACCAAACGGGAACGCAACGCTATGGAATACCGCAGGCTCGGTCGCAGCGACCTTCGGGTGAGCGCCATCTGCCTGGGCACCATGACCTTCGGCGAACAGAACACCGAAGACGAAGGCCACGCCCAACTGGACTACGCCTTCGAGCGCGGGGTCAATTTCATCGACACCGCGGAACTCTATCCCATCCCGCCGAGGGCGGAAACCCAAGGCGCGACCGAAACCATCATCGGCAGCTGGATGAAGGCCCGGGGCAACCGCCACCAGGTGATCCTGGCCACCAAGGTGGCCGGGCCGGGCCGCGACTGGCTGGACCACTTCCGCGGAGGCGGCAACCGTCTCGACCGGGCCAACATCCAGGCTGCGGTGGAGGACAGTCTACGCCGGCTGCAGACCGACTACATTGATTATTACCAACTGCACTGGCCCGACCGGCGGACCAACTGCTTCGGGCGGCTGGGCTACGACTGGCCGGAGCTGGAACCGGAGACGGTGCCCCTGGAGGAGACGCTGGAGGCGCTCGATGACCTGGTACGCGCCGGCAAGGTGCGCCACGTGGGCGTGTCCAACGAGACGCCTTGGGGCCTGATGCGCCTGCTGTGCTTGAGCGAATCGCGCGGATGGCCCCGTATCCAGGGCATTCAGAACCCCTACAGCCTGCTCAACCGCAGCTTCGAGGTGGGATTGGCGGAGATCAGCCGTTTCGAATCGGTGGGGCTGCTGGCCTACTCGCCCCTGGGCTTCGGCGTGCTCACGGGAAAATACCTGGACGGCCGACGCCCGCCCGGGGCGCGCCTCACCCGCTTTCCCGACTACACCCGCTATTCCAATCCCCAAGCGGAAGCGGCCACCCGGGAATATGTGGCGCTGGCCCGGGCGAGCGGATTGGATCCGGCCCAGATGGCCCTCGCTTTCGTCACCAGCCGTCCGTTCACCACCAGCACCATCATCGGCGCCACCACCCTGGACCAACTGAAAACCGACTTGGAGAGCGTCGATCTGACCCTCACTCCCGACGTGCTGGAGGCCATCGAGGCCATCCACAGGCGCCATCCCAATCCGGCGCCTTGAACGGGCGGGCCTCACTCCCGGCGCAGCAGCCGCTCGGCCTCCTCTGCAGTCATGGGCTTGCCATAGAGATAGCCCTGCGCCTCGTCGCATCCGATTTCGCGGAGGAACCGGGCTTGGGCTGGCCGCTCCACCCCCTCGGCCAGCACCTTCAGCCCCAAGGCGCGGGCCAATGCCACGATGGCGCGCACGATGGCGCAGTCGTTCTCGTCCTCCGGCACGCCGGCGACGAAAGAGCGGTCGATCTTGAGCCTGGACAGCGGCAAGGCCTTGAGATAGGCGAGGGAGGAGTAGCCGGTACCGAAGTCGTCGATGGCCAGCTCGATGCCCATCTCGCGCAGCCGCGTCATGATGGAAATGGAAGTCTCCACCTGTTGCATGACGAAGCTTTCGGTGATCTCGAATTCCAGCATGGTTGACTTGCATTCACAATCGTTCAGCAACCGATCCACCCGCTCCGGCAGATCGGCTTTGCGCAGCTGGCGCCCCGACAAGTTCACCGCCATGCGGATCGCGGGCAGCCCTTTCCGTTGCCAGAGCACCGACTGCCGGCATGCGGCATCCAACACCCACAGGCCCAACTTGTCCATGAGTCCGGCGTCCTCCGCCAAGGGAAGAAACCGATCGGGCGGCACCTCTCCCAACTCCGGATGCCGCCACCTGAGCAGCGCTTCGAACCCGACCAGCCGCCCGTTCGACAAGACACGCTGGGGTTGGTAGTAGATTTCCAGCTCCTGATTTTCCACCGCTTCGATCAAGGCCGATTCCATCCGGGCCAGCTCCACTGTCTCACGGGTCATGGCTTCGTCGTAGAGGCGAAACGTATTGCGACCGGCCGCTTTGGCACGGAACATGGCCGTGTCCGCGTTCCGCAGCAAGGTGGCGACATCCGCCCCATCTTGGGGATAGAGACTGATGCCGATGCTGCAACTGGCCAAAAAGTTCTGGCCGTCCAATTTGACGGGCTTGGAAAACACCTGGATCAGATGCTGCACCGCCGCCGCCACGTCGGTCGCTTCATGTAACCCTTCCAGGATCACGGCGAACTCGTCCCCTCCGATGCGGGCGACGGTATCGCTCTCCCGGACAGTGTGGCGCAAACGCCTGGCCACCTCCTGCAAGAACCGATCTCCCAAATCGTGCCCGTAGGTGTCGTTGATCTGTTTGAATTGATCCAAATCCAAAAATAGAAGCGCCACCCCTTGTCGGCGGCGATGGGCGTGCCGGATGGCCTGCTCAAGCCGATCGAAGAAGAGAAGCCGGTTGGGCAGCCCGGTGAGGGGATCATGATGCGCCAGATGATCCAGGTGGCGCTGCTTGGCCTCCAGCTCGGCGGTGCGCCGCTTGAGCAAGGCGCGGAACAGGAATACCAAAGCCAGCAACACCACGGCCGAACCCACACCCGCCACGGCGCCCCAAAGCAACCAAGGCGAGAGCCGCCCTTCCTCCGGCGACAACCAGCGTGCCATGGCCTGGTGGTAGACGGAATCCCGGTCCTGCTTCCAAGCCCGCAGATGATCATCGATGACCGGCAACAGCTGATCCGAGGATGACGGCGCTGCAGCGAAGTAGAGCAGCGTCGGTCGCACCAGCACCCGGCTCCCTTCCAGGCCGAAGGCCGGGGCGTTTCGCCGTCCGAAATAGACATTCACCAGGGCGGCATCGGCCGTGCCGTCACGCACTTTGCGAAAAGCCGCCTCCATCTCCGCAACTTCCAGATAGCGAGGCCGAATGCCGAGCTCGGCGGCCAGACTCTTCAACGCCCGATACTGGATGCTGTCGGGCACCACCGCCACGGTGGCGCCGTCCAGGTCTTTCAAGGAGATGAGCACCCGATCACGCCGGGTATAGAAAACGGACCAGCTCGACAAAGCCACTTCCCGGCCGAAACGCAGCTTTTGCGCCCGTTCCAAGGACCAGGCCACATCCGGCATCAAATCGATCTCTCCCATTTCGAGGAGCTTCAAACACTGCTCCCACCGACAGGGGCGGTACTCCAGCCGCCAGCCCTCGTCCCGCGCCACCGCCTCGATGAGATCGATGAAGAAACCGCGCGCCCGACCCTCTGCGTCCATGAACACCTTGGGCGCATTGTGGTAAACGCCGGTGACCACGGTCCGCGCTTGGGCCGATGCGTTCTGCACCAACATCAGGGCGAGCAGCACGCCGGCTGCGCACCGCCGGCGCCTTCGTCTTGGCTTCGTGTCCGAGAAGAGTGGCATTCCTGGAGAGCGCCCCTGGTCCTTGAAATCCATTTGCGTGAGTATGCCATTGTTCGGCAGAGGACGATCGGCATGAGTTCACGCCTCGAAGCCCGAACGGCACCGGTTTGTGCGTATAATCGGCCCGGTTCCATCCTGAACGACCCCCGATTCTTCGACACTCGACATGCAACGCAAAGCAGTGGCCCTGGTTTCCGGCGGCCTGGACTCCATGCTGGCCGTGAAGGTCATCCAGGAGCAGGGCATCCATGTGGAAGGCATCAACTTCTTCACCGGCTTCTGCGTGGAGGGGCACACCCACGCCATCCGCAAGCGTGACCAAAAAAAACCCAAGCGCAACAACGCCCTGTGGGTGGCCGAGCGGCTCGGCATCAAGCTCCACATCATCGACATCGTGGAAGAGTACAAGGAGGTGGTGTTCAACCCGAAATACGGCTATGGCGCCCACCTCAACCCTTGCCTCGACTGCAAGATCTTCATGGTGAAGAAGGCGAAGGCGTGGATGGAGACCCACGGTTTCGATTTCATCATCACCGGCGAGGTGGTGGGCCAGCGGCCCAAGTCCCAGCGCCGGGACACCATGCCGGTGGTGCAGCGCGACTCCGGCATCGGCGATCGGCTGCTGCGCCCCCTCTGCGCCAAGAACCTGCCGCCCACCCTGCCCGAGCGCGAGGGCTGGGTGGACCGGGAAAAGCTCTACGACTTCTCCGGCCGCTCGCGCAAGCCGCAGATGGCGCTGGCGAGAAAATACGGCATCGAGGACTACGCCCAGCCCGCCGGCGGCTGCTGCTTCCTCACCGACGAACAGTACTCGGTGAAACTCCAGGACCTGTGGCGGGCCCGGGGGAGAAAACAGTACGAGATGGACGACATTATGCTGCTCAAAGTCGGACGCCATATTCGGCCGGCGCCCGAATTCAAGCTCATCGTCTCCCGCGAGGAAGGGGAGGGCAATTTCCTCCAGGGCTACCGCGGCCGCTATCCCAGCTTGAAGACGGTGAGCCACGCCGGCCCCCTGGCCCTCATCGACGGCACGCCCGACGAAGCGCAGTTGGCGCTGGCCGCCCGTATCGTGGCCCGCTACAGCCAGGGAAAGAACGCGCCCGAGGTGGAGCTGGAATACCGCGAACCCCAGGGTGCCACCCGACGCATGAAGGTGGCGCCGCTGCCGCCCCACGAGCTGGTCAGGGAGTGGATCCTGTGAGCCGCCATACGCTCGATTGCCGCCGTCTGCTCTGCCCCATGCCGGTGATCCGGGTTCAGGACCGCATCGCCGAGCTGGCGCCCGGTGAGGAACTGGAAGCGATCTGCACCGATCCCGGCGTGATGCACGACATTCCCGCCTGGTGCCGGATCAACGGGCACGAGATTCTCGAGGCGCGGGAAGCGGGAGGCGAGTACCGTATCCTCATCCGCGTGGGGGCGCCATGACACCCGATTTCGGCACCCAGGCCCACCGCGATCTGCGCCGAGACGCATCCGCCCGGGTGGCGGTGGTGGGCGCCCTGGTCAATCTGGTGCTGAGTGCGGTCAAAGTGGTGGTGGGAGTGGTGGGCCACTCCCAAGCCCTCGTCATCGACGGCATCCACTCGCTGTCGGACCTGCTCACCGATGTGCTCGTGGTGGTGGCCGCCCGCCACGCCGCCCACGGCCCGGACGCCGAACACCCGTACGGCCACGGCCGCTTCGAAACCGCCGCCACCCTCGGGCTGGGCGCTTTCCTGGTGCTCATCGCCGGCGGCATCATGTGGGACTCCATCGAACGGCTGGCGCGGCCCGAGGCCATGCAGCAACCCGAGGCCATCGCCCTCTACGCCGCCCTCTTCTCCATCCTCGCCAACGAGGGCCTGTACTGGTACACCCGCGGCGTGGCACGGCGCATCCGTTCCGACCTGCTCATGGCCAACGCCTGGCACCACCGTTCCGACGCCGTCTCTTCCTTGGTGGTGCTGGCGGGGGTGGGCGGCGCGCTGCTGGGTGTGGTCTGGCTCGACCTGGTGGCCGCCCTCATCGTCGGATTCATGGTGGCCAAGATCGGCTGGGACCTGGGCTGGGGGGCCATGCGCGAGCTGGTGGACGAAGCGCTGGAAGAAGAGAAAGTGCGCCTGATCCGCCGCGCCATCATGGACATTCCCGGCGTCAGCTCCATCCACATGCTGCGCACCCGCCGCCAGGGGCACGAAGCCATGGCCGACGTCCACGTCCAGGTGGCCCCCTGGATCTCCGTCTCCGAAGGGCACATGGTGGCGCTGGCGGTGGAAGAACGCATCAAGGCGGCGGTGCCCGAAGTGACCGACATCACCGTTCACATCGACCCGGAGAATGACGAGGAGCAGCCCAGTTGCCAAGGATTGCCCCTGCGCCACGAAATCCTGCAGGAGCTGCACCAGGCTTGGCACCCGCTGCGCTGCCTCGATCGACAGGAACGAATCTTGTTGCACTACCTCAACGGCGCCATCACCGTAGAGGTCTTCTATCCTTTGGCCTGTTTCGAAAGCGAAGCCGCCGCGAAGACGCTCCGCCGGCGGATGCGCCAAGCGCTGGCCCACCGAGCGTACTATCGGGACGTGCGCCTGTTCTTCGGTGAAACCGGCTGAAGGCGCACCAAAACAGGGCGGACGGGCGCGCTCTGCACCATATTGGTGCTTCTCGTGTGGATATCCTCCCAAACCGGCTTCAGCCGGACGTCACCGTCAATCGCGAAACGGATCATCGCACCGCTCAATGGAAGCGCTGGATTTTCAGCAACTTGCATCGAGCCGCAGTCTGCATCGCCCTTCAAACCCATTTGATGCGCCAATCAAACTTTGTGTCTTGACCCCAAAACACCAGGGTGGCATGGTTCATGCCTTCTAATGACGAGCCGAATTTTTCCGGTCGCCTTGCCGCGGCCGACCGAATCGCTAACCACAACTGGAGGGGCACATGTCCGCAAAAGACGTCCTCAAGATGATCAAAGACAACGACGTGAAATTCGTCGATTTCCGCTTCACCGACACCCGCGGCAAGGAGCAGCACGTCACCGTGCCGGCGGATGTCATCGACGAAGAGATCTTCGAAGAAGGCAAGATGTTCGACGGCTCGTCCATCGCCGGCTGGAAAGGGATCAACGAGTCCGACATGATCCTCATGCCCGACCCCGAGACCGCGGTGCTCGACCCCTTTGCCGACGAGACCATGCTCAACCTGCGCTGCGACATCCTCGAGCCCTCCACCATGGAAGGCTACGAGCGTGACCCCCGCTCCGTGGCCAAGCGCGCCGAGGCCTATCTCAAGTCCACCGGCATCGCCGACACCGCCTACTTCGGTCCCGAGCCCGAGTTCTTCGTACTCGACGACGTGCGCTGGGGCGCCGACATGTCCGGCGCTTTCTACAAGGTGGACTCCGAGGAGGCCGAGTGGAACTCCGAGCGCGTCTACGAGGACGGCAACATCGGCCACCGCCCCGGCCTGAAGGGCGGCTACTTCCCCGTTCCCCCGGTGGACTCCCTGCACGACCTGCGCACCGCCATGTGCCTGGCCCTGGAAGAGATGGGCGTCAAGGTCGAAGTGCACCACCACGAGGTGGCCACCGGCGGCCAGTGCGAGATCGGCACCCAGTTCGCCACCCTGGTGAAGCGCGCCGACTGGAACCAGATTCTCAAGTACGTGGTGCACAACGTGGCCCACGCCTACGGCAAGACCGCCACC
>CAYOJM010000086.1:0-27118 GCA_964404295.1 uncultured Sedimenticola sp. | reverse complement strand
CCTGAGAAAGGCGCGGTCGTGGGTGACGAAGAGCAGGCTGCCCCGCCAGCCCAGCAGGAAGGTCTCCAGCCAGGCGATGGAGTCGATGTCGAGGTGGTTGGTGGGCTCGTCGAGGAGCAGCAGGTCGGGTTCCGAGGCCAGCGCCCGTGCCAGCAGCGCCCGCCGCTTCATGCCGCCGGAGAGGGCGTCGAAGCGCGCATCGGGATCCAGGCCGAGGCGGGAGATCACCTCCTCCACCCGCTGTTCCAGCTGCCAGCCGCCCGCCGCCTCCATCTCCTGCTGGATGGCGGACAGGCGTGCAAGGGCCGCTTCGCTTCCCGCCTCCGCCAGCCGGGCGCAGGCTTCGTGGTACTGCTTCACCAGCCCGCCCAGCGTCTCCAGGCCGTCGGCCACCAGGTCGAAGACGCTGCCCGACACCCCCGCGGGCACCTCCTGCTGCAGCCGCGCGATGCGCACACCGTCGGCCACGCGAACCTCGCCGTCGTCGGGCGCCAGCTCGCCGCCGATCACTTTCATGAGGGTGGACTTTCCCTCGCCGTTGCGCCCGATGAGGCAGACCCGCTCGCCCCGCTCGATGGCGAGGCTCACCCCCTCCGGCAGCGGCGGGGTGCCGAAGGAGACCAGCACGTTCTGCAGCGAGACCAGGGGCATAGGAAAAACAACCTTGAAAACTGGAGGATTATGGAGACCGGGATCGAAGAAATTAGTGCTGTCGCCCCTCGCCCCTTGATTGTTATCATTGTCGATCGACAACGAATGGGATAGGGGCCGAAGTGCGAAACCGACGGGCCCCATCGATTATAAACCGGTACGAGATGGTCAAGCGCGTCACCCGAGAAGAGGCCTGGAAGGGCGAAGCCAACTGCAAGATCTGCACCTTGCGGGATTCGGTGTTGTTCGCCGGATTGGAAGAGAAGGACTTCGACCACATTCACAAGCCCATCGAGCAACTGCCCCTCAAGCCGGGCGACCACCTCTACCACGCCGGCGACCGGGCCGAACACATGTTCACCATCCGCAGCGGTCTGGTGAAGCTGGTGCAGTATCTCCCCGACGGCTCTCAACGCATCGTGCGGCTGCTCAGGGCCACCGACGTCACCGGCATGGAGGCGCTGGTGGGCGGCGAATACCAACACGACGCCATCGTCATGCAGGAAACCGAGGTCTGCGTGCTGCCGGTGGACGTGGTCCAGCGCCTCAGCCAGGAGAATTCGGCGCTCCACCAGGAACTCATGCGCCGCTGGCAGCAAGCGCTCTCGGAAGCCGACCTCTGGATCACTCAGCTCTCCACCGGTTCCGCCAAGCAGCGGGTCGCCCGCCTGCTGCTCAAGCTGGTCTGCGACGAGGACAACCGCTGCGAGCTCTTCAACCGCGAGGACATGGGCGCCATCCTGGGCATCACCACCGAGACGGCCAGCCGCACCGTCGCGGAATTCAAGCGCAAAGGGCTCCTGCAAGAGACCACCCCCAACACCTACATCGCCGACCGGGCGCGGCTGATGGAGGTGGCGGAGGACATCTGACACATCTGACATCCCCACTTCCATACCGCTTCGGATCCGATTTTCCGCAATGTAGGGAAAAGGCCGCTTCTGGTATCCTGTTGCGACTCCAGCCGTACCCGGGCCGACTCCTTACCATGCACCGAACCGAACAACCCGCTCCAAGGGGATTGGAAGCGCCCTGGCAGGCGCTCCAGGAGCAGGCGAGGCGGATCCGGAACACCCATCTGCGCGATCTCTTCGCCGCCGACGAGGCGCGTTTCGAGCGTTTCTCCCTCGCTTTCGAGGAGCTGTTTCTCGACTATTCGAAAAATCCGATCACCAGCGAGATCCTCGCGGAGCTGACGGCGCTGGCACGCGCCGCCCGCCTCGAAGCGTGGATCGACCGCATGTTCCGCGGCGAGCGCATCAACAACACGGAGCACCGCCCCGTGCTCCACGTGGCGCTGCGCAATCGAACCGGCACCCCCATCCTGGTGGATGGCGAGGACGTCATGCCTCGTGTCAACGCGGTGCTGGCGCGGATGCGCCGTTTCACCGAGGCGGTGCGCAGCGGAGAATGGACCGGCCACACCGGCCGTCCCGTCACCGACGTGGTCAACATCGGCATCGGTGGGTCCGACTTGGGGCCGCGCATGGTGACCACCGCCCTCAGGCCCTACTGGAAAACGGGGCTGCGCCCCCACTTCGTGGCCAACGTGGACGGCGCCGACATGGCCCAGGTGTTGGAACGGGTGGACCCGGAGACCACCCTGTTCATCGTCGCCTCCAAGACCTTCACCACGCGGGAAACCATGACCAACGCCCACACCGCCCGGCGCTGGTTCCTGGAACGCGTCGGGGGTGACGAATCGGCCATCGCCCGCCATTTCGTGGCCGTCTCCACCAACGCCTCGGCGGTGCGCGATTTCGGCATCGACGAAGCCAACATGTTCGAATTCTGGGAGTGGGTGGGCGGGCGCTATTCCCTGTGGTCGGCCATCGGCCTGCCCATCGCCCTGATGATCGGAATGGACGCCTTCGAAGCGTTGCTGGCCGGCGCCCACGCCATGGACCGCCACTTCCGCGAGGCGCCCTTCGAGCGGAACATGCCGGTGATTCTCGGCCTGTTGGGCGTATGGCACCGCAACTTCCTGGGCGCCGGCAACCACGCCATCCTGCCTTACGACCACGGATTGCGCCTGCTGCCCGCCTATCTGCAACAGGCCGACATGGAGAGCAACGGCAAAGGGGTCACCCGCGACGGCGAGCCCTTGACCTACGACAGCGGCCCGATCGTATGGGGCCAACCCGGAACCAACGGCCAGCACGCCTTCTTCCAGCTCATGCACCAGGGCACCGAAGCGGTGCCGGCCGACTTCATCCTGCCGGCGCGCAGCCACTATCCCCTGGACGATCACCACCGCATCCTCATGGCCAACTGCATCGCCCAGACCGAAGCCCTCATGAAGGGCAAGACCGAGGCGGAAGTGCGCGCCGAGCTCGAAGCAGCGGGGTTGGAGCCGGCGCGCATCGACGCCCTGCTGCCCCACCGGCTGTTTCCCGGCAACCGGGCCAGCAACACCCTTCTGCTGCGCCAGGTGACCCCCTACACCCTGGGCAGCCTCATCGCCTTGTACGAGCATCGGATCTTTGTCGAAAGCGTGATCTGGAACATCAACGCCTTCGACCAGTGGGGCGTGGAGCTGGGCAAGCAGCTGGCCGCCGTCATCGAAGCCGAACTGAGCGGCGCACGTCCGGCGGGAGACCACGACGCTTCGACCAACGGCCTGGTCGCCCTCCTGCGGGAGTGGGCCCAATGATCCTGGCCGCCGACATCGGCGGCACCCGTTGCCGCTTCCTCCTGGCCGAAACCGACGGCACCATAGCCGCCGAAGCGGCCTATGCCAGCGCCGGGTTCCCCAACCTGGAAGCGGCCATCGACCGCTTCATGGACGAACACCAGACCGGTCGCGACCACATCGAACTTGCCGCCCTGGCGCTGGCCGGTCCGGTCACCGGCGACTGCGTGGCCTTGACCAACCTGCCCTGGCTGGTCTGCCGCCGGGCGCTGGCCCAACGGCTGCCCAAGGCGAACATCCTGTTCGTCAACGATTTCCAGGCCGCCGCCCTGGGTGTGCTCGAGGTGCCCCCCGAACGGCTTCGCCCTCTTCGCGAGCTGCCCGCACGCCCCCGGGCGCGCAAGCTGGTGCTGGGCGCCGGCACCGGCCTGGGCGTGGCCTATCTCCACCCCGCCCATGGAGGCCACAGGGCCTGGCCCACCGAAGCCGGCCACATGGGCTTCGCCCCAGCCGACGCCCTCCAGTGGAGGCTGGCCGAACATCTGCGCCGCCGCCACGGTCGGGTCTCCTGGGAGCGCATCCTTTCCGGCCCCGGGCTGGCCGAGCTGCACGCCTTCCTCCACGGCGGCGCGCCGGTCGAACCCCCCGCCGTGATCGACGCGGCCGCGGCCGGCGACTCCGAGGCCGAAGCCACCGTCGCCCTGTTCGTCCGCCTCTACGGCGCATTCTGCGGCGACGCGGCCCTGGCCTGGCAGCCGGCGGGCGGGATCTATCTCACCGGCGGGGTCACCACCCACATCGCCCCCTGGCTCGACACGGCCGGTTTTCTCGAGGCCTATGCCGACAAGGGCCGCATGGCCTCGCTGGTGAACCGTTTTCCCATCCACATCGTCATGGAGCCGCGCGTCGGCCTTCTGGGCGCGCTGCGCCACGCACTCGACCATCAGGTGACATCATGAGCGACAGCGATCGACAAAGGGAACAGGCCAGGCTTTACAAGTATTACACCGAAACCAAGATCGCCACCGAGGTCACGCGCCAGACGCTGGTGCTGGTGCTCGCCGGCGGCGAGGGGTCGCGCCTGAAAGGGCTCACCAAGTGGCGCGCCAAACCGGCGGTGCCTTTCGGCGGCAAGTACCGCATCATCGATTTCGCCCTCTCCAACTGCATCAATTCGGGCCTGCGCCGCATCGGCGTGCTCACCCAGTACAAATCCCACTCGCTGATCCGCCACCTGCAGCGGGCCTGGGGCTTCCTGCGCGCCGAGATCGGCGAGTTCGTGGAGATCCTGCCCGCCCAGCAACGGCTCGGCCAGCAGTGGTACCGCGGCACCGCCGACGCCCTCTACCAGAACATGGACATCATGCACCGCCATGCGCCCGAGTACGTGATGGTGCTGGGCGGAGACCACATCTACACCATGGACTATTCCAAGATGCTCATGGCCCACGTCAATTCGGGCGCGGACCTGACCATCGGCTGCATCGAAGTGCCCCGGGAAGAAGCGCGCGCCTTCGGCGTGATGTCGGTGGACGACGAGATGCGCATCGTCCGGTTCGCCGAGAAGCCGGACGATCCCGAGCCCATTCCCGGACGGCCCGACTTGGCGCTCGCCTCCATGGGCATCTACGTCTTTTCCACCAGCTTCCTCTACAGCGCCCTCATCGCCGACGCCGAGGATCCCGACTCCTCCCACGACTTCGGGAAAGACATCATCCCCAAGGCCATCCACCAGGTGAAGTCCATCGCCTATCCCTTCAGGAAGGAGGACGGCAGTCAGGCCTACTGGCGGGACGTGGGCACCCTCGATTCCTATTGGAAAGCCAACATGGAGCTGTGCGCGGTGGAGCCGGAGCTGAACCTGTACGACCGCAACTGGCCCATCTGGACCTACCAGACCCAGCACCCCCCCGCCAAGTTCGTGTTCGACGACGAAGGACGGCGGGGCGAGGCCATCGACTCACTGGTTTCCGGCGGGTGCATCCTCTCTGGCGCGCGGGTGAAGCGGTCGGTGATCTTCTTCGCCACCCAGATCGAAAGCTACTCCACCATAAAAGACAGCGTGGTGTTGCCCAAGGTCACCATTGGACGCAATTGTCGGATCCGAAACGCGATCATCGACAAGGGGACCTTCATCGCGGACGGCACGGTCATCGGTGAAGATCCCGAGGAAGACGCCAAGCGGTTCCACATCACGCCCGAGGGCATCGTGCTGGTCACCCCCGAGATGCTGGGTCAGAACCTCTTCCTCGCCAACTTTCCCCAATGAACGGCAAGCTCAACTTCGTCCTTTGCTGGCACATGCACCAGCCCTACTACCGGGAAGGGCTCGAGGGTCCCTATCGCCTGCCCTGGGTCTATCTGCACGCCCTCAAGGACTACGACGACATGGCCGCCCATCTGGAGCGCAACCCGGCCATGCGGGCGGTGGTCAACTTCGCCCCCGTGCTGCTGGAACAGCTCACCGACTACGCGCACCAGATCGGCGCCTTTCTCGAACGCGGCGAAGCCATGGCCGACCCCTTGCTCAACCTCCTGGCCGGGGTGACCCCAGTGCCGGCCGACCCGGCCGCCCGGCGCGTCCTGGTGGACGCTTGCAGCCGCGCCCACGCGCCGCGCATGATCGACCCCCATCCGGTCTATCAAGCGCTGCTCTCCCGTTTCCACCCCGCCGACGAGAGCCGGCCGGAGACGGAGCTGCTCCTGGAATACCTGGATCCACAATACTTCCTCGACCTGCTGACCTGGTACCACCTGGCCTGGACCAGCCACAACCTCAAGCAGCAGCCGCTGATACAGCGGTTGATGAAGAAAGGGCGCCACTTCGGCCCCGAAGACCGACACGCCCTGCTGGCGCTGTTCCGCGACACCCTGGAACGCATCGTCCCCCGCTATCGGGCCCTGGCGGAACAGGGTCAGATCGAACTCTCCATGACCCCTTGGGGCCACCCCATCGTGCCCTTGCTCAACGACTTCGCCAACATGAAGGAGGCCCAGCCCGACGCCCCCATGCCGGAGCACGAGCGCTATCCCGGCGGCGTGGAACGCTCGCGCTGGCACTTGCGTGAAGGGCTGAAGGTCTTCGAGCAACATTTCGGTTTCCGCCCGAAAGGCGTCTGGCTCTCGGAAGGGGGCGTCAGCGACGACGCCCTGGCCCTGCTCGACGAGCTGGGCATTCAGTGGACCGCCTCCGGCGAGGCGGTATGGCACCACAGCTGTCTCTCCTCCCAGTGCGACCCGGACGAGATGGCCTGCCGGCGCGCTCTGTTCCATCCCTACCGGCTGGAAGGGCAGCGCACCCGGATCCACTTCCGCGACGACGGCCTGTCCGACCTCATCGGCTTCGAGTACAGCAAGTGGCACGCCGACGACGCCGTGGCCGATTTCGTGGGCCACCTGGAGCGCATCGCCCAGTCCCTGGGCGACGAGATGGACCAGTATGTGGTGACCGTCATCCTGGACGGTGAAAACGCTTGGGAATACTACCCGGACAACGGCCATTTCTTCCTCGAAGGGCTCTACCGGCGCCTTTCGGAACACGAATACATTCGCCCCACCACCTTTTCCGCCCTGGGGGACTCGGTCCGAGAAGCCCCACTCAAGCACTTGGTGGCGGGCAGTTGGGTCTACGGCAGTTTCTCCACCTGGATCGGTTCGGCGGACAAGAACCGCGCCTGGGATCTGCTGGTGGAAGCCAAGCGCTGTTACGACCGAAGGATCGCGGGGCTGCCTGCGGAGACGGCGGCCGAAGCCACCCGCCTGCTGGGCGTGTGCGAGGGCTCCGACTGGTTCTGGTGGTTCGGCGACTACAACCCGGCCCAGAGCGTGAGCGACTTCGACCGCCTGTTCCGGCTCCAACTGCGGCGCTTGTACCGCATGCTGGGCGAGAACCCTCCGCCGGCCCTGGACACCCCCATCTCCCGTGGGGGCGGCAGCATGGAAAACGCCGGCACCATGCGGCGCAACCAGTAGGAAAGGCCCATGTCCCACGACTTCCACCAGCGCCGCGCCGGCGTGCTGCTCCACCCCACATCGTTTCCGTCGGGCACCTTGCGCGACGGCGCCCCGTGGCTCGACTTCATGGAGGCCGCGGGCCTGACCGTATGGCAGATGCTGCCGTTGGGCGTGCCGCTGGCGGACCGTTCACCCTATCAATGCCTCTCCGCCTTCGCCGTGGATCCCGCCTTGCTGCACGAGCTGCCGCCTCCACGGGAGGACGACCCCGAGTTTGTCGCATGGCGCCGGGATCAAGCCCACTGGTTGCAGGATTACGCCCTGTTCCGCTGCATCAAGAAACAGCAGCACGGCCGCCCCTGGTATCTGTGGCCCGAACCGCTCAAGCGCCGCGAACCCGACGCCCTCGAAGCGGTGAAAAAGGCCCAGCCCGACCTCCTGTTGCAACTGGAATGGACGCAGTTCCAGCTCTGGCACCAATGGAGACGCCTGCGCGAAGAGGCCCACCGGCGGGGCATCCGGTTCTTCGGGGACATGCCCATCTTCGTAGCCCACGACAGCGCCGATGTCTGGACCCGCCCCCGACGTTTTCTGCTCGACGAGGACGGCCGACCCTTCTGGGTGGCCGGGGTGCCGCCGGACTATTTTTCCGAGACCGGTCAACGTTGGGGGAACCCCCATTACGACTGGGAATACCATCGCGCAGAGGGTTTTCGCTGGTGGATCGACCGGTTGCGCACCCACCTGGAATGGTTCGATTTGGTACGGATCGACCATTTCCGCGGGTTGGAAGCGGTATGGATGATCCCGGCCGACGCCGAGACCGCCGAGCACGGTCATTGGCAGAAAGTGCCCGGAGACGAGCTGCTCGCCACATTGCAACGGGAACTGGGAACACTGCCTCTGGTGGCCGAAGATCTGGGCACCATCACCCCGGAAGTGCGGGCGCTGAAGGACAAATACGGACTGCCCGGCATGGCCATCCTCCAGTTCGCCTTCGACCAGTTCGAGGACAACCCCAACAAGCCGCAGAACATCGGGCCCAACACCGTGGTCTACACCGGCACCCACGACAACGACACCACCCGGGGGTGGTTCGACGCCCTGTCGCCGGAGATGCAGCACCACGTGCGCAGCGTGCTGGGCATCGACGACCATCAAGACGTGGTCCAGGCCATGATTCGCACCGCGTTCCAGACACGGGCCGCCCTGGCCATGATCCCCTTGCAGGACTTCCTCGGATTGGGCAGCGAGGCGCGCATGAACGTGCCCGGCACCACCGAAGGCAACTGGCGCTGGCGCTTCCGCTGGGCGCAGTTGTCCCGCCCCGGCTTCACCGACCACATCCGTGACCTGGTTCACGACAGCCGACGAGCCCCGATCCCATGACCCCTCTCGAACGACTCCAACAAGGCCGCCATCACGACCCGTTCGACTACCTGGGCCGCCACCCCTGGCACGACGGTTGGATCGTGCGTGCCTTCATGCCCCAGGCCGAGCGGGTGGAACTGGAAGGGATCGGCCCCATGTCCCGCGTGGAGGGCAGCGACCTGTTCGTCCGCCGGCTCAGCGAAGCGGAACATCAACGTTTGCCACGCCACTACCGGCTGCGCTGGCAGGAGAAGGGCGACGACGTCTGGCATTCGGTCGTCTCCCCCTATAGCTTCGAACCCCAACTGAGCGACTGGGACCTGCACCTGTTCAGCGAAGGCCGCCACCACCACGCCTGGCGCTTTCTCGGCGCCCATCGGCGCGTCATCGACGGGGTGGAGGGTTTTCTCTTCGCCGTTTGGGCGCCGGGCGTCCAGCGGGTCAGCGTGGTGGGCGACTTCAACGGGTGGAACGGATTGCGCCACCCCATGCGCAATCGCGGCCACTCGGGCGTGTGGGAGCTGTTCATCCCCGGCCTCCAGCCCGGCGACGCCTACAAGTACGAGATCCTCGGACGCCACGATCAGTTGCTGGTGAAGGCCGACCCCTATTGTCAACGCATGGCCATGCGCCCCGACACCACCTCCATCCTGGTCCGTGAGGAGGATTACCGCTGGGAAGACGGCGACTGGCTCGCCCGGCGCAGGACGTGGGACTGGCAGCACGAACCCATCGCCATCTACGAAGTACACCTGGGTTCATGGAAGCGCCACCCGGACGGCGGTTTCTACAGTTACCGCGAGCTGGCCGACGAGCTGCTGCCGGAAGTGAAGGCGCTGGGCTACACCCACATCGAGCTGCTGCCGGTGATGGAGCATCCGCTGGACGAGTCCTGGGGTTACCAGGTGTCGGGTTACTACGCACCCACCTCGAGATTCGGCGACCCGGACGATTTCCGCCATTTCGTGGACCGCGCCCACCGGCTCGGACTGGGCGTCCTCCTCGACTGGGTCCCGGCCCACTTCCCCCGCGACGAGTTCGCCCTCGCCCGCTTCATCGGCGAGCCCCTCTACGAACACCCCGATCCACGCCGCGGCGAACACCGTGACTGGGGCACCCTCATCTTCGACTACGGCCGCAACGAGGTCCGCAACTTCCTCATCGCCAACGCCCTGTACTGGATCGAGGAATTCCACATCGACGGGCTGCGGGTGGACGCCGTCGCCTCCATGCTCTACCTGGACTATTCACGGCCCGACGGCGAATGGCTGCCCAACCAGTACGGAGGACGCGAGCACCTGGAAGCCATCAGTTTCCTGCGCGAACTCAACGAGGTGATCCACGCCCGTTTTCCCGGCGCGGTGACCATCGCCGAAGAGTCCACCGCCTGGCCCATGGTCTCCCGCCCCACCTACATGGGCGGACTCGGCTTCTCCATGAAATGGAACATGGGCTGGATGCACGACACTCTGGGCTACTTCCAGACCGACCCCATCTACCGCAAGTACCACCACAATCAGCTCACCTTCAGCCAGCTCTATCTCTGGACCGAAAACTTCGTGCTCCCCTTCTCCCACGACGAGGTGGTGCACCTGAAGAAGAGCATGCTGGAGAAGATGCCGGGCGACCCCTGGCAGCAGTTCGCCAACCTGCGGCTGCTCTACACCTACCAGTACGCCCATCCCGGAAAGAAACTGCTGTTCATGGGCGGTGATTTCGGGCAGCGCGCCGAGTGGAACGCCACCGGCCAGCTCGAGTGGCCGCTCTTGGAGGTGCCCGAGCACCAGGGGCTGCGCAAGCTGGTGGCCGACCTCAACCACCTCTACACCCACGAGCCGGCCTTGTATCAAAGCGACTTCCTCGCCGAAGGTTTCCAATGGATCGACTGCCACGACAACGAGCAGTCGGTCCTCAGTTTCATCCGCCGGGGCCGGGACGACCCCGAGGACCTTCTGGTCTGCATCTTCAACTTCACCCCGGTGCCCCGCCTGGGCTACCGTATCGGCGTGCCGCCCGCACGCGCCTGGCGCGAGGTGCTCAACTCCGATTCCGTCTGGTATGGCGGGAGCAACCTCGGCAATGCGGGCCGGCTCGAATCCAGACCCGAACCCTGGATGGGATTCGAACACACCCTGGAACTGACCTTGCCGCCGCTGGCGGGGCTGATCCTGAAACCGGAGCGATGAACGGCGGAAACGAGAGACCCCGGGGAATCTGGAGGAGGCCGGCGGAACCGCCATGGGTCCATCCATGCAGGCCGGCCCTCGGTCGCCCCTGGTCTTCGACGTCCGCCCACCACGTCCCGGCAACCTTCCCGCTCCGAACGACCGAAACAGCACGACACCGATGAAGATCCTGTTCGCCGCAAGTGAAGCCTACCCCCTGGTCAAGACCGGCGGGCTGGGCGACGTGATCCATGCCCTGCCCCGCGCCCTGCGACGGCTCGGAGCCGACGTCCGAGTGGTGCTGCCCGCTTACCGAATGGTGCTCGAACAGACGGCCTCGGTGCGCTTCGCCGGATGGTTGCAACTGCCCGGGGCCGGCCGCCTGCACGACGTGCGCATCCTGGAAGCCGGCAGCCGCCACCTGGGGGTGCCGCTGTTGCTGGTGGACGCGCCTTTACTGTTCGACCGTCCGGGAAACCCCTATCTACATCCCGAAGGCTACAACTGGCACGACAATGCGGAACGGTTCACCGTCTTTTCCCGCGCCGTGGCCCGGATGGCGCTGGACACCTCCCTGACCGGATGGCGGCCGGACGTGGTTCACAGCCACGACTGGCAGGCGGGGTTGGTCAGCGCCTTCCTCGCCGAGGCCGCGGAACGTCCCGCCACCGTTTTCACCATCCACAACCTCTCCTATGCCGGTATCTTTTCCCACCAGGAGTTCGAACAGCTCGGCCTGCCGAGCGACTGGTGGTCGCCCGAAGCCCTGGAGTTCTTCGGCAATTTTTCCATGCTCAAAGGCGGCATCGTCTTCAGTGATCGGGTGACCACCGTCAGCCCCACTTATGCCGAGGAGATCCAGACCCCCGCCTTCGGCTACGGTTTCGACGGCGTGCTGCGCGCGGTCCGCCACAAGCTCACCGGCATCCTCAACGGCATCGATCCCGAACTGTGGAACCCCGCCTCCGACCCCTATCTGCCCTGTCACTATTCCGCCCGCCACCGCTATCTGGCGGGCAAACGGTGCAACAAGGCCGCCCTGCTCGAACAACTGGGGGGCGAGAAGGACGACGCGGCCCTCTCCGCCCCCCTGCTCGGCTTCATCGGCCGCCTGGTGGAACAGAAAGGGGTGGACCTTCTGCTCGAGGCCATTCCGGCCCTGCTGCGCCACCCCGACCTGCGTCTGGCGGTGCTCGGTTCGGGGGAGGCCCGCTTCGAAGGGGCGTTGCGGGAGCTGGCCGCGGCCTATCCTGGACGGCTGCTGCTCGCCATCGGGTATTCCGAGGCGCTCTCCCACCGAATCGAGGCGGGCTGCGACATCTTCCTCATGCCCTCCCGGTTCGAGCCCTGCGGACTGAACCAGCTCTACAGCCTCCGTTACGGCACCCCGCCCGTGGTCCATGCCGTGGGCGGGTTGGCCGACACCGTAGTGGACGCCACCCCGGAAAACCTGGCGGCCGGGCGCGCCACCGGGTTCCACTTCCACGAACCCACGGCCGCCGCCCTCGTCGAAGCGGTGGAACGCGCCTTGGCGCTCTACCACGACCAACGGGCCTGGCACCGGCTGATGCGCACCGCCATGGCCCAAGACTTCGGCTGGGACCGCAGCGCCACCCGCTATCTGGAGCTGTACCGCGAGATCGCCGCCGGCTGATTCCGCCGACCGCTTTCCGCTACAATTCCTTCCCTTTCGCCGACCACACCCTCGGTCCGACGCCATGAACAACCGCGAAGACCTGTGCCTGCTGCCCGCCGACGAACGGCTGCCCTCGGACGCCGAATCCATCGAAAAGGATTTTCACCGCTACCTCATCCACCACCTGGGCCGCTTCCTCGGTTGCAATCCTTACTATTTCTTCGAAGCGCTCTCGCTCACCCTGCGCGACCGGATCATGACCGACTGGCTCAACACCTGGAAACAGCACCGCAAGCCGGGCCAGCGCCGCGCCTTCTACCTTTCGATGGAGTTCCTCATTGGCCGCTCCCTGGGCAACAACATGCTCAACATGGGCATCCGCGACCAGGTGGACGAAGCCATGAAGGCCTACACCCTGGAGCTGGAAGAGATCCAGGAACAGGAACACGACGCCGGGCTGGGCAACGGCGGCCTGGGGCGGCTCGCCGCCTGCTTCCTGGACAGTTGCGCCACCCTGGGGTTGCCGGTGCTGGGTTACGGCCTGCGCTACGAGTACGGCATGTTCCGCCAGGAGATCGAAAACGGCTATCAAGTGGAAGAGCCCGACCACTGGCTGCGCGACGGCTACCCCTGGGAGTTGGAGCGGGCCGAATACACCCAGGTGGTCCATTTCGGCGGACGCACCGAGCACTACACCGACGAGAACGGCGTCCACCGGGTGCGTTGGGTGGAAACAGAGGACGTGCTGGCCATCCCATACGACGTGCCGGTGTGCGGCTACCGCAACGGCGTGGTCAACACCCTGCGGTTGTGGAAGTCCACCGCCACCGACGTCTTCAACCTGGAGGAGTTCAACGCCGGCAGCTACCCCGAGTCGGTGGCGGCCAAGAACGAGGCCGAGCACATCACCATGGTGCTCTATCCCAACGACGCCAGCGAGAACGGCAAGGAGCTGCGCCTCAAGCAGCAGTACCTTCTCGCCTCGGCCAGCCTCAAGGACGTGATGCGCCAGTGGGAACTGGTGAACGGGGAGGACTACACCAACTTCGCCGAGCATCACGTCTTCCAGCTCAACGACACCCACCCCGCCATCTCGGTGGCCGAGCTGATGCGCATCCTCATGGACGAGAAGGGGCTGGAGTGGGACCAGGCCTGGGAGATCACCCGCAGCACCATGGCCTACACCAACCACACCCTGCTGCCCGAGGCGCTGGAGCGCTGGTCGGTGCAGCTCTTCGAGCGCTTGCTGCCGCGGCTGCTGGAGATCATCTACGAGATCAACGCCCGCTTCCTCAAGGAGGTGGCCATGCACTGGCCCGGAGACAGCGAGCGGCGCCGGCGCATGTCCATCATCGAGGAGGACGGCGTCAAGTCGGTGCGGATGGCCTATCTCGCCATCGTCGGCAGCTTCTCCGTCAACGGGGTGGCCGAGCTCCACTCCAACCTGCTGAAGCAGGGGCTGTTCCGCGACTTCTACGAGCTCTGGCCGGAGAAGTTCAACAACAAGACCAACGGCGTCACCCCGCGCCGCTGGCTGGCCTACGCCAACCCCGCCCTGAGCCGGCTCATCAGCCGCGAGATCGGCGAGGACTGGGTCCGCGACCTGTCGCAGCTCGAGCGGCTCGAGCCCCTGGCGAAGCCCGGCAACGAGGAGTTCCACGCCGAGTGGCACCAGGCCAAGCAGGAGAACAAGGCGCGGCTGGCGCGGCTGGTGGAACGGGAGTGCGGCGTGGCCTTCCCGCTGGACTCCATGTTCGACGTGCAGGTGAAACGCATCCACGAATACAAGCGCCAGCTGCTCAACGTGCTGCATGTGATCCATCTCTACGACCGCATCCGCCGCGGCGACGCCGGCCCCGACTGGTGCAACCGCTGCGTCCTCTTCGGCGGCAAGGCGGCGCCCGGCTACCTGATGGCCAAGAAGATCGTCAAGCTGATCAACAACGTGGCCGACATCGTCAACAGCGACCCCGAGGTGGGCGACCGCCTCAAGGTGGCCTTCCTGCCCAACTACCGGGTCTCGAGCATGGAGGTGATCGCGCCCGCCACCGACCTCTCCGAGCAGATCTCCACCGCCGGCAAGGAGGCCTCGGGCACGGGCAACATGAAGTTCATGATGAACGGGGCGATCACCATCGGCACCTACGACGGCGCCAACATCGAGATCCTGGACGCCGTGGGCGAGGAGAACTTCTTCCTCTTCGGCCTGCGCGTGGAGGAGATCGAGGCGCTGCGGCCCCACTACGACCCCCACCAGATCATCGCCGAGGACGAGGACCTGGCGCGGGTCTTCCACCTGCTCGAGAGCGGCCACTTCAATACCGCCGAGCCCGGCATCTTCGACGACATCGTCGCCGCCCTGCGCAGCCCACGGGATCCCTGGATGACGGTGGCCGACTTCCGCAGCTACGTGGAGGCCCAGCAGCGGGCGGCAGCGACCTATTGCGACCGCGATCGCTGGATCCGCATGAGCATCCTCAACACCGCCGGCAGCGGCTTCTTCTCCACCGACCGCACCATGGAGGAGTACAACCGCGACATCTGGAAGCTCACGCCCATGGACGTGTGAGAGGCGACCTCAGCGCTGCCTGCGATACCTGGCCCTGCGGCTCCAGCTCACCACGTAGTCGATGCCGCTGAGCACGGTGGTGAGGGCAACCGCGTAGACCATGCCCCACAGCAGCGGGCGGGGCAGCTCCGCGAAGCCCAGGTCGTAGACCACCAGCAGCGCCAGCAGGATCTGCAGCGCCGTGTTGAGCTTGCTGATGAGGCTGGGTTCGGCCTCCAGCTTCTCCACGGTGAAGTGGTAGGCCAGTGCGCCGGCCACGATCACCAGATCGCGCAGGATCACCAGCCCCACCAGCCACCAGGGCAGGGCATCGAGCCAGCCCAGGCAGAGAAAGACGGAGACCAGCAGGAACTTGTCGGCCAGCGGATCGAGAATGCCGCCCAGGCGGCTGCGCCAGTCGAACTGCCGCGCCAGGAAGCCGTCCAGGGCGTCGGAGACGCCGGCGACGAAGAAGAGCAGCATGGCCTCGCGGAACCGGTTGTGCAGCAGGAGATAGATGACCGGCAGCACCAGCAGGATGCGCAGCACGCTGATCACGTTGGGAATGTCCCTGGCCCGCAGCATGATCACCGGAGCGCGTAGCTGAGCGTCTCCACCAGGTGATCGGAGGTGCCATCATCGGGAATGTCCACCACCGGTTCCAGTTCGCCTGCAAGGGCGAGCTGGCTGGCCAGCGCCTCACGACCGCCCAGCGCCTGCACGCGGAATACCAGGCGGTCTGCCTCCGCGCGCTCCAGCGAGAAGCCGGTGACCACGTCCAGCGACCGCAGCAGCCGCCTCAGACGCGCATAGTCGCCGACGTCGTGAAGCCCGATGAAACGCACCAGGACCACACCCTGCTGCGCCTCTTCCAGGGAGGGCAGAAACCGCTGCACCAGGAGATCCGCGGCCTGCTCGATGCCGTCCGCCACCACCGCCTGCGGGGACTCTCCTTCGCCGTCGAAGCGCTGTTCCCCGTCGGCAAGGAGCAGCGACCAGGCCGCCCGCCAGCCCTTGCCCGATCGCCTCAGCCGTCCCACCAGCGGCAGCGCCCGGCCGTAGCGGGAGGAGGCCGCCAGGATGCTCTCGGCGTGCACCATCCAGAGATCGCCCAGGTTGAGGGCGTTGCGGTCCTGCAGGTCCATGATGGGGGGCACCAGCACCAGTCCGCGCCGTCGAGCGGCTTCCTCCAGCGCCTCGTAGAGGGAGGCATCCCTTTCCGGGTCGGCCAGCCGGCGGTGCCCCTGCTCCTCCAGGGCCAGCCAGGGGATCAGCTCGGGCCGCCCGCTCTCCCAGAGGATGAGGCCCAGCTGGCGCAGGTCCCGTTCCACGGTACGGCGGTCGAAACGGACCCACAGCAGCTTGCCGGGCGCCTCGTCCCCGGCAACGGGGCCGGTGCGGTAGCGGAACTCCTGCGCCTGGTCCTCCGCCCCCGCCAGCAGGGACTCCAGCTTCTCGCCCATGCCGGCCAGCCGCTGGCCGGAGGCCTTGACCAGTACCTGGCGCAGCGCCTCGGCCATGGCCGCGCGGCGCGCCTCGGGGGAGTCGTCGGCAATGGGCACGGTGGCGGAGAAGAGGTCCACGCCCGCCTGCAGGGAGGGCGCGAGAAGCAGCAGGAGAAGCAAGAGGAGCTTGGTCGTTTTCATCGGGGCATTCTATCTGGATCGGGTGGCAGCGGCCAACAGCACCGCCACACATCTTGGTACAATGTTGCGCGCCGATCTCTGAACCTGGGTACCCCGCCATGAGCACCCGCGAGCAACCTTCCAGCAGCCTCAGCTACCGCCAGGCCGGCGTGGACATCGACGCCGGCAACGCCCTGGTGGAGCGCATCAAGCCCCTGGTGAAGAAGACCTTCCGCCCCGGCGTGCTCACCGGCATCGGCGGCTTCGGCGCTCTCTTCGAGCTGCCGGTGGCCGACTACCGCGAGCCGGTGCTGGTCTCCGGCACCGACGGCGTGGGCACCAAGCTGAAGCTGGCCACGATGCTGGACCGGCACGACACCATCGGCATCGACCTGGTGGCCATGTGCGTCAACGACATCGTGGTGGCGGGCGCCGAGCCCCTCTTCTTCCTGGACTACTACGCCACCGGCCGGCTCTCGGTGGAGCAGGCCACCCAGGTGATTTCGGGCATCGCCCGCGGCTGCGAGCTGGCCGGCTGCGCCCTCACCGGCGGCGAGACCGCCGAGATGCCCGGCATGTACGAAGGCGAGGAGTACGACCTGGCCGGCTTCGCCGTGGGCATCGTGGAGAAGTCGGAGATCCTCCAGGGCGAGAAGGTACGCGCCGGCGACCTGCTGCTGGGGCTCGCCTCCTCCGGTCCCCACTCCAACGGCTACTCCCTGATCCGCAAGGTGATCGAAGTGAGCGGCGCCGACCTGGGCGCCGCCTTCGGCGGCACCACCCTGGGCGAGGCTCTCCTTGCTCCCACCCGCATCTACGTGAAGCCGCTGCTGAAGCTGCTGCGGGAGGTGGAGGTCCACGCCCTGGCCCACATCACCGGCGGCGGCCTCACCGAGAACCTGCCGCGGGTGCTGCCGGCCGGCACCGCCGCCCACATCGACACCTCCAGCTGGCCCAGGCCGCCGGTCTTCCAGTGGCTGCAGGACGCGGGCAACATCGAGCCCATGGAGATGCTGCGCACCTTCAACTCCGGCATCGGCATGGTGGTCTGCCTGCCGCCGGAAGCGGCGGAACCGGCCACCCGCCTGCTCGAGTCGGAGGGGGAGACCGTCCACGTCATCGGCGAGATCCGTTCCACGGAAGGCGAGGCCCGCGTGATCTATGAGTGAGCAGCGCTCCCCCCTGCCGGTGGTGGTGCTCATCTCCGGCGGTGGCACCAACCTCCAGGCCATCATCGACGCCGCCGCCCGCGGCCTGCCCATCGAGATCCGCGCCGTCATCAGCAATCGCGCCGACGCCTACGGCCTGGAGCGGGCGCGCCGGGCGGGCATCCCCACCGAGGTGCTGGACCACCGGGACTTTCCCGACCGCCGGAGCTTCGACCGGGCGCTGGCGGCGCTCATCGACGGCTACCGCCCCTCCCTGGTGCTGCTGGCCGGCTTCATGCGCATCCTCACCCCGGAGTTCGTGCACCACTACGAGGGACGCATGTTCAACATCCACCCCTCCCTGCTGCCCAAGTTCCAGGGGTTGCACACCCACGAACGCGCCATCGAGGCGGGCGAGAAGGAACACGGCGCCAGCATCCACTTCGTCACCGAGGAGCTCGACGGCGGCCCGGTGATCGTGCAGGCGCGGGTACCGGTGAAGCGGGACGACACGCCCGAGAGACTGGCCGCGCGGGTGCTGGAACAGGAGCACCGCATCTACCCGCTGGCGGTGAAGTGGTTCGCCGAGGGAAGGCTGGCGCTGCGCGACGGCCGGGCCTGGTTCGACGGCCGGCCGCTGGAGCGGCCGCTGCAGCTCGACGAGCTGGAGGAGGAAGAGATCCCGTGACCCGCCTGGCCCTGTTCCTCCTGCTGGGACTCTTCCCGACCCTGGCCGGCGCGCTGGAGCCCTTCGACGCCAGCTACCGGCTGCTCTACAACGGCGAGCTCAAGGGCGAGGCCCGTTTCAGCCTCAGGATCACCGACCAGGGCTACCGCTTCAAGGCCGTCACCCGGCCCGCCGGCGCGGCCCTGTCGCAACAGCCGAACCACGAGGTGCTGGAGTCGAGCCACGGCCACTTCGACGGTGGCCGTCCCGAACCCGACGCTTACTACTACGCCGTGAAGAGCAACGGAGAGACGCGGATGGTGGAGATCTTCTTCGACTGGAAGAAGATGGAGCTCCTCCTGCGGGGGGACGAGAGCCAGGAGAGATACCGTCTGGAAGAGGGAACCCAGGACCGCCTCAGCTACCTGCTGCGCGCCATGGCGCTGGCCGACGACCTGCGCGCGGAGGCCGCCTTTCCCCGCGTGGCCAGCGACGGCGCCGAACGGATCGTCCTGCACAGGAAGCTGCGCAGGTACCTGGACACGCCGGCGGGCCGCTTTCTCGGCCAGGAGATCACCATCTCGTCGGGCGAAAGCCGTCCGACCCGGCACCTGTGGCTGGCGGCGAAGCAGGGCTGGCTGCCCCTGGTGCTGGAACACCGCGACGGCGACGCCGTGGTCCGCATGGAACTGACCCGTATCCACCAGCCATGAAACGGGCGGAAGCACTGACCAATCTGTCACGGGAGCACCACCATTCCCTGCGGCTGGCCAAGCGCTGCCTCGACACCCTCGACCGCGGCGACCCGGAGCAGATCGAGGCGCTCTGCCGGGAGGTCGCCGACGACTTCGACCGCACCTGGGAGCGCCACTTCGCCAACGAGGAGGCAACCATCTTCTCCATCACCGGGCAGATGGAGGGCCGCATCCGCGAGCTGGGCGTGCAGCTGGTGGAGGAGCACGACCGCATGCGCGAGCTGGCCCGGCACATGAAGGCCGGCGACTGCAGCGTGCTGCGGGAGTTCGGCGAGCTGCTGCGTGATCACACCCGGCTGGAGGAGCGGGAGCTCTTCCCCCGGGTGGAGCAGCGGTTCACCCCCGCCCAGATGGAGCGGATCACGCGGGAGACCTGAAGGAACCTCTGAACGCCACCGTGAACGTCTTCGTCCTCAACAGCGGCCGCTGCGGCTCCATGACCTGGATCCGGGCCTGCAGCCACATCACCAACTACAGCGCCGGCCACGAGAGCCGCACCCACCTCCTGGGCCCGGAGCGGCTGGCCTATCCCGACAACCACATCGAAGCCGACAACCGGCTGAGCTGGCTGCTGGGCCGCCTGGAACGGACCTGGGGCGACGACGCCTTCTACGTGCACCTGAAGCGCGACCCCGAAGCCACGGCACACAGCTTCTCCCGGCGCCGCGACTTCGGCATCCTGCGCGCCTACCACGAGGGGATCCTCCTCGGCTCGCCCCCGGAGCTGGACGGCCTGGCCCTGGCCCGCGACTACCTGGAGACCGTGGAGGCCAACATCGAGCTCTTCCTGCGCGGCAAGTCCCGCGTGATGGAGGCGCGGCTCGAGAGCCTGAAGGCCGATTTCCGCCGTTTCTGGTCGGCCATCGGCGCCGAGGGCGATCTGGAGGCGGCGCTGGCGGAACTGCGGATCCGGCACAACCGGTCGCGGTAGCCCCTTCAGCCTCGCTCCAGCACCGAGCACCCCCGTTCCAGTTCGAGGTAACGGTGCCGCAGGCCGGGAAACTCCTCCAGCCAGCGCGCCACGGCGGCCCTCTCGTCCGGCCGCGCGGCGTCGTCGAGAAGAATGCGGCACCCCTTCTCCAGGTACGGCACCAGCAGCGGCAGGGCCGGGTAGCGGGCCTGCTCCCGCAGGAATGCGGGCGGCCCGTCGATCACCAGCAGCTCCACGGGCTTGCCGGGCAGGCTGGAGCGGTCGTACCAGGGCCAGGATTCGCCGCCGATCTCCACCTCCGACAACGGCGCGTGCACCACCGTGACAAGGCGCTCCAGACCGTAGGCGGCCAGCGCTTGGCGTATGGCTTCGGCAAACTCCGCGCCGCTCTCCAGGCTCCAGACGTGGCCCCGCCCGGTCCTCTCGCAGGCCCGGGCCAGCACCAGCGTGCTCAGGCCGCTACCGCACTCCAGGATCACCGCCGGGCGGCGCGCCTCCAGCTCGTCCACCAGCAGCTCGAGGAAGTCCGCCGCCGCCGTCCAGTTGGGGGTCCAGGGAATGCCCCGGTCGAGCCCGAGACGTCGGCAGAGGGGGAGGTAGGATTCGGGAAAGTCCCGCGTCACCGCGCAGCGAGGCCGTTCAGGCCTTGGGCAGGGTTACGCCCCGCTGCCCCTGGTACTTGCCGCCCCGGTCGCGGTAAGAGGTCTCGCACACCTCGTCGGACTCGAAGAAGAGCATCTGCGCCACCCCCTCGTTGGCGTAGATCTTGGCCGGCAGGGGCGTGGTGTTGGAGAACTCCAGGGTGACGTGCCCCTCCCACTCGGGCTCCAGGGGCGTGACGTTGACGATGATGCCGCAGCGGGCGTAGGTGGACTTGCCCAGGCAGATGGTGAGCACGTTGCGCGGGATGCGGAAATACTCCACGGTGCGCGCCAGGGCGAAGGAGATGGGGGGGATGATGCAGACGTCGGACTGCACGTCCACGAAGCTGGAGTCGTCGAAGTTCTTGGGATCCACCACCGCCGAATTGATGTTGGTGAAGATCTTGAACTCGTCGGCGCAGCGCACGTCGTAGCCGTAGCTGGAGGTGCCGTAGGAGATCATGCGGCCGTAGTGGCTCTCGCGCATCTGGCCCGGTTCGAAGGGCTCGATCATGCCGCGCTCCTCGGCCATGCGGCGGATCCACTTGTCTGACTTGATGCTCATCGGTCACCCCGCGGAAGGCGTGTTGACGGCAGAGTATACCAGAGGGGCCGGGCGGTCCTGTCCAGAGAAAACTGTGGGTCGGACTTCAGTCCGACACCGGATGGGAGTCCTGATCGAGGCCGTGGCCTTTCCCGATCTCTTCGGCGGGACCGCTACGAGCACATCCCTGGCCGCTCCTTGGCATCCTGCCATCGCGGCACTCGTACATCCCTGTACATCGTGCGCTCGGCCTCGGCCATCCCTGGCCTCGGACGTCCCGCCGAAGAGACCGGGAAAGGCCTTCCAGTATTCCGGCCGGCTCGCTTCGATCAGGGGATATCGGACTGAAGCCCAACCCACGGGGGCCGGTTGCAGCCCCCGGGATCGGAGAGCACGATCCGCTCAGTTGTTCTGGATCACGATGTTGGGGAACTTGGCGGCGTAGCTCTTGGCCTGCAGGGCCAGCTTGGCCGCCGCCTTGCGCGCGATCTCGCGGTAGATCTGGGCGATGCGCGAGTCGGGCTCGGCCACCACGGTGGGCTTGCCGCTGTCGGTCTCCTCGCGGATGCGGATGTCCAGCGGCAGGGCGCCGAGGAAGTCCACGCCGTACTGCTCGGCCATGCTCTTGCCGCCGCCCTCGCCGAAGATGTGCTCCTCGTGGCCGCACTTGGAGCAGATGTGGATGCTCATGTTCTCCACGATGCCGAGCACCGGCACCTCCACCTTCTCGAACATCTTGAAGCCCTTGCGCGCGTCCAGCAGGGCGATGTCCTGGGGCGTGGTGACGATGATGGCACCGGAAACGGGCACCTTCTGCGCCAGGGTGAGCTGGGTGTCGCCGGTGCCCGGCGGCAGGTCGATGATGAGGTAGTCCAGGTCGGCCCAGTTGGTGTCGTTGAGCAGCTGCTCCAGCGCCTGGGTGACCATGGGGCCGCGCCAGATCATGGGCGTCTCCTCGTCGATGAGGAAGCCGATGGACATGGCCTGGAGGTGGTAGCTGTTCATGGGCTCCAGGGTCTGGCCGTCCTTGGACTCGGGCTGGCCGGAGATGCCCAGCATGCGCGGCTGGGAGGGGCCGTAGATGTCCGCGTCGAGGATCCCCACACGGGCGCCCTCCTGGGAGAGGGCCAGGGCCAGGTTGACGGCGGTGGTGGACTTGCCCACGCCGCCCTTGCCCGAGGCCACGGCGATGATGTTCTTGATGTTGTCGATGGGTTTGAGGGACTTCTGCACCGAGTGGGCGACAATCTTCCAGCTCAGGTCCACCTCGCAGTCGGTGACCCCCTCCACCTGCTTCACCGCGTCGCAGATGGCCTGCTTGAGCTCCTCCTCGACACCCTTGGCGGGGAAGCCGAGCACCACCTTCAGCTTCACCTTGCCGCCGTCGATCTCGATATCCTTCACGCACTTGGCGCTGACGAGGTCCTTCTCCATGTGGGGCTCGACGTAGCCCTTGAGCGCCTCTTCGATCTTTTCACGAGTCACTTCCGACATGCTCTTTCTCCTGCCTGTTGATGGCAATGGGAATCTGTTGCGATGGGCGCGATTCTACACCATCGCCCGCCCTAAACCCAACCAAAACACTCGGATATTATCCCCTTGAGCTGTGAGATAATGTGCCGCCTTGAATCGGCAGCGGGCGGAGCGAATCCGGCGTTCGACCGGAGAGAAGCCCCCTGGGGCCCGGTGGTCTCGTCCGGGTTCCTTTCCACGGGTCTCGGCGGCAGGGATGCCGCCGTGAAGCCCCCAGGGAAGGGTTCACGGCGTCCCGTGGGAAGGAACCCGGACGAGCCCGACTGCCGACTACTGGCTTCAACCCCCATACCCGGAAAACGATGAGAAAGATACTGGTCACCAGCGCCCTCCCCTACGCCAACGCCCCCCTCCACATCGGCCACATCGTGGAGTACACCCAGACCGACATCTGGGTCCGCTTCCAGAAGATGCGGGGCAACGAGTGCTGGTACATCTGCGCCGACGACGCCCACGGCACTCCCATCATGCTCCACGCCCGCCAGAAGGGCATATCCCCCGAGGAGCTGGTGCAGCGCATGTCCAAGGAGCACCAGACCGACTTCCGCGACTTCCGCATCGGCTTCGACAACTACCACAGCACCCACTCCGAGGAGAACCGCGAGCTGGCCGAACTCATCTATCGGCGCAACCTCGAAGGCGGCCACATCGTCAGCCGCACCATCACCCAGCTCTACGACCCCGAGGAGGGGATGTTCCTGCCCGACCGTTTCATCAAGGGCGAGTGCCCCCGATGCGGGGCCGCCGACCAGTACGGCGACTCCTGCGAAGCCTGCGGCGCCACCTACAGCCCCACCGAGCTGAAGAACCCCTACTCGGTGGTCTCGGGCGCCAAGCCGGTGGAGAGGGAGACCGAGCACCTCTTCTTCCGGCTCCAGGACTTTGAAGAGATGCTGAAGGAGTGGACCCGCGGCGGCCACCTCCAGCCCGAGGTGGCCAACAAGCTGGACGAGTGGTTCGAGGCGGGCCTGCGCGAGTGGGACATCACCCGCGACGCCCCCTACTTCGGCTTCGAGATCCCCGGCCACCCCGGCAAGTACTTCTACGTCTGGCTCGACGCCCCCATCGGCTACATGGCCAGCTTCAAGAACCTTTGCGAAAAACGGGGGCTGGACTTCGACGACTACTGGGCCGAGGGCTCGGACGCCGAGCTCTACCACTTCATCGGCAAGGACATCATCTACTTCCACGCCCTCTTCTGGCCCGCCATGCTCCACGGCGCGGGCTTCCGCAAGCCCACCACCATCCACGCCCACGGCTTCCTCACGGTGAACGGCCAGAAGATGTCCAAGTCGCGCGGCAGCTTCATCCAGGCACGCACCTATCTCACGCACCTGGACCCCGAGTACCTGCGCTACTATTTCGCCGCCAAGCTGGGCGCCGGCGTGGAGGACATCGACCTCAACCTCGACGACTTCGTGCAGCGGGTCAACGCCGACCTGGTGGGCAAGGTGGTGAACATCGCCAGCCGCTGCGCCGGCTTCATCACCAAGCGCTTCGGCGGGCGCCTGGCGGCGGAACTGGCCGAGCCGGCCCTGTTCGACGAGTTCGTCGCCGCGGGCAACGCCATCGCCGGCCACTACGAGAAACGCGAGTTCAGCCGCGCCGTGCGCGAGATCATGAAGCTGGCCGACCGCGCCAACCAGTACATCGACGAGAAGCAGCCCTGGGTGGTGGCCAAGGAGGCCGGAAGCGAGGCGGAGCTCCAGGCCATCTGCTCCATGGGCCTCAACCTCTTCAAGGTGCTCATCGGCTACCTGCGTCCCATCCTGCCCGGCACCGCGGAGAAGGCCGAGGCCTTCCTCCGGATCGATCCCCAGCAGTGGAGCGATCTCGCCACCCCCCTGCTGGACCACGAGATCGGCAAGTTCAAGCCGCTGATGACCCGCGTCGACCCCAAGAAGGTGGAGGCCATGGTGGAGGCCTCGAAGGAGGACATGGCCGCCAAGCCCCAGAAGCAGGCAGTGAAGAAAGAGGAGACGGCCGACACCATCACCTACGACGACTTCGCCAAGGTGGACCTGCGCATCGCCCGCATCGCCAAGGCCGAGTTCGTGGAAGGGGCCGACAAGCTGCTGCGCCTCACCCTGGAGCTGGGCGGGGGCGAAACGCGCAACGTCTTCGCCGGCATCAAGGCCGCCTACCCGGAGCCGGAGAAGCTGGAGGGACGGCTCACGGTGATGGTGGCCAACCTCGCACCGCGCAAGATGAAGTTCGGCCTCTCCGAGGGCATGGTGCTGGCCGCGGGACCGGGGGGCAAGGAGATCTACCTGCTCTCGCCCGACGAGGGGGCGCAGCCCGGCATGAAGGTGAAATGAGAGCGGTTCCGGCCCGCTGCTCCAGAATGGAGAAAAAACGGCTCGACAGGGAGAGGGACCATGAGCTTCTACCGCAAGACCCCCGAGGCACTGGCCGCACTCACGCCCGAGCAGTACCGGATCACCCAGCGCAACGGCACCGAGGCGCCGGGCAGCGGCGAATACCTGCACCACGACGCGCCCGGCCTCTACGTGGACGTGGTCTCCGGCGAGCCCCTCTTCTCCTCGTCGGACAAGTACGACTCCGGCTGCGGCTGGCCCGCCTTCACCCGCCCCATCGATCCCGGCTTCGTGCGCCAGCGGCGCGACACCAGCCACGGCATGATCCGAACCGAAGTCCGCTCCACCCACGGCGACAGCCACCTGGGCCACCTCTTTCCCGACGGCCCGCCGGAACGGGGCGGGCTGCGCTACTGCATCAACTCCGCTGCCCTCCGCTTCATTCCCCTGGAAGAGATGGAGGCCGAGGGTTACGGCGAGTACATTTCGCTGGTGACGGGGGAAGCGCCGTGAGCCTGCAGCGCGCCGTGCTCGCCGGCGGCTGCTTCTGGGGCATGCAGGAACTGCTGCGCAAACTGCCCGGCGTGGTCCGCACCCGGGTGGGTTACACCGGCGGCGAGGTGCCCGACGCCACCTATCGGCACCATCCCGGCCACGCCGAGGCGGTGGAGGTGATCTTCGACGACGAGGTGCTCGACTACCGCAGGCTCCTGGCCTACTTCTTCCAGATCCACGACCCCACCACCCCGAACCGTCAGGGGAACGACCGCGGCAGTTCCTACCGCAGCGAGATCTTCTACACCGACGAAGCGCAAAGAGCCGTGGCGGAGGAGGTGATGGCCGCGGTAGAGGCCTCCGGCCGCTGGCCGGGACCGCTGGCCACCCGCCTCTCCCCGGCCGGTCCGTTCTGGGAGGCAGAGCCGGAACACCAGGACTATCTGCAGCGCAACCCCGACGGTTACACCTGTCACTGGCCCCGGCCGGACTGGGTGCTCCCCGGCTTCGAGGAGTGAGCCTCCTTGCGCCCGCGGGCCCGGCGGCGCACCTCCTGGCGCACGAAGTCGATATGTTGCCGCAGGTGGTAGAGCTGATCGGAGAAGGCCAGGGGCACCTTCACCTCCCGCACCTCTTTCTCCAGGTCCTCCAGCACTTGGAGCAGCCGCTGCGGGTCCCCCGTTTCGGGCGCATCGAGATCCACCGCCTCCAGCTCGTCGTACCAGCGGTAGATACGGGCGCGCATGCGCCAGCGGTACAACGGCGGTGCCACCTTGAACAGCGGCAGCAACAGGCCAAGAAGCGGCAGCAGCATGATCTTCATGCGGTCGATGAAGGAGGCGCCCCAAAAGGGCAGATACCGCTGTAGGAAAGGAGGGCCGTGACGGTAGTAGCGTTCCGCCTCCTCGTTGAGCGGGAAGGCAAGGAAATCGGGTGTGGGAAAGCGGCGAGTCGGTTCGAAGCGGTCGCCCCGCCCGTGAACCTTCTCCAGCACTTGCATGAGCAGATTGACAATGGCCGGATGGAGATCCTCGCGCACCACCAGGGCGGCGGTGGTGGCCAGCAGGTGCAGATCCTGGCGCGGCAGATTGGCAGCCAGATCTTCCGAACCTTCGGGCACCACCAGCTCCCTCAACCAGGCGTAACGCCGGGCGTAGGCCGCCGCCCGTTCGAAGCTCACCGGCCGGATTTCGGGATGGTGCAACAGCCGTCCGATCCGTTCGCTCCAGGCCGAGGCGACGAAAAAGGCACCATCGATGCGGCCGTCCGCCAAGACCCGTTCCGCTTCGGATGAATTCAGGGCCAGGAAACCCGGCGAGGCCGGATCGAGGCCGTTGTCGCGCAGCAGCCGGATCACCAGGGCGCGGGTGCCCGAACCTTCCGGTCCCAGATTGATCCGCAACGACTCCAGCGCCGGCAGGCGGCCGGGCCGTTCCAGTTCGGACCGAAGAAAGAGCCACAACGGCTCGTAGAACAGGCTGCCCAACCCTTGCAGGGCGGGACC
>CAYOJM010000085.1:0-3139 GCA_964404295.1 uncultured Sedimenticola sp. | reverse complement strand
GGGTCGAGATGACCGGGTGGTGGAACTGCCCGACACCAAGGCCAATACCGCTTCTTTGCTCAACCTCACGCCAGAGACCTTCTCGCGCATCATCCACACGCTGGAACGGGAAAAGGTCATCGAGGTGTCGTGTCGTTCGGTGAAGATCCGCGATCTGGAGCGCCTGCAACAGGGGTGTGGTTGTTAGTTTTTTTCCGGTTTCATATTAGAACCACCTAATATTATAATAGCCTGATCTGCCGTTTCATCAGGCCTTCCCATGCAGGACCCCGTCCAGTACTCCGACCGCGCCGTGGGGCGGGTGGAGGTCAAGAACACCACCTGTTACATGTGCGCCTGCCGTTGCGGGATCCGTGTCACTCTGCGTGATGGCGAGGTGCGCCACATCGAAGGAAACCCGGAGCACCCTCACAACCAGGGCGTGATCTGCGCCAAGGGCGCTTCGGGCATCATGAAGCAGTATTCGCCGGCGCGTCTCACCAAGCCGCTGCTGCGGCGCCCCGGCGCCGAGCGGGGGGACGCCGACTTCGAAGAGATCTCCTGGACACGCGCCTTCGAGATTCTGGAAGAGCGGCTGTCGAGGATCCGCAAGACCGATCCCAAGAAGTTCGCTCTCTTCACCGGCCGCGATCAGATGCAGGCGCTGACCGGTCTCTTTTCGAAGCAGTTCGGCACGCCCAATTATGCAGCCCACGGCGGCTTCTGTTCGGTGAACATGGCCGCCGGGCTCATCTACACCATCGGTGGTTCGTTCTGGGAGTTCGGCGGGCCGGACCTCGACCGAGCCAAGTTGTTCGTGATGATCGGCACCGCTGAAGATCACGATTCCAACCCGTTGAAGATCGCGATTTCCAAGTTCAAGCGGCGGGGAGGGCGCTTCATCTCCATCAACCCCATACGCACCGGCTATTCGGCCATCGCCGACGAGTGGGTCCCGATCAAGCCGGGTACCGATGGCGCTCTGCTGTTGGCCGTCATCCACGAGATCATCGAAACCGGGCTGTACGATCGCGATTTCCTGATCCAGTACACCAACGCCGCCGAACTGGTCATCGACGACCCCGCGCGAGACGATCATGGGTTGTTCAAGCGGGTGGAGATGCATGTCGAGGAGGGATGTTTCGATCCCCAGAACAAGCTTTGGTGGGATCGGGAGCTCAATGTGGCCATGGGCACCCACACGCCGGGTTGCGATCCGCGCCTGCTGGGTCGGTTTGAGTTGGACGACGGAACGCCGGTGAAACCCGCTTTTCAGCTGCTCAAGGAGCGGGTGGAACGCTACACGCCCGAATGGGCCGAAGGGATCACCGGCGTGCCTGCCGGGACCATCCGCCGCCTGGCCCATGAGATGGGGGTCACCGCCCGGGACCAGAAGATCGAACTGCCCATCCAGTGGACCGACTGTTGGGACAACGACCACGACACCGTCACCGGCAACCCCGTGGCCTTCCACGCCATGCGTGGATTGGCGGCCCACTCCAATGGTTTCCACGCCATCCGCGCGCTGGGGATCCTCATGACCCTCCTGGGCACCATCGACCGCCCCGGCGGTTTCCGCCACAAGGCGCCCTTTCCACGGCCCATCCCGCCTTGCCCGAAGCCGCCGAAGGGGGTGGAGGACGTACAGCCCGATACGCCGCTCAACGGCATGCCCTTGGGTTGGCCGGCCGATCCCAACGACCTCTTCGTGGACGAAGAGGGCGAGCCGTTGCGCATCGACAAGGCTTTTTCCTGGGAATATCCCTTGTCGGTGCACGGCCTGATGCACAACGTCATCACCAACGCCTGGCGAGGGGATCCCTACCGTATCGACACCCTCATGCTGTTCATGGCGAACATGGCCTGGAATTCGTCCATGAACACGAGTGAGATCCGAAAGATGCTCACCGACCGGGACGAGAACGGCGAATACCGCATCCCTTTCCTCGTGGTGGCCGACGCTTTCGCTTCGGAGACGGTGGCGTTCGCCGATCTCGTGCTGCCGGACACCACCTATCTGGAGCGGCATGACGCCATGTCCATGCTCGACCGGCCCATCTCGGAATATTCGGGGCCGGTCGATGCGGTTCGCATTCCGGTGTTGTCCCCGTTGGGCGAATGCAAGCCGTTTCAGGAAGTGCTCATCGAACTGGGCTCGCGGCTGAAGCTGCCCGCCTTCGTCAACGAGGACGGCAGTCGTAAATTTCGTGACTATCCCGATTTCATCGTGAACTTCGAGACCTCGCCAGGCTCGGGGATCGGTTTCCTCGCCGGTTGGCGCGGCAAGGGCGGGGAGAAGTTTCTGAAAGGCGAACCCAATCCCCGCCAGTGGGAGATGTACGCCAAGAACAACTGCGTCTTCCATTACGAGTTGCCGCGCAGCTACCAGTACATGCGCAACTGGAACAAGGGTTACCTGGAGTGGGCGCGCGCCCACGGCATGACCCGTTATGCCGAACCCATCACGCTGCATCTCTACTCTGAAGTGCTGCAGAAGTTTCGGCTCGCCGCCCAGGGCAAACGGCAGGGCAAGCAGCCGCCGGAACGGCTGCGCAAGCGGATCGAACAGTATTTCGATCCGCTGCCTTTCTACTACGAGCCGCTGGAGTCGCGGCTGGTGGACACCCGGGCCTATCCGCTGAACGCTCTCACCCAGCGGCCCATGGCCATGTACCACTCCTGGGACAGCCAGAACGCCTGGCTGCGCCAGATCCACACCCACAACTACCTCTTCGTCAACCCGGAAGTGGGCCGGGCCCACGGCTTCGAGGACGGTGACTGGATCTGGGTGGAGTCGCCCCATGGCAAGATCCGTTGCATGGCCCGTTTTTCCAACGCCGTGGAGCCGGGCACCGTCTGGACCTGGAACGCCATCGGCAAGGCGGCGGGCGCCTGGGGGCTGACCCCGCGCGCCAACGAGTCGCAGAAGGGTTTTCTGCTGAACCATCTCATCTCCGAGGAGCTGCCGCCGTGCGAGTCGGGCGAGCACATCTCCAACTCCGATCCCGTCACCGGCCAGGCGGCCTGGTTCGACGTGCGGGTGAGGATCTACAAGGCGGGTGACGAAGAGCCGAAGCAAAGCTGGCCCCAGTTCAAAACGCAAAGGCCGGTGCCCGGGCAGACCATCCGGCGCCCCAGGTGGCAGGCCTATGTGGCCGGT
>CAYOJM010000084.1:0-14773 GCA_964404295.1 uncultured Sedimenticola sp. | reverse complement strand
GGCTACTACGGCATTCCCCGCCGCGTCGCCTACGGCAAGGCGCGCCGGGTGTTGAAGGAGCTGGATCTGTGGAGCCGCCGCCGGGTGCAGGCGCGCAGCCTCTCGGGCGGCATGAAACGGCGCCTGATGATCGCCCGCGCCCTGGTGCACGAGCCGCCGCTGATGATCCTGGACGAGCCCACTGCCGGCGTGGACATCGAGATCCGCCGCAGCATGTGGGCCTTCATGCAGGAGATCAACCGCGCCGGCACCACCATCATCCTCACCACCCACTACCTGGAAGAGGCGGAGAACCTCTGCCGCACCATCGCCATCATCGACGAGGGCCGCATCGTGGAGAACAGCACCATGCAGGAACTGCTGCACCGACTCCACCGCCAGTCCTTCCTGCTCACTCTGCGCCGGCCCCTGGAGCGGCTGCCGGAGGGTGCACCTGTGAGGCTGTCGCTGCACGATCCCTACACCCTGGAGGCGGTGCTGGAGCAGGAGCAGACTCTGAACGGGCTCTTCCAGTGGCTGGACGGGCAGGGCATCGAGGTGCTCTCCATGCGCAACAAGCAGAACCGGCTGGAGCAGTTCTTCATGGACCGGGTGACACGCAGGCGGGAGCAGGCGGCATGAGCGCGCACCACCGCTACTGGGTGGCCTTCTCCACCCTGGTGATCAAGGAGGTGCTGCGCTTCGTCCGCATCTGGGTGCAGACCATCCTGCCGCCGGCCATCACCACCACCCTCTACTTCATCATCTTCGGCAACCTCATCGGCGAGCGCATCGGCGAGATGGACGGCTACGGCTACCGGGAGTTCATCGTGCCGGGCCTCATCCTCATGGCGGTGATCGCCAACAGCTACGCCAACACCGTCTCCAGCTTCTTCCAGGCCAAGTACCAGCGCCACATCGAGGAGCTGCTCATCTCGCCGGTGCCCGACTGGATCATCCTCGCCGGCTACGTGGCCGGCGGCGTGGCGCGGGGGCTGGCGGTGGGGGCCGTGGTCACCGGCGTCTCCCTCTTCTTCGCCGACGTGGGGGTAGTGCATCCCTGGCTCACCCTGCTGGTGGTGGTGCTCACCTCCATCCTCTTCTCGCTGGGCGGCTTCATCAACGCCGTCTTCGCCCGCAACTTCGACGACATCTCGGTGATCCCCACCTTCGTGCTCACGCCGCTCACCTACCTGGGCGGGGTCTTCTACTCCATCGAGCTGCTGCCGCAGTTCTGGCAGCAGGTGTCGCTGGCCAACCCGGTGCTGTACATGATCAACGCCTTCCGCTACGGCATTCTCGGTGTCTCCGACATCGAGCCGGGCGTGGCCCTGGCGCTGATCCTGGGCTTCATCGGGGTGCTGGGGACGGTGGCCCTGTGGCTGCTGCACAAGGGTGTGGGGATCAAAAGTTGACGGCGAGACGGGAGAAACTCTCCTGGGCGCTCTACGACTGGGGCAACTCCGCCTTCGCCACCACGGTGATGGCGGGTTTCTTTCCCGTCTTCTTCAAGGAGTACTGGGCGAAGGGGCTCTCCGCCACCGACAGCACCTTCTGGCTGGGGCTGGGCAACTCGGCGGCCAGCACCCTGATGATCCTGCTGGCGCCGCTGGTCGGCGCCCTGGCCGACCAGGGGGGCAACAAGAAGCGCATGCTGGTGCTTTTCGCCTTCCTCGGCGCCCTCATGACCTCCAGTCTCTTCCTGGTGGCCGCGGGGCTGTGGCCGGTGGCACTGGCCTTCTACGCCCTGGGCATCGTGGGCTTCTCGGGCAGCATCGTGCCCTACGACGCCCTGCTGGTGGACGTGGCCACCCCGCGGGAGCTGGACCGGACCTCGGCCCTGGGCTACGCCCTGGGCTATCTCGGCGGGGGACTACTCTTCGCCCTCAACGTGGCGATGGTGATGAAGCCGGGCCTCTTCGGGCTGGCGGATGCCGGCGAGGCGGTGCGCATCTCCTTCCTCATGGTGGGCCTGTGGTGGGCCGCCTTCACCGTGCCGCTGCTGCTCTTCGTTCACGAGCGCAACCCGGCGCCGCCGCGTGACGGCGTGCTGCGCGGCGCCCTGCGCGAGATCCGCGACAACCTGCGCGAGGTGCGACGGCACCGCATGGCCTTTCTCTTTCTCCTCGCCTACTGGCTCTACATCGACGGCGTGGACACCATCGTGCGCATGGCGGTGGACTATGGGCTGGCCATCGGTTTTGAGCCACAGGATCTGCTCGCCGCCCTGCTGGTGACCCAGTTCGTGGGCTTCCCGGCGGCCCTGGCCTTCGGCTGGATCGGCGATCGGATGGGACCGAAGTCGGGCATCATGATCGCGTTGGGGGTCTATTCCCTGGTGGTGGTCTGGGCCTGGGGGATGCAGAACCGCTGGGAGTTCTACGGGCTGGCGGTGATGATCGGGCTGGTGCAGGGGGGCATCCAGTCGCTGAGTCGCTCCCTCTACGCCCGGCTCATCCCCGCGGAGCGCTCGGGGGTCTTCTTCGGCGTCTACAACATGCTGGGCAAGTTCGCTGCGGTGATCGGTCCCCTTCTCGTAGGGGTGGTGGGGGTGGTCACTGGCAGCTCTCGTGCCGGCATTCTGGCGATTCTGGTATTGTTCGTGGCGGGTGCGGTGGTACTGCGCAAAGTGCGCGTGGGGCCGACCGCCGGTTGAAGCGCGTCAAGGAAGCGGAGGATCGGAGAACACTCATGAAGAAGGTCGTGAAATGGATACTGGGCATCCTCGTCGGACTGGTGTTGCTGGCCGTGGTCGGCGTGGGAGTGCTCACTTTGATGGTGGATCCGGAAGAGATCAAACAGCAAGTGACCCGCCAGTTCGAAGAGAAGACCGGCCACAGCCTGGCCATAGAGGCGCCGGTGGAGTGGTCGGTGTTTCCATGGGTGGGCCTGCGCCTGGAGAAGGTCGAGGTGGGCAACGCGCCGGGCTTCGGTGAACGGCCGCTGGCGACGGTGGACTATCTGGACGTGAAAGTGGGGCTCATGCCGCTGCTGGAGAAGCGCGTTGCCGTGGATACCGTGGTGCTCAAGGGCGTGACGTTGAACCTGGAGCGAGACGGTTCCGGTCGCGCCAATTGGGAAGGTCTGGCCGGCGGTGGGGGTGAGCAGGCGCCCGTATCAAAAGGGGAGGCTGAACAGACGCCTCGGGAGGCGGTGCCCGGAAGGGAGTTCCAACTGGATCTCAAGGGGATCGAGCTGGAGGATCTCGACCTCAATTACGTGGACCGGAAGAAAGGCCAGGCGATCCATCTTCAGGATCTCTACGTCCAGGTGGGTGAAATCCAGCCCGACACTCCGGTCATGGTTCGCGTCGGGGCCAAGGTGCGCAACGAAGCGCCGGCGCTGGACCTGAAGCTGGATCTCTCTTCGGAGGTCACTTTCGACGCCGAATATCGGCGCATCGACCTGTCCGCCCTCGCGGCCCGGTTGAAGGCCGCCGGCGAGGGCCTGCCGGCCGATGGCGTGGAGCTGAAGCTGGCGGCCAACGTGGCCTTGGATCTGGCGGCGGACAAGGCGGCGGTGACCGACCTCTCCCTCTCGGGTCCGGAAGGGGATCTGACCGGCGCTCTGAGTGTGACCGGCTTGAAGACGCAGCCCAAGGTAGAGGGACGTTTGACGTTGCAGCAGACCCATCTCAAAGCGCTGCTGAGGCTGTTCGGGGTGGCGTTGGAGACGGCCGATCCCGCGGCGCTGAGCCGGGTTTCGGCCCGTCTCGAGCTGAAACAGTCGGGGCAGGGGTTGGAGATCCGGCCGCTCGAAGTGCAACTGGACGACACCCGTATCCAAGGGTTCGTCGCGGTGCCTTCGTTCGAGGGGCCGGTGGTGCGCGCCGAGCTGGAGGTGGATGCCATCGACCTGGATCGCTATCTGCCGCCGCCTTCGGAGGCGCAGGCCGAGGCGCGACCTGCCGGCGACGGAAAAGGGGCCGCGCCGACGCCGGCGGCCCGCATCGATTTCGAGCCGCTGCGCAAGCTGGATGCCGACGCCACCTTGAAGGTGGGCCGGCTCACGGTGAAAAAAGTCGAGATGGAACAGGTGGTGGTGACTTTGAAGGCGAAAAAGGGAGTGCTCCGTCTCGATCCCGTGGGGGCCGTCCTCTATCAGGGCAAGCTGGCCGCCGACGCCGCCTTGGACGTGCGCAAGGACGAGCCGGGATTCCAGGCCGGGAGCCGTCTGTCGGGCATCCGCATCGGCCCCTTGCTGGCCGATCTGGCGGGGGAGGAGCGGCTCACAGGTCGCGGCGACGTCCGATTCCGGGTGCGCACCCGGGGCCTGGAGTCGCTCGAGATGCGTCGCAATCTCAACGGTGATTTCGCTTTCGAGCTGAAGGACGGCCACTACAAGGGATTCAACCTGATACACGCCATCCGCAAGGCCAAGGCCGCCTTGCGTGGCGAGGCGTTGCCGCAAGACGAGGTGCCGCAGACCGATTTCGCCGAGTTACGCGGCACCGGCGTCATCCGTAACGGTGTGGTGAGCAACCGGGATCTCTATCTGGCCTCGCCCATCCTGAGGGTGAAAGGAGAGGGACAGGTGGATCTGGTCAAAGAAACCGTCGACTACCGTCTCACCGCCAAGATCGTCGGATCTCTCGAAGGACAGGGTGGAAAGGGCATGGAGGAGCTCAAGGGTATTCCCATTCCCGTTCGGCTGACCGGCCCGCTGGCGCAGCCCAAGCCCACCGTGGATGCCGAGGCGCTGGTCAAGGCGCTGGCCGAAGAGAAGATCGAAGAGAAGAAGCAAGAGGTGATGGAAAAGGCCTCGAAAAAGATCGAGGAGAAGCTGGGCACGGACGTGCTCAAAGGCTTGTTCGGCCGTTGACGGCCGATTGGATCCGGGCCGGTGGGCGGCCCGGATTCGACCCAGAGCGGGCCCTTCCGTGGGCCCGTTTTGGTGTCAGGCGGCCAGCGCCCGGAAAGAGACCCGGCCGTCTCCATAATTGGGGAAACTGACCGAGAAATCCACCCCTTCCGGTGCCTGCTGGATCATGGAGCGCACGTTGTCCGGCAAATCGTCCGGTGATTTGTACAGCCCTTGCAGACGCAAGTGGGGACTGCTCGAGTCCATGAGCAGACGCGAGCAGATGTTCATGATCTCGTGCACGTTGCCCAGCATGATCTCGCTGAACTCGCCGGTGTCGATGGCCTCTTCCGCGGTGCCCTGGGGAATGCGGGTGAGAGAAGCGCCGGCGTATGCGGTGAACGGATAGTCCACGGCGCAGGCGGCGATGGGGTGGTCGTCGTCGTCCACGTAAATGGCGACCAGGGACTTGGCGCCGGGGTCGGCCGGCACCGGTTCGCCCGGCTCGGCTTTGAGGCCGTTGCCGTACATCATGGACAGGATCTGCTGCACGTCGATGGGCTTGGGCAGAGGTATCTTTGCCATCTCGGTCCTCCTTGCCGTCAATGGATGAAGGGAGAGAGCTTCTCGCGGAAGGTCTCCGGGGTGAAGGGCTTGGCGATGAGGAAGCGGGCCCCCAGCTCGGTGGCTTTGTTACGCATCTCCTCGGTGGCTTCCGTGGTGACGAAGCCGAACTTGACATTGATGCCCTCGTCCTTGAGCGAGGCGAGCAGTTCCGGGCCGGTCATGTTGGGCATGTTCCAGTCGCACAGCACCAGATCCGGCTCGTCTTGCTTGATGGATTCCAAAGCCTTGGCTCCGTCTTCGGCCTGGGTGATGTCCAGGCCGTCGAAACCGGCCTCGCGCAGGGTTTTCATGACGATCAGACGCATGGCCAGGCTGTCGTCGACTACCATCACTTTCATGGGATTCTCCTCGTGGTTGGCGATTGAATGGAATGGGAAAGTCCGGCCACGGCGGCGGCGCGGCCGCCCATGGTCGGGCGCATGCGTGCCAGCTGCTTCAGCAGCTCGGCGGGAATCTTGTCCAGAGGCAACACCGTCTGCGCCGCGCCCAGTTTGACCGCCGAGCCCGGCATGCCCCAGACCACGCTGCTCGCTTCGTCCTGGGCGATGGTGTAAGCGCCGGCTTGACGCATCTCCAGCAGGCATCGAGCGCCGTCGTCACCCATGCCGGTGAGGATGACGCCGATGGCGCGGTCGCCGCAGCACTGGGCGACGGAGCGGAAAAGGACGTCCACCGAGGGTTTGTGGCGGTTCACCCGTGGTCCGTCGTGCAGGCGGCAGCGCAAGCCTTCGTTGCTGCAACTGACCAGCAGATGGCGCGCGCCGGGCGCGATATAGACGTGGCCGGGCAAGATCTGTTGGTTGTCCTGGGCTTCGCACACGGATAGGGCGGAGAGGCGGTTCATGCGGTTGGCGAAGGCGGTGCTGAAGCCGGACGGAATGTGTTGGGTGATGACCACCGGGGGAAAATCGGCCGGCAAGGCGCAGAGCACCTCTTTGATCGCCTCGGTGCCTCCGGTGGAGGCGCCGATGGCCACCAGGGGCATGGCCGGCGGCGCTGGACGCCGGGCCGGCCGGGCCGGGAGGATCACGTCTGCGGTGTGTTTTTCTCGCACATCGATGGCTTCGTGTGCGGCACCGGGCCGGCCGCGCTGGCCTCCGGAGGCGCTGAGGTTGGCACCGGCAGCCACCTTCACTTTGTGAACGATCTCCTGCGAGAGTCTTTCGAGGGCGCTGGCCGGCTCGCCGCGTGGCTTGGTGACGAAGTCCACCGCGCCCAGCTCCAGCGCCTGCAAGGTCACCTCGGCGCCTTTCTCCGTGAGCGAGGAGACCATCACCACCGGCATGGGCCGCAGCCGCATGAGATTGCGTAGGAAAGTGATGCCATCCATCTTGGGCATCTCGACGTCCAGGGTGAGGACGTCGGGATTGAGCTTTTTGATCTTTTCCCGCGCCATGTAGGGGTCGGTGGCGGTGCCCACTACTTCGATCTCCGGATCCTGATTGAGGATCCGGGTGAGTAGGGTTCTCACCAGGGCGGAATCGTCGATGATCAATACTTTGATGGTCATGGTCGTTTCCGTATGTATCTTTGCCGCTATTTCACCCGTCGATAGACGGATTTGCCGATGAGTTCGAAGCGGTCGGTCAGGTCGAGCGGGCTTTCCGAATGGCCGATGAACAAGGGCCCGCCCATGGGTAGCATGGCGGCGAAGCGCTCGAACAGTCGTTTCTGCGTCGGCTTATCGAAGTAGATCAGTACATTGCGGCAGAAAATGACATCGAAGGGGCCCTTCATGGGCCACGACTTCATCAGATTCACCTGGCGGAAGGTGACCATCTCCCGCAGTTCGGGCTTGATCCGCGCCTTGCCTTCGAACGGGCCGCTGCCGCGCAGGAACCAGCGTTTGAGTCGAGGGCCCAGCGCCTGCTTGATGTTCTGGATGTCGTAGATGCCCTGTTCCGCCTTGCCCAGAACTTGTGAGTCCAGGTCGGTGGCGAGGATCCGCACGTCCCATTGGCCGATGTCGGGCATGGATTCGCGCAACACCATGGCCAGGGTGTAAGGCTCCTCCCCGGTGGAGCATCCGGCGGACCAGAAGCGCAAGCGGCGTTCCGCGGATTTGGCCTGGCGCAGTTCGGGCAGCAGCTCCTTGGCCAGGTAGTCGAAATGGTGGGACTCCCTGAAAAAAGCGGTGAGGTTGGTGGTCACTGCGTTGCGGAAATGCTCGAGCTCTTCTTCGTGGCCGTCCTCTATGAGCCGGCAATAATCCGAGAAGCGATCGAGCCCAAGAGTCCTCAAACGGCGCGAGAGGCGCCCGTAAATGAGGTCTCGGCGGTTTTCCGCCATATGGATGCCGGTGTGTTCATAGATCAGTTCGCGCAGCCGCTTGAGGTCCTGTTCGGTGAATCGATAGGCCTGAGCGCGCTGGCTTCCATGCCTGTTCATTTTGCTTCATCCTCCAGTTTCAAAGTTTTCGAAATTCCCAGGAGGCGGGCCGCTTCGAGCAGAGGGGACGCCGGTGCCACCCATTCCATCCGCCCTTCGATGCCGTCGAGCGTGCGTGACAAGGAAAGGAGAAGCTGCAGGAAACAGCCGTCCACGCTCTTTACCCTTTGTGCTTCGAGGCGTATGACCGAATCGGAGCCGGTCAGAACGGAACGCAGAGTTTCCGCCAGATCGGGGACCACATGCCGGTCCAGGCGGCCTTCCAGCATGAGGGTGGTACCGGCCATGGTGGATCAGAACTCCTCCCAATGATCTTCGGCACCGACCGCCTGCAGCCTGGGCGCACCTCCGCTCGGTGCGGTGTGGCCGCTCGTGCTGACGATGCCCTCGAGTTTGTCCAATAATTCAACGATGCGGTCAGAGAAGCGCTCCACTCGGGCGTACGCTGCTTCCGCCTTCTTGTCATCGCCCGATTGGTGCCCTTGAATCACCTGTTTGATGACGCTGTGCATCTCGGCGTGGATTTTTTCCAGTTCCTTCATTTCCGGCAGGTGCCCGAACTGCTCCAAGCCCGTGCTATAGAGCCATTTGCCCAGGTCGCAGTCGCGGTGGGAGACGGCTTCGTTTTCGTTCATGGACTCCTCGCCGTCGAGAAAGGCGCGCAGGCGGGTCTTCCAGAGTTTGTGTTTGGCGCGCGCCGATGCGAAGTCGATGGTGTTGGCGGGCTTCTTCGTGTTGGACCAGGGACGGTTGGGCGAGCGGCGCTCGACACCGTCCCATCCGCCGCCTCCGGATCCTCCGGAGCCGCTTTTCGTTTTGAAGAAGCTGATGAGCTCGGCCAGCTCCTTGGCCTGCTCGTCCATCATCTGGCTGGTCTGGGCCGCTTGTTCGACCAAGGCGGCGTTCTGTTGGGTCACCTCGTCCATCTGGGTCACCGCCTGGTTCACCTGGTCGATTCCGGCGTATTGCTCGGAGCTGGCGGCGGCGATCTCGGCGATGAAATCGTTCACCTTCTTCACCGATTCGACGATCTCCTCCAGGGTCTTGCCGGACTGGTTCACCAGCTTTGAGCCCTCTTCCACATTGGCCACGCTGTCCTCGATGAGCGCCTTGATCTCCTTGGCGGCCGTGGCGCTGCGTTGAGCCAAGTTGCGGACTTCGGTGGCCACCACGGCGAACCCGCGTCCCTGCTCGCCGGCGCGCGCCGCTTCCACGGCGGCATTGAGGGCCAGCAGGTTGGTCTGGAAGGCGATGTCGTCGATGACGCCGATGATGGCTGCGATCTTCTTGCTCGACTCGGTGATCTTCTCCATGGCCTCAATGGTCTCGGTGACCACGGCGCCGCCGGCCTGTGCCTGCTCCAAGGTCTCGCGGGACAGGTCGGAAGCTTTATGTGAGTTGTCGGCATTCTGGCGCACGGTGGAGGTGATCTCCTCCATGCTGGAGGCGGTCTCCTCGAGGTTGGAAGCCTGCATCTCCGTGCGGCGCGCCAGGTCCGCGTTGCCTTCGGCGATTTCGCGCGATGCTTGCTCGACCGCGTCGGCGGCGTTGCGGATGTTTTCGATGACATTGGTGAGGTTGTGGATGGTGGCGTTGACGTCTTCTTTGAGACGGGCGAAGGAGCCTTCGTAATCCGTCTCTATGGTGCGGCTCAAATCACCGCGGGCCAGGGCGCCCACCACGGTGACGGTGTCGTCCACCACCTGCTCCAGGACTTCCATCAAACGGTTGACACTCTCGCCCAGGGTGGCGAAGAAACCTTTCTTGTCGGAGAGATCGATGCGCTCTTCCAGATCGCCCATGAGCGCGGCATCCACGATGGACTGGATCTCCTTCTCCACCGCCACTTCCTGGGTGCGGTCGGACCATTCGACCACTGTCCCAAGGCGGCGTCCGTCGGCGTCGGTGACCGGATTGGCGGTGACCTTGAAGTGGCGGCCGTTGATGATGAACTCCTCTTCGTGGGTGGCGCTGAGGCCGTCGAGCATCTTCTGGTTCATGGTGGACTGCGCCTGGAACTGATCCAGGTTGGTTCCCATGAGATCGGCCGCCACGAAGTGTTCCAGTTCGCCCTGGATGTCGGTTTCCGCTTCAGCCATGAGCCGCTTGAGGGCGGCGTTCTGGTAGATGATGTTGTGGTGTTCGTCGGCGATCATGACCGCGGCGTTTACGCTATCCAACGCCTCCTTGACCCGCGCCAATTGCGCCGCCCGGGTGCGGATTTCATTCACTTCGTAACCCAGACGGATCTGGGTGGATTGCAGGTTTTGCAACATGCGTCCCAGGCAATCGGTCCGGTCGGTATCGACCCACTGGAAGTAGTCGCCCGAGGCGATCTGATGCAGCGCATCCATGGCTTTGTATATGGGGCGGCGGATGTATTTGACGAGGCCCCATATGCCCAGTGCGGTGATCAGGGCATAGATGCCGAACACAGTGTAGAGAGTGCCGGTGGAAGCCCCGCTGCTCGCCAGCCAAGCCATCAAGGCCATGCCGGTCAAGGCGGCGACGCCGGCAATGGTGAAGTACGTGGAGATGCCCAGGCTGCCCAGCTTCTGCTGGATACGCTTGGGGAGGCCGGGTTTCAAGCTTGCCTTGCCGGCACGAACCTTCTGATAAAGCGCTTCTGCTTCTTCGATCTCCTTGCGCGTGGGTTTGGTGCGCACCGACATGTATCCCGTCACCCGGCCGTGTTCCCGGAGGGGGGTGACGTTGGCCTTCACCCAGTAGAAGTCACCGTTCTTGCACCGGTTCTTGACGATGCCCACCCAAGGGCGGTCGGCCTTGAGGTGGTTCCACATGTCCTCGAAGGCTTCGGGGGGCATGTCGGGGTGCCGGATGATGTTGTGCGGCTGGCCGATGAGTTCTTCCTCGGTGTAACCGCTGATTTCGATGAAATCGTGGTTTATCGAGGTGATGCGGCCCTTCATGTCGGTGGTGGAGACGATGAACTGGCCGTCTTGCATGACCACTTCGTTGTTGGTTACCGGTTCGTTGATTCTCATGGTCTTCTCCGTTGAAACTGGATGCTGTTCGGTCAGGCGTTGGCGCCCGTCTCCATCTGGCGCAACACGCCGTTGATCAGAAGGTCGTCGATGTCGAGGAGGATGATCATCCGCTCTTCGTGGGCGGCCAGGCCGGCCACGGCGCGGTGGCCCTGGGTCTCCTCGATAGGCGGGGGCGGCTGAATGAGGTTTTCATCGATGTTGCGCACCTCGGAGACCGCATCCACCACGATGCCCATGGTGCGTTGATTGCCATCCCCATCTTCCGCCCGCACCACGATGACCACGGTGGTGGGGCCGGGCTCCAGATAAGGCAGCCCGAAATGGAGCCGTAGATCCACGATGGGCACCACGGTGCCCCTCAGGTTGATGACGCCGAGGATGAACTCGGGCGTGTTGGGCATGGGGGTGACCTCGGTCCATCCTTTGATCTCCTGCACCTTGAGGATGTTGATGCCGTACTCCTCGCCGGCCAGACAGAAAGTGAGGTATTGCGCCATGGCGGCTTCGTGCGGCGCTTCGGGTTCCATCTTGCGGGCGGTGTTCTGATTCATGGTCGAAAGGCTCCTCAGTCAGGAGACGGCGGCCAGCGCCACCGTCGGGTTCTGTCGTTCGTTGTGCAGTTGGATCAGTCCGGGAATGTCCAGGATCAACGCCACCTGTCCGTCGCCCAGAATGGTGGCGCCGGAGATGCCGGGCAGCTGTTGGAAGTTGGTTTCCAGGCTTTTGATGACCACCTGCTGTTGACCTTGCAGCCGGTCCACGAACAGGCCGGCCAAGCGACCGTCGGCCTCCACCACCACCAGCAGTCCGTCCTCGAGGTCTTCGGTGGCCTCTTTCACTCCGAATAGATGGTTGAGACGAATGACCGGGATGTATTCGTTTCGGAAACGGTATACCTCCGTGGTCCCGGCGATGCGGTTGAGCTGGTCCGGACGCATGCGCAGGGACTCGACGATGGAGATGAGGGGCACGATGTAGGTTTCCCGGCCCACCTGCGCCAACTGGCCGTCGAGAATGGCCAGGGTCAGAGGCAGGCGGATGGTGACCACCGCGCCTTTTCCGGGCTCTGACTGGATGGAGACGGTGCCGCCCAGATCGTTGATATTGCGTTTGACCACGTCCATGCCGACGCCGCGGCCCGACAGGTCGCTCACCTGGTCGGCGGTGGAGAAGCCGGGCATGAAGATGAGGTTATCGATGCGTTCGTCGGACAGCTCGTCCTTTTCACTTACCAGGCCGCGTTCGATGGCCTTGCGCAGAATCTTTTCCCGGTTGAGGCCGGCGCCGTCGTCGGTGATGCGGATGACGATGTTGCCGCTTTCGTGCTGGGCGCTTAGTTCCAACCGTCCTTGCTCGGGCTTGCCCGCGGCGCGGCGGGCCTCTGGTGTCTCCAGCCCGTGATCCAGGGCGTTACGCACCAAGTGAACCAGGGGGTCGCCGATCTTCTCCAGTACCGTTTTGTCCACTTCGGTCTGTTCACCTGTGAGGACCAGCTCCACTTTTTTGCCGAGCTTGTTGCTCAGGTCGCGTACCAGGCGGGGAAAACGGTTGAAAGCGAAGCTGATGGGCAGCATCCGGATCTGCAGCACGTTTTCCTGAAGCTCCCGTGTGTTGCGTTCGAGCTGGGCCAGGCCGTTGAACAACGCCTCCACTTCCGGCCCGCCGTGTTGCGCCAACAGCGATCCCACCTGGTTGAGCATGGACTGGGTGATGACCAGTTCGCCCACCAGGTTGATGAGCAGATCCACTTTTTCGGTAGAGACCCGAATGGAGTTGCTCTCGCCACGGCCGCCGGCGCGGGGGGTGGGAGCCTTGGTCGGCTTGGTCGGCTTCTGTTCGGATGGAGGTGACGGCTTGGCATCGGCGGCGGCTTCCGGTTTTGCTTCGGCCGGTGGATCGGCGGTCGGTGGTGGTTCGTCGCCGACCGGCTTCGACGCCGCGTCGGTCTGCACGCGGTCCTCCGGCCGAATTTCCAGCCGGCAGCCGTCGCCCAGCCAGGCGAAGATGTCACGAATGGCGGACTCGTCCGCCGAGGTGGTCAAACGGGCTTCCCATGCCAGGTGGCAGCTGGTGGGATCGAGCTTTTCGAGATCCGGCAACTCGCCGGCATCGGTATGCACTTCGAGATCGCCCAGGGCGGCCAGCTCCTGAAACAGGCGGACCGGATCGGTGCCTTCACGGAAGAGCTCAGGGCCGGGTTCCAAGCGGATGTGCCAGGTGCGGCGTTCGTCGTCTTTGGCCGGCGGGGGTTCGGCCTCCGATGAGGCGCCCTTCACCACGTCTTCTTCGGCGTCAGACTCGGTCTCGTTCCCGGATGCATCGGAACCTTGGGCGACGGCCGCTTCCAGACGTGATTTGAGGTCGGCCACCACCGCCTCGTCCGGCGCTCGGTCCTCCTTGAGCCCTTCCACCATTTCGCGCAGCACGTCCACCGAGGCCAGCAACAGGTCGACGGTGTCGCGGTCCACCTGCCGTTTGCCCGACCGTAACAGGTCGAGCATGGTCTCCATCACATGGGTGAATTCCGATACATGGTTGAACCCGAATGCCGCGGATCCGCCTTTGATGGAGTGGGCGGCGCGAAAGATGGTGTTGATCTCCTCGAGGTCCGTTCCCTCGTCGAGATGGAGCAGCCCCGTCTCCATCACTTCGAGACCCTCGAAGCATTCTTCCAGGAAGACGTCGAGGAATTCCGATAGGTCCATCGACATGGAGTGCGTGTCCCGTTGTGTGTGTTTCTGGAAAGTCCAACGCACAGATCGGCGGGGCGATGGTTTCCTTAAGATGTCGGAAAGTTGGCGCAACCCATTGCAGGCACGACAAAAAACGGCCCGCAAGGGGAGCGGGCCGATTGTGGGTCGAGTCAAACTGTGAACAGATTCAAGTTTTCTTCAACGCAGCGATGTAGCAGATCCAGCCGGCATCGGCATCGGCTTCGGTGGCGGGCTTGAAGTCGCCGTCGGGCTCCCCGTCCTCGTCCCAGCCTTGCCAATAGAAGATCACGTCGAAACCGCACTCCTCCAGCAGATCCTTCAGCTCGGGCAATGTCCACAACCGCCAGTGGTAACTGAAAGCACGCTCCAGGCGGGAGCCGTCTTCGAAGTCGAAATGGATGTGGCAGACCAACTCATGGTCGATGGGGTTGAACCGCGCCTGTTCCCAGGTGTAGGTCATCCGCCCCTGTGGGGTGTCCACCTCGCGGGTCTCCTCCAGCTCCTTGAACGCCTCGTAGCCGCCATAAGCGTCCATGAAGAGGATTCCATCCGTTACCAACGCCCGGTGGACCGCGCGGAAATAACGTTTGAGTTCGCGCCGTTCCCGGAACAGCCAGTAGCTGAAGTTCATGGCCAGGATGACATCCGGCGCTTCGGTACGCGCACGGCGGACGTCGCCGCGAACCAGTTCCACGCGGCGGGCCTGGGTGGAGGTGAGAGTTGCCAGGTTGTGTTCTCGTCCCCAGGCCAGCACATCGGGATCCAAGTCCACCCCGATGGCCCGATGGCGCCTGTGGCGCCGAACCCATTCGCAGCAGACCCCGAAGGTGCCGCAAAAATCCTCCCTCAACAGCAGGGCCGCCCGGCCGCGAAGAGCCTTGAACGTAGACTGCACGAAGTCCACTTCCGCTTCCGCGCACTGCACCGACAGTTCATAGAGCTGGTGCCTGTCGGCCTGGTCGGCCAACGTGGGAATGGAAACTCGACGTCGGGGCATTGCGAAACGAACGAAATGCGTGAGGACCCGCACTATAGCCCATTGCCCAACCGATTGGAATTACGGGCAAAAATCCCCATTTCGTCGGCCTTGGGATTGCATCCGAAACGGAAGTGGTTTAAGCTTCGCGTCTTCGCGCGGCGTCTCGACCGCCCGAAATCCTGCTTCAGGAGAGGTGTCCGAGTGGCTGAAGGAGCACGCCTGGAAAGTGTGTATACGGTAATCCCGTATCGAGGGTTCGAATCCCTCCCTCTCCGCCA
>CAYOJM010000083.1:0-21578 GCA_964404295.1 uncultured Sedimenticola sp. | reverse complement strand
CGCCTCTGCCAGTTCGTCGATGGCTTCGAAGCCGTAGGGGTGGCAGGATGGCGCTTCGTGGCACACCAGAATGTCGGCCCGCTGCGTCCAGAGGCGTTCGTAATCCTCCCGGAAGATGGTGCACCGCTGTTTGCGGGGCAGTCCGCCCCGCCAGTGGTCGCGGCGGGGGAGGGTGCGCAACAACGCCTTTCGGTCGGTGAATCGGGGCGGGTTCGGCGGTCTCCAGACGCGCTCGCGGAACACGCCCCCCAGCCCTGCGACACGCAGGCCGGCGATCTCCACCACCCGGCCGTGGAGCCCCTGTTCCTTGAGACCGCTTTCGAACAGCCGGTCATACCACTCGGCGCGGTCGCAGTCGTGGTTGCCGTGGATCCACCAGATCTCGATGGAGGAGGAACGCAACGGGGCGACCATCTCTTCCAGGGGGCGGTCCAGGTCCAAATCGCCCAGCAGGATCACCGCCGCAGGTGGGTTTCCTTGCTGGATCGCCTTTTGGGCGGCCTGCAGGAGTGGGCGGAAGTCGCCGTGGGGATCGCCCGCGAACCAGAGGTTTTCGTTCATCGCTGGATCTCCTCGGCAGACGTGGATTTCGGTCGCCGCGTCGTTTCCGAAAGGAGGTCGTGGCGGGTTTCGGCGACCCGGTCGAAAGTCTGTGGCATGATTTCCAACTCCATGTAAATGAGAAGCCCGGCGCCGACGCGGGCTCGTTCGCGGCATCGAGCACGAGAATTCCACAGAAAGCGGCACAAAACCATCCGAAAACGCAACCCAAACAAACAGACACGGACATTCGATGTCATGATCGGGATCTTCGGCGGCACCTTCGATCCGGTCCACCTGGGCCACCTGCGCACGGCGCTGGAGGTGTACGAGGCCCTGGGGCTGGAGGCGCTGCGTTTCGTTCCGCTGGGACGGGCGGTGCATCGTCCCCCGCCCCATTTCTCCGCCGAATTGCGGCTGGCGATGCTGGAGGCGGCCGTGGCGGATCAACCGGGATTCGTAGTGGACCGGCGGGAGATCGACTCGGGATCGCCTTCCTACACCGTCCACACCCTGGCGTCCCTACGCGCCGAGCTGGGCGATGAGGCGTCCCTCTGTCTGCTCATGGGCCGGGACGCCTTCGCCGCGTTTCATACCTGGCGCGAGCCCGATCGGATCCTGGGAATGGCCCACCTGGTGGTCATGGACCGGCCGGGCGAGCCGCTTTTCCTCGAGGGACCGCTGGAGACGCTGGTCGCCGGTCGCATCACCGCCGACAAGGCGGCGCTCGCGCGGGCGCCGGGGGGGCGGGTCCTCTTTCAGCCGGTGACCCAGCTCGCCGTTTCGGCCACCGACATCCGCGGCCGGTTGGCGGCCGGGCGCAGCGTGCGTTGGCTGGTGCCGGATGCGGTGTGGCGGATGTTCGAGGGGGGCGCGGGTCTCCAGGACCGGCGGTAGGATCGCTGGGCCCTGAGATGGGTGTCGGCGGCGATCGTTTCCGTTACCGAACGCCGGGCTACCAGGGCATGATGCTGTTCATCACCCGCATGGGCTTGTTCATCTGCCGCATGTCACGACCCATGAGGCCGGTATTGACGGTGATGGCGCGCATGGCGTGGTTCATCTCGCGGATGTCGTTGGTGACCGCGAGAATGGAGTGGTTCATGGTGGTGATGTTGTCGGCCATGGTGCCGGTGTCGGCGAGCATGGCGTCGATGTCCTCGGTGAGCAGGTCCATGCTCTCGTTCACTTTGTGCAAGGAGCGGCTCACGTCGCCCAGGTTGCCGCTCATGAGGGCGATGTTGCCGTCCATGTTCTGGATCTTCTCCACGAGCACGTTGATCTGACCGGTCATCACCGAAATGTTCTGGGACAGCTCGGCGATGTTGCGCGCCATCTGCGCCATGTTGCTCTCCATCTGCGGATCGATGGCCTGGGACATGGAGTGCATGTCCTTGGTCACGTGGTAGATGAGATAGAAGCCCGAAAGTCCCAACAGGCCGAACACGAAGATGGCGGGATAGATCATCCGCTCCCATCGCCGCACGCTGTTGTCGAAATGCTTGAAGAAGCGGCTCAGGGAGATTTCCAGCTTCACCATCGCCTTCTGTTCGGGCGACAGGCTTTTGTATTCGGGGGAGAAGGTGCGGGGGTCTTTTTCCAGCATGGCGTCGGCTCAGTCGAACCTCCTTTCGGGAGGCGGACACTTCAGACTACAGGAGCGACGCGAAAGGGAAATTGACGAATGTCAATAGAATACTGAAACGACTTCAGCCGCCGGTCACCGGGGGAAAGAACCCGACCTCGTCACCGTCGCCCACCGGGGTGTCGGGTCGAGCCATCTCTTGATTGACGGCGGCAAGCACCTGTTCGGCATCGCCCAGGGCCTCGGCCCAGACGCCGCCGCGGTTTTGCAGATGACGGCGCAGATCGGCCACGTCGCTGATTTCGGAGAGGGGCGGGATCTCTTCCTCGTCTATGCCCAGACGGTCACGCAGTGCGGCGAAGTAGCGTACGCGGATCATGAGCCCCACCCGATGAGTTCGCAAAACGGCATGAAATCCACCGGATCTCCGGCACGGACGACCCGGTTTTCCGGCAGCACCACCAGGCCGTTGGCCCAGGCCACCGAGCTGAGCACCGCCGACGACCGGCTCGGATGAACCTCCACCAGGTTTTCGCCGTCGGCGCCCCGGATCAGGCGGGCGCGGTGGAACTCGCGCCGCTTGTCCGGCTTGGGCCAGTCGAAAGCGGCGGTCGCGCGCAGGATGCGGTTGCGATGCCGCGTCAGGCCCATCGACTTGAGCAGGAAGGGACGCCCGAAGAGCACGAAGGTGACGAAGAGGGAGACGGGATTGCCGGGCGTGCCGATGAAAGGGGTGTCGCCGATGTGGCCGAAGGCCAGCGGTTTGCCGGGACGGATGGCCACTTTCCACAGATCCAGGCGGCCCAGGGCTTCGACCGCCGGCTTGACGTGATCCTCCTCGCCCACCGAGACGCCGCCGGAGGCCACCACGACGTCGGCCCGGGACGCAGCGTCGCTCAATGCGGCGCGGGTGGCTTCGAACGTGTCGGCCACCTGGCCCAGATCCACCACTTCGCACCCCATGGCGCGCAACATGCCGGCGAGAGTGAAGCGGTTGGAGTTGTAGATCTGGCCCGGCGCCAGGGGTTCGCCCGGCATCCGCAATTCATCGCCGCTGGCCAGCACCGCCACCTTCAGGCGGCGGTGGACCTCGAGTTCGGGAACGCCCACCGAGGCGGCCAGCCCCAGATGTTGGGGTTGGAGTCGGACGCCGGGCTCGAGGATCGTCGATCCGGCGCGGATGTCCTCCCCTCGACGGCGGATGTTGGCGCCCGGCCCGGGAAGCTTCTCGAACACCACTTCGTCCCCCGAGCGACGGGTGTGCTCCTGCATCACCACCGCGTCGGCCCCTTCGGGCACCGGCGCGCCGGTGAAGATGCGGGCGCAGGTGCCCGGCGCCAGCGGCCGGGGAGCGGCGCCGGCGGGAATGCGCTGGGAAACGGGCAGGCGGGCGCCCGGCGCCGAGAGGTCGGCCAGGCGCACCGCGTAGCCGTCCATGGCGCTGTTGTCCCAGCCGGGCACATCGATGGCCGCTTCCACCGGGGCGGCCAGCACCCGCCCCAATGCTTGGTCCAGCGGCAGCCGTTCGGTCTCTCGCACCGGCCGGGCCTGGTCGAGGAGCTGCTCCAACGCCTCTTCGTAGGGCTTGAGCCCATGGGTGGCCGGGGTGCAGTCGCAGGCGTCGCTCATGGTGGTTTCCTGGGTCCGAGGTCAGAAGTCGTAGCCGAAATCGTTTCGGAAACGGTCCTTGAATTCGTCCAAGGTGAAGCGGTGGTTCTGGGTTCCGGCGTGCTCGATCTTGATGGCCCCCATCAGGGCGGCGATGCGGCCGGTGGTCTCCCAGTCCATGCCGTTCTGGAGCCCGTAGAGGAGCCCGGCGCGGTAGGCGTCGCCGCAACCGGTGGGATCTTCCAGCCGTTCGGCGCGGGCGGCGGGAATGTCTATGGTCCGGCCGTCGGTGTAGATGCGCGACCCTTCCCCGCCGCGAGTGACGATGACCGCCTCCACCTTGCGGGCCAGGGCTTCGATGCTGTGGCCGGTGCGCTCCTGCATGAGACGCGCCTCATAATCGTTGAAGGCGAGCCAGGTGGCCTGGTCCACGAACCGCATCAGGTCGTCGCCGTCGAACATGGGCATGCCCTGGCCCGGATCGAAGATGAAGGGGATGCCCGCTTCGGCGAACTGGGCGGCATGTTCGATCATGCCTTGGCGGCCGTCGGGCGAAACCAGTCCCAAAGTGACCCCCTTGGCCTGATCGACCCGGTTGATATGGGAGTGGTTCATGGCGCCGGGGTGGAAGGCGGTGATCTGGTTGTCGTCCTGGTCGGTGGTGATGTAGGCCTGGGCCGTGTATTCGCCGGCCACTTCGGTCACGTGGCGGCGGCTGATCCCGTTCTCCGCCATCCACTGGGCATAGGGGGCGAAGTCGCCGCCCACGGTGCCCATGGGCAGACCGTCCCCGCCCAGCAGCTTGAGGTTGTAGGCGATGTTGCCGGCGCAGCCGCCGAATTCGCGGCGCAGGTCGGGCACCAGAAAGGAGACGTTGAGGATGTGGACCTGCTCCGGCAGGATGTGGTTTCGAAACCGATCGTGAAACACCATGATGGTGTCGTAGGCGAAAGAGCCGCAGATGAGGGCGGTCATGTTCGGTGTACCTGCGTGACGGGTGGAGGCGATGGTAGCCGATCTTGCCGCGGCGCGTCAGCCGCGGCCTTGATCTGACGCAAAAGGCCGCCCATCCGCTCGAAGGGCGGCGCGCCCGCGGCCGATGTCCGGCCGGCTTCGTGGTGCCGCGCGGATGTCTTTCACCAGAGCACCAGCAGCCAGACCAGGCCCGCCAGAATGATGGCCAGGAACACCGCCGCCGAGCCCATGTCCTTGGCTCGGCCGGCCAGTTCGTGGTGTTCGGGGCTGGTCTTGTCCACGATGGCCTCCAACCCGGAGTTGAGCAGCTCCGCCACCGGCACCAACAGCCAACTGCCCGCCAGGAGCGCGCGCTCGATGCCGGTTTCCCCCAGCCAAAGAGCGAGGGGCAGCAGCACCGCGGTGGCGGCCAGTTCCTGGCGAAAGGCGGCCTCGTGGCGGAAGGCGGCGGCGAGGCCGCGCATGGAGTAGCCCAGGGCCCGGACCAGCCGGGTGAGGCCTGTGGCGCCCGGCTTCACCCTTCGGCTTCCCACTTGAGGTCCAGCTCGCGGGCGGCGCGCACCTCGTCCAGACGCCGCACCGGCAGCTTCCAGGGCGCTCCTTTCACCGTCTCCGGCTCGCGCTCGGCCTCTTCGCGGATCTTCACCATGGCCTCGACGAAGGCGTCCAGGGTCGCCTTGTCCTCCGTCTCCGTGGGCTCGATGAGAAAGCACTCGGGCACCAGCAGCGGGAAGTAGGTGGTGGGGGCGTGCATACCGTGATCCAGCAGCCGCTTGGCGAAATCCATGGCCGTCACCCCCAGCTTCTTGGCCTCGGGTTTCAATGTGAGGATGAACTCGTGGGTGGCGCGCCGGCGGGGATAGGCGGCGGTGAAGCCGGCCTCGGTGAGCTTCTTCAACAGGTAATTGGCGTTGAGAGTGGCATGATCGGCCACCCGGCGCATGCCTTCGGCGCCCAGCATGCGGGCATAGACCCAAGCGCGCAGCAGCACGCCGGCGTTGCCGGCGAAGGCGCTCAGGCGGCCGATGGTCTCGGGCCGCTCCTTTTCCGTCTCCAGTCGGTAATCACGGCCGTCGAAGGTCACGATGGGAACCGGCAGATAAGGCGCCAGCCTTTCACTCACCCCCACGGGGCCGGCGCCCGGCCCGCCGCCGCCGTGCGGCGTGGCGAAGGTTTTGTGCAGGTTCACGTGGATGACGTCGAAACCCATGTCTCCGGGTCGCACGCGGCCCAGGATGGCGTTGAGGTTGGCGCCGTCGTAATAGAGCAGCCCGCCGGCCTGGTGCACCTTGCGGGCGACGGTGTCGATGTGGCGCTCGAAGACGCCCAGGGTGGACGGGTTGGTGAGCATGATGCCGGCGGTTCGAGGACCCAAAGCGGCGTCCAGCGCCTCGAGGTCCATGTCGCCGTCGGGACGGGTGGGAATTTCGCGCACCGTATAGCCGCACATCACCGCGGTGGCGGGATTGGTGCCGTGGGCGGCGTCCGGCACCAGGATTTCGGTGCGGTCGGTGTCGCCGCGGGCGTCGTGGTAGGCGCGGATCATGGCCACGCCGGCGAATTCGCCCTGGGCGCCGGCCATGGGGGCCAGGGAGACCGCGGCCATGCCGGTCACCGCTTGAAGGATCTCTTGCAACTCGTGGAGGATGCTGAGGAAGCCTTGGCTGTGGCTCTGTGGGGCCAGTGGGTGGCGCGCCAGAAACTCCGGCAGCATGGCCAGGGCGTTGGCGGCTCGGGGGTTGTATTTCATGGTGCACGAGCCCAAGGGATAGAAGTGGGTGTCGATGGAGAAATTCTTCTGTGACAACCGCGTGTAGTGGCGGACCACTTGCAGTTCCGACACCTCGGGCAGGCGGGGGCGGTCGCGTCGGCGCAACGCTTCGGGGATGCCGTCCAGCGCGGCGGAACTCTTCGGCGCCTGCGCCGGCGCGCGGCGGCCGGGTCGGGCGTGTTGAAAGATCAGCATGGTTCCATTCGGGTCATCGGTCGAGTCGGGCACGGGTGGCGCAAGCGCCGGGGCGGCGTCCGGCCAGGAGCCGTTCCAGGCCGGCGGCGTAACGGTCCATCTCCGCTTCGGTTCGGGTCTCGGTGGCGCACACCAGCAGGCAGTTCTCAAGCTCCGGGTAGTCGTCTTCGAGATCGTAGCCGGCGAGGATGTTGTGCGCCGCCAGGGTGCGCAGCACCCTGGCCACGTCCATGGGCAGCTTCACCACCCGCTCGTGGAAGACGGGCCCGGTGAATCGGGGCTCGATTTCGTCCAGGGCGGTGAGTTTTTCCACCAACAGGTTCAGATTCGCGTGGCAGGCGGCGGCGGTGCGGGCCAACCCTTCGGCGCCCAGAAGCGCCATGTGGATGGTGGCGGCGGTGACCATCAACCCCTGGTTGGTGCAGATGTTGGAAGTGGCCTTGGAGCGGCGGATGTGCTGCTCCCGCGCTTGCAAGGTGAGGGTGAAACCCTCGCGTCCTTCCAGATCCACCGTGCGCCCGACGAGACGCCCCGGCATCTGGCGGACATGACGTCGCTTGCAGCACATGAAGCCGAAATAGGGGCCGCCCGAACCGAGGGGCGCGCCCAGCGGCTGACCGTCTCCGCAGGCGATGTCCACCCCCGCCCCGCCCCATCTTCCTGGCGGCTCGAGGATGGCCATGGCCAGGGGGTTCACCACGGCGATGGCCAGCATGCCGCGAGCGTGGGCATGGTCGGTCAGTTCGTCCACCGCTTCGAGCACGCCGAAGAAATTGGGCTGGGGGATCACCAAGGCGGCGAAGTTCCCCTCGTCGTGCGCCTCGAAGCGGGTCCGTCCGGTGGCCGGATCATAGGGCAGTTCCACGAGCTCGATGCCCTGATTCTTCACCAAGGTGTGGACCGTGGCGCGATAGGCGGGGTGTACGGTGCGCGGCATCAGCACCCGCCGAGCGTCGGGCTTGCGGCTCAACCGCACCGCCATGAGCACCGCTTCGGCCAGGGCCGAGGCGCCGTCATAGAGCGAAGCGTTGGAGACATCCATGGCCATCAACTCGGCCATCATGGTCTGGTATTCGTACAACAGTTGCAGCGTGCCCTGGCTCGCTTCGGCCTGGTAGGGCGTGTAGGCAGTATAGAACTCGCCTCGCGTGGCGATCTGCCACACCGCCGCCGGCACGTGGTGATCGTAAGCGCCGGCGCCGATGAAGCAGACCGGCCGGCCGTCGCGGCGCGCCCGTTCCTGCATGAGACGGGTGACCTCCATTTCGCTCAATCCGGGCCCGATGCCGTCCAGTGGAGCGGCTTTCAGGTGGGGCGGGATTTCATCGAACAGATCGTCGATGCGCGCCGCTCCGATGGCGGCCAGCATCTCCTTCACCTCGTCTTCCGTGTGGGGTATGAAAGGCATGGTCGTGAGATGGAACCGTCGTGTGAGAAAAGGGAAGATCCCGAACGGAGCCCGGTGCCCCGTCTCGCTCGCTGAGAATCGGCGGGCCTGCACAAGCCGGAGCCCCTCATTCTCGGCGGGCGGTGGGGTTCAGCCGGTCATTCCGCCTCCGCCCGTTCGGCGTAGGCCTCTGCGTCGAGCAAGGCCTCGAGCTGGCCCGGATCGGAGAGCCGAAGCTTGAAGATCCAGTGTTCGTAGGGTGCTTCGTTGATGGCTTCGGGGCTCTCGGCCAGCAGTTCGTTCGCCTCCACCACCTCGCCGTCCAAGGGGCTGTAGACGTCGGATGCGGCCTTGACCGATTCCACCACGGCACACTCGCTCCCGGCGGTCAGCGTGCGGCCCACCTCGGGCAACTCCACGAAGACCAGGTCGCCCAGCAGCTCTTGGGCGTGATCGGTGATGCCGACGGCCACCACGCCGTCGCCTTCGTCGCGCACCCACTCGTGGCTCTCGGTGTACTTCAACTCCTCGGGAATCTCGCTCATGGTGTGAGGCTCCTCAATTTGGAATGGTAAGGATCAGAGCGCGATGCGCGCTTTGCCATGGCGCACGAAGGGAGGTCGGACTGGGCGGACCGGCAGGCGCCGGTTCCGCATCACCACCTCGAGGGCGTCGCCGGCGTCGGATCGGATCCGGGCCAGGCCGATGGCCCGTTGCAGCGTGGGCGAAAAACCGCCCGAGGTGATTTCGCCGACCGCCTCGTCGCCTTGATACAGTTTCAGATGATTGCGCAAAACCCCCTTGCCTTCCAGCACCACGCCGACGAAGCGGCGCAGCCCGCCGCGTGCCTGAAGCCGCTCGATGGCTTGGCGACCGATGAAACGGCGATCGGGATCGCCAAGATCCACGGTCCAGGCCAGCCCGCTTTCGAGCGGGGAGACGTTTTCGTCCATGTCCTGGCCATAGAGGTTCATGCCCGCTTCCAGACGCAGGGTGTCGCGGGCGCCCAGACCACAGGGGCGCACGCCCTCCGCCACAAGCCGACGCCACAGTCCCGGCAGGGCGTCCAAGGGTGCCATGATTTCATACCCCGCCTCCCCCGTGTAACCCGTGCGGGCCACGAACCAATCGTCCACCTCCACACCCTGGAACGGTGCCAATGGCGCCGCCGCACGGGCCACGGCATCGGGCAGGACGGCATGGGCTTTCTCTCGGGCGCGGGGGCCCTGCGCCGCCACCATGCCCAGATCGCGACGGGGCAGGATCTTCACCCTCGTCCCGGCGGCCTGCCGCGCCATCCAGGCCAGATCCTTTTCGGCGGTGGCGGCGTTCACCACGAGGCGGAAACGGTCATCGCCCAGCCGATAGGCGATGAGGTCGTCGATGACGCCGCCGGCCTCGTTGAGCATGCAGCCATAGAGGGCCCGGCCCGCGTCGCTCAAACGGGCGACGTCATTGGCCAGGAGGCGGCGGAGAAAGGGCGTGGCCGCTTCGCCGGAGAGATCCACCACCGTCATGTGGCAGACGTCGAACAGCCCGGCGTCACGGCGCACGGCGTGGTGTTCCTCGATCTGGGAACCGTAATGGATGGGCATCTCCCAGCCGGCGAAGGGCACCATGCGCGCGCCCAGTTCGCGGTGGATGGGGTTGAGAACGGTCTTGCGCACCGGGAAGCTCCTTTGGGTTCTGGATCGGCCCGCCCCTCTGTCCCGGTACCTGAGAGTTTGGATGGACCGCGCCACCCTGCCCCGTCGGTGGGCGCCCGGACTGGCCGGCGCCGCTCTCCAGAGTCGAGCCCCGTCGCAGCGGCGGTCGTGCCCACGACAGGCGCCCGCGAAGTCGTCCGAAAGGCGCCAAGGACACTCGACCCATCGATTCGGCGACGACCCCCTTTCCGGTCCCTTTGCCTGAGCGATTCCGGGCGGAATTGCGCCTTCGGCGCCGGCGGGGCCGGTCTCTCCCGGAAAGGGGTCGGCTCGAGTGAAAGATGGTACCGGCAGGGGCGGGGAAATGCTACCGGTGATGGAGCAAGGGAATCGCCCGCGTCTTTGCGACCTGCCGTGGTTCCAGAACTGGGTAGGCCGGGCGAGGCCGCTTTGCGGCCGACCCCGGCGGGTTTGGGGAAGGGTCTGATGCTTGTGCCTGCGTCGGCCTTTGGCCTCGGCGGGCCTACGTCCTTGCAGCCTGCGGTGGTTCCAGGATGGGTTGGCCGGGCGAGGCCGCGTTGCGGCCGACCCCGGCGGATTCGAGGGAAGGAGTTGATACGTTACGGCTGGGGGGAGGCGGCTCTCGTGGGACCGGCTTCAACGGGGGGCCGCGCCAGGCTCGGCGGTTCGCCGAGGGTGCCCATGGCGCCGCGTATCATCAGCTTCTTCAGCAGAGGCATTCGGTCGGCCAGCTCCAACCCCAGGTTGCGGGCTAACTTGAGGGGCGGAATTTCATTGCTGAACAGCCGCTTGAAACCGTCCATGGCCGCCTGCATGGCCAGGTTTTCACCCTTGCGCGCCCGTTCGTAGCGGCGCAAGGTGAGTTCGTGGCCCAAAGGGCGACGCTTTTCCCGCGCCGTCACCAGAACATCCACGAGTTCCGCCGCGTCCATGAGGCCCAGGTTGACCCCCTGCCCCGCCAAGGGGTGGATGACGTGGGCGGCGTCGCCCACGAGGGCCAGTCCAGGCATCACATAGCGGGCGGCATGTTGCAGACGCAAGGGAAAAACGCCGCGTTCACCTTCGAGGGACAAGCGCCCCAGCCGCGCCTCGCTGGCGCGGGTGACGGCCTCGTCGAAAGCGTCGGGCTCCAGTTCGGCCAGGCGCGCGGCCTCTCGTGGTTCGGTGGACCAGACGATGGAGCACCAGGTTTCCGCCATGGGCAACAGCGCCAGAGGGCCCGACGGCATGAACCGTTGCCAAGCGGTGGCGTGGTGGCCCTGTTCCGCGCGCACGGTACAGACCAGGGCGTGCTGGTCGTATCCCCAGCCGCGGGTGGGAATGCCGGCCAGTTCGCGCAAGCGGGATCGGGCGCCGTCGGCCGCCACCACCAGGTCCGCTTCGAGCCGCCGCTCCTCGCCCTCCACCCTCACCCGGAGGACCGGCCGCCGGTCGCTGGGCTCGAACGCGACCAGCTCGGCGCCGAGGATGACTTCCACTTCGGGGTGTTCGTCCAGGACCGCCCACAGGGCGCACTGGACGACCCTGTTTTCGATGATGTGGCCCAGCTCCGGCTCGCCCAGCTCGGCGGCGTCGAAACGGATCTCCCCGCCGCCGGCTTCCCACACCACCATCCGTTCGTAAGGGGTGACCCGGCGGCGGACCATCTCATCCCACGCGCCCAGGTGTTGAAACAGGTTTCGGGAGGCGCGGTTGATGGCCGACACCCGGATTTCGAACGTCTCCCGCGGCCAGGTGCAGTCGGGGCGGTGCAACTCCAACAGGCGCACCCGAAAGCCGCGCTGAGCCAGCGCGCAGGCGAGCGCGGCGCCCACCATGCCGCCACCCACCACGAGAACGTCGCCGCTCATGGCGCCATCCCCCGCAACAGCCGCGGCAGGCGTCCCGTCACGCCCATGGCGGCCCGGGCGAGGCCGCGGCGCGCCGGCGGACACATTTCCAGCCCGAGCAGCCCCAGGTTGCGCCCCAGCCGCAGCGGCGGCCAACGGTTGGTGAAAGTGAGGACCAGCGCCTCGGTGGCCAGGGAGACGTTGCGTCGGTCGCGCCGGCGCTGTCGTTCATAGCGTTGCAGCACCGCCGTCTCTCCGGGGTCTTCGCCTTGGCGCACGGCCTCGAGCACCACGTCGGCCAGTGCCGCCACGTCGCGGATGCCCAGGTTGAACCCCTGCCCCGCCACCGGATGCAAGGTGTGGGCGGCGTTGCCCACCAGCACCACACGGTGCTTGATCGAATCCTTCACCCAGGACTGGCGCAAGGCATAGGCCGCGCGGCGGCCCACCTTTTGGAAACGGCCGAGGCGCCAGCCGAAATGCGCTTGCAGATGTTCGAGGAACCGGTCGTCTTCCCAGCCGAGCACCTCGTCCCGCCGGGTGTCGGCCTGGGTCCAGACCAGGGCGCAGCGTCCCTCACCGAGCGGAAGGAGTGCCATGGGCCCTTCCGGGGTGAATCGCTCGTAGGCGGTGTTGCCATGGGGTCTGGAGGGCGTGACGTTGGCGACGATGGCGCTCTGGTGGAAATCGCGCCGTTGGACGTCGAAACAGAGCTGGCGGCGCACGAAGGAGTCGTCCCCGTCGGCGGCCACCAGGAGGCGGGCGGAGAGTTCCCGGCCGTCCGCAAGCCCCAGGTGGACCGCGTCCGGTTCCACGCTCAGCCAGCGCGCCCGTGCCGGCGCGAACAGCGACACCTCTTCCAGCCGGCGCAACTGGTCGAGCAGCACCGCGCCCAGATCCCGCGCCGTGATCACTTGGCCCAGGGCGGGCACGCCGACCTCCGCCGCCTCCAGCCGGGTGATGCCGAAACCGCCCCGTTCGGAGACATGGATGTGCTCGATGGGGGTGGCATGGGGCGCCATTCGGGACCACAGCCCCAGCCCTTGGTAGATGCGCTGGGCGCCCCAGGCCAGCGCGATGGCGCGGTCGTCGTAGTTGGGCACCGTCTCCACCTCCAGGGGAGCCGCCTCCACCAGGGCGAGTTCGAGACCCTGGCCGGCCAGGGCTGCCGCCAGGGTGGCGCCGGCCATGCCGCCGCCGAGAATGATCAAGTCGTGGGTGTGGGTCATGTGTCCAGTGTACGGTGGGGGTGGGGCCGGCTCAACCCGGGTCACAGGGGCGGGCCGGCTGGACCGCCCCGTCTCTGCGCGTCAGGCGCGGATGCGGTCTGCCATCAGCGCTTCGATCGCCTCGATCGTCTTGGGTACCTCCTTGGAGAGCACTTCGTGGCCGGTTCGGGTGACCAATACATCGTCCTCGATGCGGATGCCGATGCCCTGCCACTTCTTCGCCACCCCTTTGGTGCCTTTGGGGATGTAGAGGCCGGGCTCGATGGTGAGCACCATGCCCGGCTCCAGCTCACGCCAGTGGCCGTCGATCTTGTAATCACCCACGTCGTGGACGTCCATGCCCAGCCAGTGGCCGGTGCCGTGCATGAAGAATTTCTTGTATTTCTCTTCTTTGATCAGCTTCGCCGCCTGGCCCTTGAGGAGCCCCAGCTTCACCAGGCCGCGGGTCAGGACCCTGACCGCCGCCTCGTGCGGAGCGTCGTAGGCGTTGCCGGGCCGGACCTGTTCGATGGCGGCGAGCTGGGCGTCGAGCACGAGCTGATAGAGCTGGCGTTGGGGCTCGGTGAAGCGGCCGCTCACCGGGAAGGTGCGGGTGATATCCGAGGCGTAGCAGTCCAGTTCGCAGCCGGCATCCACCAGCACGAGGTCGCCCGCCTCCAGGCGGCCGTCGTTGGCGGTGTAGTGGAGCACGGTGGCGTTGTCGCCGCCGCCCACGATGGGCGGATAGGCCTGGTGGCGCGCGCCGCGCCGGTAGCAGGCGTGGATGAAATGCCCTTCCAGCTCGTATTCCATCATGCCGGGCCGGCAGACTCGCATCAGCTCGCAGTGGGCGGCGGCCGAGATGCGGATGGCGCGTTTGAGGGCGGCCACCTCCGAGCGTGATTTGTACAGGCGCATGTCGTGCAGGTGATGGTCCAGCGCCACGAACTCCTGCGGTGGATGGACACCGCTGCGCGCCTTGCTGCGGATGCGGCTGATCCACTGAGACATGCGCTGATCCAGCTCGGTGTCGCTGCCCATGGCGTAATAGACCTTTTCGCACTGCTCCAGCATGCGCGGCAGGATGTCGTCCAGATCGGTGATGGGAAAGGCGTCGTCCGCGCCGTAATCGGCCACCGCCCCTTCCGTGCCGGCGATGGCGCCGTCCCAACGCTCTTTCTTGGGGTCTTTCTCCCTGCAAAAGAGGATGTATTCGCCCTGCGCCCGCCCGGGAATGAGCACCGCCACCGCCTCCGGTTCGGGAAAGCCGGTGAGGTAGTAGAAGTCGCTGTCGGGCCGGTAGGGATAGTGGACGTCGTTGCTGCGGCGGCATTCGGGTGCGGCCGGCACGATGGCGATGCTCCCCTTGCCCATGATGCGCATCAGTTGCCGGCGCCGGCGCCGGAATTCATTTGGCGTCATCGTGGGTCTCGTGCCAGATGAGGGAGGCGGCCACCCAGAGGTACTCGGCCAATTGCATGAGGGCTTCTTCGGCCTCTTCCGCCTCGCCGAATTCGGTCAGATCCATGCGCGCGATCTCGCTGAAGTCCCGCAGCGCCTCGCCCCCCTGCCCTTCGAGGAAGGCCGCCTCCCGTTTTCCACCCAGGCCGAAGCCGTAGAGAAAGCCTTGCGCCCAGTCGCGCAAGGCGGTGGCCCGCTCCACCACGGGCCGATCGTCTTCGGGCAACAGCAGTTGCACCGGCATACGGTGCTCGCTCAGTTCGCTGCGGGCGATCCGCCAGAGCTGTTCCAACTCGTCCGCCGCTTCGCGCGCCAGCAGGTCGGCCTGGTCCATCTCTTCGAGCAGGACGTCGCGCCACTGCGGCCTTCCAGCGCACAGCAGGCCGAACAGAATGCCGTGGGCCTCGGCGGCGCTCTGCTCGGCGCCGGCGGCTTTCAGCAGCTTTTCGAGCCGCGCGTGGTCGGGACGATGGGCGCTCATGACGCCAGTGTAGCACGGGGCGGCGACCGGCCGCGGGTTGCGCCGTTTCGCAAAACGGCTTTGGCGCGCAACTTCACAGGTTGCTTCAGCATTGACCCACAAGTTGCAGCGATCTATATTCCGAATCCATGAACAGCGGCAAGTCCACCTCGTCGTCGTTGCAGGCGTTGGAGGCGCTGGAACAACAGGTTTCGGCGCTCATCGAAACCTGCGCCTACCTCAAAGAGGAGAACCGCCTGTTGCGCGCGCAACAAGAGCGGCTTCAAGAGGAGCGCGCCGCCCTCATGGAGAAGAACCACACCGCCCGCAACCGGGTGGACGCCATCATCAGCCGGCTCAAAGCACTCGAGGCCCACACGTGAGCCGCGCTCCGAAAACCGTCACGGTCACCATTCTGGACAAAGAGTACCGTGTCGCCTGCCAGCCCGGGGAGGAGGAGGCGGTGGTCGCTTCGGCCCTGCATCTGGACGAACGGATGCGCGAGATCCGAAAGACCGGCAAGATCATCGGGACCGAACGCATCGCCGTCATGGCGGCGCTGAACATGGCCCACGACCTGCTCACGCTGCAGGAGCAGTACAAAGAGGTGGACCAAGCGCTTGAAAAGAGGATTCGCCAGCTCCAGGACCAGATGGAAGTTGCGTTGAGTCAATTCAACCAACTGGAACTTTGATCCGAATCGGAGTAGCCTTTTTCTCAAGGCATCCTCTGCGGTGTTCGTCAGCCGGATTCGGTATCCCTTGAGCCTATGCATCATCGACAGGGGGCCGAGATCACTGCGGTGGTGTGCATGTCCGCCACCGAGCGGAAAGCCTGATCCGCAGCCGCGGCGCCCACTTGAACCTTTCGGTTCAAGGTCACAAACCGGCAACGGCACAGGTGGAGGATGTCTTCTTTCGTTTCCCCTTCCAGCAACGCACTACGCGCCCGGCTGCGCGCCGAGCGCCGCGCATTGACGCCTGCGGTTCGGCGGCGCGCCGCGGTGCAGGCGGCGCGCCACTTGCTCACCCGGCCGCTATTCCGCAACGCCCGTCGCATCGCTTTCTACCTGGCCGCCGACGGCGAGCTGGATCCCCTGCCCCTTGCGCACCACGCCACGGCCCTGGGCAAACGCTGTTACCTGCCGGTGCTCCATCCCCAGGGTCATCGTCGGCTGTGGTTCGCCCCCTGGCGGCCCGGTGAGCCGTTGCGGCCCAACCGTTACGGCATTCCCGAGCCTCTTTGGGAGCGAAGCGGCCCGGTGCATCTGCGCGTATTGGATCTGGTATTGCTGCCGCTGGTGGCCTTCGACGACCGCTGCAACCGCATGGGGATGGGCGCCGGGTTCTACGATCGCACCTTCGCATGGAAGCTGCGTCGCCCTCAATGGGACGGGCCGAGGCTGGTGGGTTATGCCTATGAGATGCAGCAGGTGGCCGCCCTGGATGCGCGGGCATGGGACGTGCCTTTGGACATGGTGGTCACGGAAAGCGGGATCCTCTGCTGCGAAAAGTAAATTCACCGTCGCTTTTCCTTTGTAAATGCTGGTATTTCGGCAACAGTTGTTTATACTCGGTCCAATGCCTTTACATGCATGACTCAACAACGTCCAAGGGGAAATGTAATGGTAAAGAAGACCACCAAGAAAACGGCGGGACGCGCGGCCGGCAAGGCTGTCAAGAAGGCAGCCAAGAAGAAAGTCGTGAAGAAAGCGGCCAAGAAAAAAGTGGCCAAGAAGGTGGCGAAGAAGAAAGTTGCGAAGAAGAAAGTGGCCAAGAAGGTCGCCAAGAAGAAAGTGGTGAAAAAGGCGGCCAAGAAAAAGGTGGCGAAGAAGACGGCCAAGAAGAAAACCGCAAAGAAGAAAACCGCAAAGAAGAAGGCGGCCAAGAAGAAGGTGGTGAAGAAAGCCGCCAAGAAGAAGACGGCAAAGAAAAAGACCGCAAAAAAGAAAACGGGCGCTTGACCTCCTTTGCGCCTGCGTCCGGCGTCGCCGGGCGCAGGGCGTCCCTCCACCGCCGGGCGTAAGTTCCGGATCGAACGCCGCGCCCGTTCTGCACAGCCTCAGCCGGCGCCGGCGAACAGGCGGTAGGCCGGGTTGTCGGTCTCCTCGTGATAGGGGTAGTCCAGCTCTTTGAGATAGGCGCGGAACGCCTTGACGTCTTCCGGTCCCAGTTGAATGCCCACCAGCACCCGGCCGTGGGCCGAGCCGTGGTTCCGATAGTGGAACAGGCTGATGTTCCAGCCCCGGCTCAATCCCGAGAGAAAGTCCAACAGCGCGCCGGGCCGCTCCGGGAAGACGAAACGGAACAGGTGCTCGTTGCGCACCTGTGGGGCGCGGCCGCCCACCATGTAGCGGATGTGGAGCTTGGCGGTCTCGTTGTCGGTCATGTCCACCACCGGGAATCCCCTGTCCTCCAGCTTTCGGATCAAGGCCTCTTTCTCCTCGGCGCCGCCCGATAGCTCCACGCCGCAGAAGACGTGGGCCCGCTTCGGGTCGCTGTAGCGATAATTGAATTCGGTGATGTTGCGCCGTCCGAGCTGGCGGCAGAACGCAAGGAAGCTCCCCGGCCGTTCCGGGATCTCCACCGCGAACAGGGCCTCGCGCTGTTCCCCCAGCTCGGCGCGTTCGGCCACGTGACGCAGCCGGTCGAAGTTGATGTTGGCGCCGCTGAGCACGGCCGCCAGCCGCTGGCCGGAAAGATCCCGCTCCTGGGCGTGCTTCTTGATGCCGGCCACGGCCAGGGCGCCGGCCGGTTCGGCCACCGAGCGGGTGTCGTCATAGATGTCCTTGATGGCGGCGCAGATCTCGTCGGTGGTCACCAACACGGTGTCGTCCACATAGTGTCGCGCCAGCTTGAAGGTCTCGCGTCCGATCTGCTTCACCGCCACGCCGTCGGCGAACAGCCCCACCTGCTTCAGCGTGACCCGGCGCCCCGCCGCCAGCGCCTTGTGCAGCGTGGGCGTGTCCTCCGGCTCCACGCCGACGACGCGGATCTCCGGTCGCACCCGTTTGATGTAAGCGGCCATGCCGGCGATGAGCCCGCCGCCGCCCACCGGAACATAGACGGCGTCCAGAGGGTCCTCGTGCTGGCGCAGAAGCTCCATGGCGATGGTGCCTTGCCCCGCGATGACATCGGGGTCGTCGAAAGGGTGGACGAAAACCAGCCCACGGGTTTCGGCCAGCTCCAGGGCGTGAGCGTAGGCGTCGTCGTAGGAATCTCCATGGAGCACGATGCGCGCGCCCAGCTTGCGCACCGTCTGCACCTTGATGGGCGGGGTGGTGGTGGGCATGACGATGAGCGCGGAGACCCCCAGCCGCTTGCCGGCCAGGGCCACCCCTTGAGCGTGGTTGCCCGCGGAGGCGGCGACCACCCCTTGTGCCTTCGCCTCGTCGGACAGGTTGTAGATCTTGTTGTAGGCGCCGCGCAGCTTGAAGGAGAAGACGCTCTGTAGATCCTCTCGCTTGAGCCAGACCCGCGCGCCGAGGCGGTCCGACAGCCGCCGCGCCTCTTCCAGCGGCGTCTCCACCGCCACGTCATAGACCCGGGCGCGGAGGATTCTTTCCAAATAGTCGTCGGCCATGGGCGGTCTCACTCCTCGGGCGGCACCAGGTGGTCGAGATCTACCTGCAGCGCCCGTGCGATCCGTTTCAGCACGGTGACGGAACCGGTCTTCTTCCCCGACTCGATCTGGGAAATGTAGGACTTGCCCACGCCGGCCTCGCGCGCGAGCCGTTCCTGGGTGAGGCCACGGTATTCCCTCCACACCGCTACGGGCGACTTCCCGCTGAAGAGCCGCTCCACCACCCCGGCCGGGACCAGCTCGTCCTCACTTGCGGCCAGTTCCGCCTTCGCCCGGTTGCCGGCGCGGATCTCCTCCGCCTCCTCCGCCAGCTCCAGCAGGCGGCGGTATTCCTCGATGGGCAGCACGGCGTATTCCGGCTCCCCGTTTCGCTCGATGATCTGTACCTGCGTGTTCACTTGTAGATATCGCCTCTCGGACCGGCTTGCAGTGCCAGCAGCACCAGCCGTTCTCTTTCGATTTCGCAGATGGCGCGGTAGCCGCCCACGCGCAGCCGCCAGAAGCCGGAGCCGGAAAGCGGCTTCCAATCCCCCCGGCAACCATCCGGGTCCGTTGCGATGGCGCGCAGCGCCTTCAACATCTTCTGGCGCGGCCTCCGCGGCATCCTTGCCAACGCTTTCACGGCCGATTTTCTGTAGACCAGCTCCAGCATGGAGGCAGCATAGCAATGGGTTGCCGGATAGTAAACTTCCGCCTCCTTTCATGGCCTTTTCCGATGGCAGGTGGTACCTTACCCGCCATTCGAATGGAGGGAGAAGAACCATGAATGCAGAAGAGCTGAAACGCCAGGCGGCGGAGGCCGCCCTGGAGTATCTTCCCGACGGCGGCGTGCTGGGCATCGGCACCGGCTCCACCGTCAACCACTTCATCGACCTGCTGGCCGACGTGAAGGGGCGCTACGAGGGGGCGGTCTCCAGCTCCGAGGCCTCCACCGAGCGGCTGAAAAAGATCGGCATGCCGGTGCTGGATCTCAACGCCGTGGGTGAGCTGGAGATCTACGTGGACGGCGCCGACGAGTCCAACCACCAGCTCCATCTCATCAAGGGCGGCGGCGGCGCCCTCACCCGCGAAAAGATCATCGCCGCCGCCAGCAAGAAGTTCGTCTGCATCGCCGACGAGTCCAAGCTGGTGGACGTGCTGGGCAAGTTTCCCCTCCCCATCGAGGTGATTCCCATGGCCCGCAGCTATGTGGCGCGGGAGCTGGTGAAGCTGGGCGGCACGCCCGTCTGGCGCGAGGACTTTATCACCGACAACGGCAACATCATCCTCGACGTGCACAACCTGGAGATCATGGAACCGGTCAAGCTCGAGACCGAAATCAACCAGATCGCCGGGGTGGTCACCGTCGGCATCTTCGGCCACCGTCCGGCGGACGTGCTCATCCTCGGCACCGAGTCCGGCCCGCGCACCATCGTACCCTGAGGCTGCATGCGCGTGGCAGGCTCCGATACCGAATATGGCAACCTGCTGGCGCGCCGCCTCTTCGACGAGGCCGATTTCATGCCCTGCTGTAGACGCATACTGGAGACGCGGAGAAAGGCGTAGACCGGGGAGTGATCGATTTTCGCGACTTTGCCCGGGCGGTGGCCCGTTTGCTGTGATCGCCCTTCCCTGCCCGGCTCCCGGCGCATCTCCGCCGGATGATGCCCGTAGGCCGGACGAGGCCGCCCCGCGGCCGACTCCGGCGGCTATTGTGGGGGGGCAAGCGTTCAGAGGCACCGCCGTGGCGCGGGCGATCTCCTCGATGGGGCGCGGTGGCGCGCTGAGATCCCGCACCACCAGGTCCACCGGTATCTCCAGTGCCGTCTCGATGGCCGCCGCAAGGCGTGCCTGGTCCATCAGTGACATGGGTTCCGGGTACTCGAGGTAGAGGTCCAGGTCCCAACCCCGCCGGTGATCCTCTGCGCGGGAGCCGAACAGGCCGACGAAGCCGGCCTTGGGCGCCAGGCGGAGCACGATCCTGCGGATCTCCTCGATCTGGGCGGGCGAGAGTCTCATACTCCAACCCTATTCGCGGCGAGTGTCGGAGTCGATCTCACCCAGGGTGGCTGGTTTTCCCGGGCACGAAAAAAGGGAAGCGCCGGAGCGCTTCCCTTTGGCCTTTCCTGCATCCGAAGATGCGGGGCGTGGTTTCAAGTTCGATCAGAACTTGTGGACCATGCCCAGGGAGAAGCCGTCCTGCTCCTGGCCACTAAAGTTGGTGCCATGCAGGTTGATGTCGGAATCAGCATAGATCAGGTAGACCTTGCTGCGCTTGCTGAAGTTGTGGTCGATGCCGATGGCCCAGCTGTCGAACGTATCTTCGTCGACGATGCCGTCGCCATTCGTATCGAGAAGGTTATCATCCCAGTCACTGCGCATCCACATGGCCTTGACCACGTTGTTGCCGAACTTGTAGGACGCGTTCAGTGTAATGGTGTTGAAGTCGATGTACTCGTTGCCGATTATCCCATCAGCAGCATCGTTGGGATCGCGGTACCTTGCATTCATGCCAGAGAAAAAGTAAGGAACCCCGCCGTCAGCACTTTGATAGATACCGCCGACATGGAAGTCGCCAAAATCGTATCCAGCACCAATCCGCCAGTGAGATGCATCATTGCCCCAGAACAGGTTGTCCAGGTTTTCGTAGCCGGCGGCAACATAAAGACCACCGTTGGAATACATGGCTGCCACAGAGTAGGCACCTGCAAGGTCTCCATCCGTGTCCCCGGTATCGGCATCCGCGACAATGGCGCCTACAAAAGTCAGGCCGTTGAAGTTAGGGGAAACGTAGGCGATGGCGTCATTGGCGCGTACGTCAATGAGTCCGCCCCACAAGCCGTTTTGGTTCCCGGCATTGTAATCCGCAATGGTGTCACCGAAGATATCCAATTTGCCGGTGGACATCTTCACCGGGGTGTCGTGACGGCCGTAGAGGAAGGTTCCCCAGTTGCCGGACAGGCCGATGTAGGTGTTCCGGAAACCGAACGTGCCGCCTTCAGCCAGGTTCATCTGGGTTTCGATCTTCCAGATCATCTTCATGCCGTTGCCCAGATCTTCGGAACCCTTGAAACCGAGGCGGGTGGCGCGGCTGGTCACGTCCCACTGGCTGTCCCGATTGTACGTTGACCCGTCAATGGGGTCCGTGGCAGTGTTGTTCATGTCGTAGCCGACATAATCGATGGATGCATGAATCTGACCATAAATGGTCACTTCCGCATTGGCGGCCTGGGTGGCCATGGGCAGTGCAGCGGCAACTGCCAGGGTGAGAAGCTTCTTCTTCATGTGTGACTCCCTCGTGTTTGAGTGGATGGAAAAAATGTGCTGTCCA
>CAYOJM010000082.1:0-7713 GCA_964404295.1 uncultured Sedimenticola sp. | reverse complement strand
GGTGGCGGCCCCTGGAACGCAGGGCGCGGGCGACGCCGCGGATGGCCAGGTTGTTGGCCTCGGTGGCGCAGCCGGTGAAGAGGATCTCGTCCGGGGAGGCCTCCAGCAGGGCCGCCACCTCGGCGCGCGCCCGTTCCACCGTATCCCTGGCCCGCCGGCCCTCCGGGTGGCTGGAAGAGGGGTTGCCCCAGTGCTGCCGGAGCCAGGGTTCGATGGCGTCCGCCACCTCCGGGTCCACCGGCGTGGTGGCGTTGTAGTCGAGGTAGATGGGAGCGTTCGGCATGGCTAGAACACCAGCACCCGGTCGGCCGCGCGGGTCCGCTTCGCCAGCTCGTCCATGGAGCTGCGTTCGACGCCGGGTACCATTTCCTCCAGGCGGAGTCCGCGGGCGTCCATGCACATACCACACGCCAGCACTTCGCCCCGTCTCAGGACGGACTTGAGCATCCGCTCCAGGTTGTAGAAGCCGGCGGGCACCTTCTGTTCCTGCTTGGCGCAGGCCACGGCGTCGGAGAGCAGGAAGAGGGTGACCTGCGTCTCCTCGTCGCCCAGCGCCTTGGCCAGGCGCAGTCCGTTGTAGCTGCGCTCGCTGCCGTACGGGGCGTCGTTGAGGATGATGAGGATGTTCATGGCTGCTCCTCCGGTTGATGGTTGGTCCGCGGGCCGGGCTGTCCCAGCCCCGTCTCCACGGGGAACGAGCGGTCGAGCCACCGGCTCATGCCGCCCGCCACCACCTGTACCTCGGCAAAGCCCTCCCTGGCAAGGATCCCGGCAGCCTTCCGGGAGCGGCGGTCGGTGGTGCAGACGATGGCGATGGGATGCTCCTGCCGGGATGCCAGCTCGTCCAGCCTGGACTCCAGCTCTTCCAGGGGAAGGCTCAGGGCGCCCCGGATGTGTCCTGCGGCGTAATCCCCGGCAGTTCGCACGTCCAGCACCACGAGTCGGGGATCCTCTTCCAGGCGTCGGCGCAGTTCGTCGATCTCCAGGGAGGGACCGAGCCGAAGGCGGGCGATGAGACGGGGAAGAAAGGCCACCGCCGCCAGCAATGCCAGCGCCAGCAACGCCTTCCGCACCACACCTTCACCGCCGGCGGCCGCCTCGCGCCCTGCGTAGCCCAGCCAGGTGTAGGCGAAGGCACCAGGCAGCATGCAGAGGTAGGTGGCGACCAGGTAGTGGGAGAAACGGATGCGCGTCAGTCCCAGGGCGTAGTTGAGCAGGTTGAAAGGAAAGAGCGGCACCAGCCGCACGAAGGCGACGAAGCGCCATCCCTCCCGTTCCACGCCCTCCTTGAGCCGCCCGAGAATGCCGCCGCTCCTGCGCTCCACCCAGTCGGAGGCGAGGTATCGGGCGACGAGAAAGGAGAGTGCCGCGCCGAGGGTGGCGCCGGTGAGGTTGTAGAGGGTGCCCGCCACCGGGCCGAAGAGCGCGCCGCCGGCCAGGGTCATCACGGAACCCGGCAGGAAGAGCAGGGTGCCGATGGCGTACAGGGCCATGAAGAGGAGCGGGGCGGCCAGCCCGGCGCCCTCGAGCCACTGTTCCAGCGCCGCGGCGTCCAGCCGTTCCCGGTGGTGCCAGGCGAGGGCGATGCCGGTGACCAGCGCCAGGAACAGCAGCCAGCGCAGCCCCTTATTTCTCATCGGGATGCTTCCATTGGCGGCGGTTGATGGCATAGCCGGTGACGGGGCCGACGAAGGGGAGCGCCAGCATGCCCGGCAACCGGTCGACCAGTTTCGGGTCGCGGTACTTGTGGATGCCGATGGTCATTCCCTCGTGCCCCGCCCTGGGCTGGTCGCGGTAGGTGCCGAAGAGGCGGTCCCACCAGGTGAGGCTGAAGCCGAAGTTGCTGTTGGCCTCGTCGTCCTCCACCGAGTGGTGCACCCGGTGCATGTCCGGGGTCACCAGCACCCAGCGCAGCACGCGGTCCAGGCGTGCGGGCAGTTTCACGTTGCCGTGGTTGAACATGGCGGTGGCGTTGAGCAGCACCTCGAAGATCACCACGGCCACCACCGGCGGCCCCAGCAGCACGATGGCGGCGAACTTGATCAGCATGGAGAGAATGATCTCGATGGTGTGGAAGCGCGCGCCGGTGGTGACGTCGTAGTCCAGGTCGGCGTGATGCACCCGGTGCAGGCGCCACAGCACGGGGATGGCGTGGAACACCACGTGCTGCAGCCAGATGACGAAATCCATGGCGACGACGGATAGCAGCACCGCCACCGCGAAGGGAACTTCCACGAGATTGAACAGCCCCCAGCCCCTCTTCACGGCCAGGGCCGCCACGCCCACGGCGGCGGCGGGGAAGAGCAGGCGCAGCACGAGGCTGTTGAGGAACACCAACCCCAGATTGCTAGTCCAGCGCAATGCGCGGGAGACGGTGAGCCGGCGACGGGGCGCGGCCAGCTCCCAGGCAACCATGACGGCGAAGACGCCGAAGAAGAAGCCCAGGCGGATGGGCAGTTCGTTTTCGAGGACAAGGTCCTGCCAGCTCATGGGGTTTCCTCCTCCATCTTGTTTGTTCGTTATTATTGACAGCGTTCAATAGAAGGCTTGAACAGAAAAGTCAAGCACGAGGTGGAGCATTGTCAACCGGAAATTTCGAACATGCGCTGTTCGGCCAGTTCGCGCGCATCGCCAAGGCGATGGGGAGCGGCTACCGGCTGGAGATGGTGGAGTTCCTGGCCCAAGAGGAGCGCAGCGTGGAGGAGTTGGCGTGGCTGGTGGGGCTCACCGTGGCCAATGCCTCCCAGCACCTGCAGCAGCTGCGCCAAGCGGGACTGGTGAAGAACCGAAAGGTCGGACAGCGGGTCTTCTATCGCCTCGCCGGCGAGGACGTGGTGATGCTGCTGTCGGCCCTCCGCGAGGTGGTGGAGCGCCATCTGGGCGACGTGCGCAGCCTCATCGAGGACTACCTCGAGGTGAAGGATTCCCTGGAACCGGTGCCGGCCAGGCGGCTGCTGGAGCGGATCCGCAGCGGCCTGGTCACCGTGCTCGACGTGCGTCCGCCGGAGGAGTATGCGGCCGGCCACCTGCCGGGCGCCGTGAACGTGCCGCTGGAGGAGCTGGAGAAGCACCTGGATGCATTGGAGGCCGACCAGGAGATCGTGGCCTACTGTCGCGGCCCCCACTGCGTGCTGGCTTTCGACGCGGTAGCGCGGTTGAGGGAGAAGGGGTTCGACGCCCGCAGGCTCGAGGGCGGGCTGCCGGAGTGGCGCCTGGAGGGGCTCCCCGTTGAGTGCGAGCGCTCCTGATCTGTGGCGCCACCCCGTCGTTCTATCCCTCTTCCACGCAGATGTGGTGCCGGCTCACGGCGAGGAAGGTCTTGTACAGCAGCATCAGGATCACCAGCGTGAGCAGGAACAGCAGGCCTGCTCCGAGGTAGTGGAAGCCGTTCTTGCCGGTGAGTTCGTACATCTCCATGGTGCTGATGGTGACGGCCGCCAGCGGAAAGGAGTACGCCCACCAGGAGAGGAAGAATCTGAGCCGGAAGAAGTGGCGGTACTGGGTCGCGAGCAGGAGGGTGAGGAACAGGGCCAGGAAATAGAGCACCCGCGCGAAGGCGTCCAGCCCATCCACCAGGCTTACGTAGGAGAGGAAACCCACTGCCGGGGGCGCGATGAGAATGAAGAAAGTGGGCATCAGCTTCTCGGGGAGCGGTTGGTGGAAGAGCACCCGGTAGAAGATGATGGTGAAGAGTACCAGCCAGAAGACGATGCCGATACTGAAGAAGAACCAGGAAATCTCGGTATAGCCCAGCCGGGTGCCGGCGATGGGGACCAGCACGTTGCCCACCACCGGAATGAACCAGGCGGGATTGATGTGGTGGATCTCCAGGCCCTCGTGGTGAATCCACACCTTCATGACATAGAGGGTGAAGCCCAGGTGAATGGCGATCCCCAGGAGCCAGAGGAGGTGCGCCACCGGACGGGCCGAAGGCAGCAGAACGATGGAGATCAGCAGGAGGCTGATGGAGAATGCCGGAAAGAAATTCAGCTTGATGGGGTTGTGCAACTCCTTCGACACCGCCTGCCGGTAGCGCACCAGCTTCCAGCCGTAGAGCAGGCTCAGCACCGCGAAGATGGCGAGAGTGACCGGCACCAGCAGCGCATAGACACTACTGCCGAAGTGGAGCAGCGAGGCGCACTTCTGCCAGGCGATGGTGATGCCGGCCATGCCCATCACCATAGCGAAGAAGGAGACGGGAAAGTTTTCCAGGCGGTTGGCGTTGTTCATCGGCATGCTCCCGAAGTCAAAAACCTAGGAAAATGCTAGGTTATGTGCCGGGAGCCTGACATTGAATTTCATCAATGGAATGGTTGAAAAGCCCGCGGGGCGGGCTTTTCGGGAAGGGGGCGGGGAGGCGCAGCGGCTCCGGTATCAGAGCAGGGCGTACTTCTTGAGCCGGTAGATGAAGGCGTAGCGGCTCAGCCCCAGCAGGCGGGCGGCGCGGCTCTGGTTGCCTCCGGCCTTGTCCAGCGCCTGGCGGAGCAGCTCCTGTTCCAGCTCTTCGAGATCGAGCCCACCGTCTGGCAGGGTGAAGTGCCAACGGCGGCGGCGGGACATGCGAATCTCTTGTGGCAGGTTGCCCACTTCCACCGTCTTCCCGGCGAAAAGGATCACCATCCGCTCGCACAGGTTGCGCAGCTCGCGGATGTTGCCCGGCCAGTCGTAGGCTTCCAGCTGAGCCACGGCCTCCCGGCTGTAGCGCGGCGGTACCAGTCCGTGGCGCTCCGCCAGGCGTCGGGTGAGTTCAGTCAACAGTAGGGGCACATCGCCGGTCCGTTCGCGCAGCGGCGGCACCCGGAAGGGCACTACGGCCAAGCGGTAGTAGAGGTCCTGGCGGAAGCTGCCTTCCTCCACCTTGGCCTGCAGATCGGCATGGGTGGCGGCGATGACACGGACGTCGGCATGGCGCACCTGGTTGTCGCCCACCCGCTGATATTCGCCCGACTCGAGGAAACGGAGCAGCTTGGACTGGACGGCGGTCGACATCTCGCCCACCTCGTCCAGGAACAGCGTGCCGCCTTCGGCAGCGGCGATGCGGCCGGGATGTTCGGCCACGGCACCGGTGAATGCACCCTTGCGATGGCCGAAAAGCTCCGATTCCGCCAGGCCGTCGGGAAGGGCGGCGCAGTTGATGGCCACGAAAGGCCCCTCGCGCCGTGCGCTGCTGCGGTGAACGTATCGAGCGAGTTGTTCCTTACCGGTGCCGCTCTCGCCCAGCAGCATGATGGTCACGTCGGTGGCCGAGGCCACTTGCAAGGAGCGCAGCAGGGCGGCGAATTCCGGTGATTCGCCCAGCAGTTGGGGGTGGTCCGTGGTCTGGTTCATCGTTCGTTCTAGTAGGTGTTCCAGTTCACGATCAGGCTGGCCAGCGCCAGCAGGATCAACAACAGGCCGGCGTACATCCGCATCCGGGGGTTGCGCGCCAGACGCATGAAGCGTTCTGCGAACACGCCCGTCAACACGAGAGCCGGCAGCGTGCCTGCGCCAAACAACGCCATGAATATCATGCCAGAGAGAAAATCGCCTTGAGCCAGCGCAATAAAAAGGGCCGTATAGACCAGGCCGCACGGCAGCCAGCCCCAGATCATGCCGTAGAGAAAGGCTTGCCAGGGGCGGGCCACCGGCAAGAGCCTTCGGCCCAGGGGTTCGAGCGCCCTCCAGATGGGGGCGCCGACCTTTTCGATGCGCGCCAGCTCCGGGAACCAGCCGGCCAAGTGGAAGCCCGCCGCCAGCATGATGAATGTGGCGGCCAAGAGCAGCAGGCGGTGGCCGTATGCCGGGCTGATGGTGAGGAGCACGCCGTTGCCGAAAGCCCCCGCCAGGCCGCCCCCCAGGGCGTAACTCAAGATCCGTCCGCCGCTGTACCAGAACAGGTAGGTCAACAATCCGGCCGGCTTGTCGCGGATGGCGGGGGGCAGGCTGAAGGTGAGCACCCCCATGATACTGCCGCACATGCCGATGCAGTGTAGGGCCCCGAACAGGCCCATGAGCACGGCACCCAGTCCGCCGAACTCCACCTCGTTTCAGCCGCCGAAGACCTGCTTCAGCAGTTCGGTGGTTCGGGCCGCCGGGTTTTTCCGGATCTTCTTCTCCTCCTCGGCCAGCATGAGGAAGAGCCCGTCCAGGGTCTTGTCGGTGACGTACTGGTCCAGGTCCAGGCTGCTGCCGCCGAGGAAACCGCCCAGCATGCCGCCGCCGGCCTGCTTCACGAGCCGCTTGTAGGCGGCGGTGGCGCCCACCTGGTCGGTGGTCCGGGCCACGATGGGCCGGATGGCCTCGGCCAGCTGCGGGCCGGCCTTTTCGCGCAGGTAGCGTGTGGCGGCGTCCTCGCCGCCGTCGAGGATGCGGCGCGCGTCGTCCAGGGTCATGCCGGCGATGGTCTGCTTGACGATCTCCAGGGTCTGGGGCACCGCTGCTTCTGCAGCCCGGTTCATGGTGGTCTCGAACGCGTCGACCAGCTCACCCTGGCCGGCCATGCGCAAGCCCTGGGCCAGTGTGTCCAGACCTCCAGGGAGGGGAATGCGCACTTTCGGGTTGTCGAGAAAGCCGCCGGGCCGGCCCAGGTAGTCGATGGCGCGCTGGGCCCCCACCACCAGGGCCTCCTTGAGGCCGGCGCCGATCTCGCTCTCGGAGAGGGCGCTGACGGCGGTTTCCGTGGCGTTCTTGCCGGTGCCCCCTTCCAGCAGCTCGGTGCCCTGCTTGAGCAGATCGCCCCAGCCGGCCAGGGCGGCGCCGGAAGTGAAAGCGAGGACGAGGGCAAAAGTGGTGGGACGGTTCATGACGGTTTCCTCCATGACAGGATGTTCCAGGAACTATAGATTGCGGATGCGCTCGGCCTGCTGGTCGAGCTTCTCCAGGGCGGTGCGGGCGCCGTCGAGCTTCTTCCGCTCCTTGTTCACCACCGCTTCCGGCGCCTTGTCCACGAAACCGGGATTGGCCAGCTTCTTCTCTGCGCGCTCCACCTCCTGGCGCAGGCGGGCGATCTCCTTCTCCAGCCGCTTGAGTTCCGCCTCCTTGTCGATGAGGCCGGCCAGGGGGATGAGCACCTCCATCTCTCCCACCAGGGCGGTGGCGGCCTCGGGCGGCGTCTCGCCGGGCTTCAGGATCTCCACCGACTCGGTGCGCGCCAGGAAGTCGAGATAGGGACGGTTGGCGGCGAGGAGACGTTCGTCCTCGGCGCTCACGTTGGCCAGCAGCACCGGCACCGGCTTCCCGGGTGAGATGTTCATCTCGCCCTTGATGCGGCGGATGCCGAGGATGAAGTCCATCACCCAGCGCATCTCCCGCTCGGCTGCTTCGTTCACCAGGGAATCGTCCGGTTCGGGCCAGGGCTGGAGCATGATGGTGGCGCCCTCGACGCCGGCGGGTTCCTTCACCTGCTGCCAGATCTCCTCGGTGATGAAGGGCATGATGGGGTGGAGCAGCCGCAGCAGGGTCTCCAGCACGGTGACCAGGGTGTGGCGGGCGGCGCGTTTCTGTTCAGCGCTGCTGTCATCGGAATTGAGCACCGGCTTGGTCAGCTCCAGGTACCAGTCGCAGTACTCGTTCCAGGTGAACTCGTAGAGGGCTTGGGCGGCGTGGTCGAAGCGGTAGCCCTCGATGGACTCGGCCACCTCCCTCGCCACCTGCTGCAGGCGCGAGAGGATCCAGCGGTCGGCGGCGCTGAGGGCGTCGGAGGCGGAGCAGTCCTCGCCCGCCACGTTCATCAGC
>CAYOJM010000081.1:0-7732 GCA_964404295.1 uncultured Sedimenticola sp. | reverse complement strand
GGCGGAGGCCTTCGCCAACTGGCTCGCCGCCACCGACGAGGCCTTCCGCGGCGCCATCCTGCCCCACGAGTACCACTGGGAGGCCGCCGCCCGCATCGCCGGGCTGGAAGAGGTGGGGCGGGTCTGGGAGTGGTGCGGCAATGCGCCGGAGCCCTACGAGGACTACGAGAAACCGGTGAACCCGGAGATGGCCAGCCGCTTCGACGAGGAGAGCCGGGTGCTGCGCGGCGGCTGCCTCCACACCCAGCCGAGGCTGCGCCGGCCCAGCCTGCGCCACTGGGGACCGCCCGGTGCGGGGTACCTCTTTTCAGGCGTTCGGCTGGTGCTGCCGCCGGCGCTGGAGGAGGAGGCGCTCTACCGGGAGCAGTGGCGGCATTTTCTCGATTGAGGAATTCGCCGGGGTCGGCCGCAAGGCGGCCTCGCCCGGCCTACGGAAAATCGGAAACGACCCCACCCATGTAGGCCCGCCGAGGCCAAAGGCCGACGCGGGCAAAAACTCGATCGAAAAAAATTCGCCGGGGTCGGCCGCAAGGCGACCTCGCCCGGCCCACGGAAAATCGGAAACGACCCCACCCACGTAGGCCCGCCGAGGCCAAAGGCCGACGCGGGCAAAAACTCGATCGAAAAAATTCGCCGGGGTCGGCCGCAAGGCGGCCTCGCCCGGCCCACGGAAAATCGGAAACGACCCCACCCATGTAGGCGAGGTCACACCTGCGTCAGATGGCGTCGGCGTCGGTCTCCCCGGTGCGGATGCGGATCACCTGCTCCACCGGCGTGACAAAGATCTTGCCGTCACCGATCTTGCCGGTGCGGGCGGCGCCGATGATGGTCTCGACGCACTGCTCCACCTGCTCTTCCCGGATCACCAGTTCGATCTTCACCTTGGGCAGAAAATCAACCACGTATTCCGCGCCGCGGTAGAGCTCGGTATGGCCCTTCTGGCGGCCGAAACCCTTCACTTCGGTCACCGTCATGCCCATGATCCCGATTTCCGAGAGCGCCTCGCGCACGTCGTCCAGCTTGAAGGGTTTGAGAATCACTTCGACTTTTTTCATTTCTTCTCCCCTTGGTGATCACCGGAAACCGTTGACGATAGGATACCGCCGATCCCGCCCATAGGCACGCTGCGATACCTTGATGCCCGGCGGCGCCTGCCGCCGCTTGTACTCGCTTCGATCCACCATGCCCACGACACGGCGCACGAGGAACTCGTCGAAACCTGCGGCCACGATCTCGGCGATGCCCTGGTCCCGCTCCACATAACGCTCCAGGATGGCGTCCAGCAGATCGTAGGGCGGCAGAGAGTCGGTGTCTTTCTGGTCCGGACGCAGCTCGGCCGACGGCGGACGCTCGATGACCCGTTCCGGGATCACCTTCCCTTGGCGGTTGCGCCATCGGGCCAGGCGATAGACCATGGTCTTGAAGACATCCTTGAGGGGTGCGAAGCCGCCCGCCATGTCGCCGTAGAGGGTGGCGTAGCCCACCGACATTTCGCTCTTGTTGCCGGTGGTGAGCAACATGCGGCCCGTCTTGTTGCTGATGGCCATGAGCACGATGCAGCGACAGCGGGCTTGAATGTTCTCTTCGGTCACATCCATGGGCATCCCTTCGAACTCCGCCTCGAGCATGCCGAGAAAGGCTTTGAAGGCGGGCTCGATGGGGATGATGCTGTGCTTCACCCCCAAAATGCGCGCTTGGGCAAGGGCGTCCTCGTTGCTCATGTCCGCGGTGTAACGTGAGGGCATGAGCACCACTTCCACCCGGTCGGCACCCAGGGCATCCACCGCCAGAGCGGCGGTGAGCGCCGAGTCGATGCCGCCGGAAAGCCCCAGCACCACCCCTTTGAATCCGCTTTTGGTCACATAATCGTGGATGCCGAGGACCAGGGCGCGATAGACCGCCTCGGTCTCCTCCGGCCAGGCGGCATCGGGCGCGGTGAGGACGGCCGCCTCTCGATCCACCGTCACCAGGTCCAGGGATTCCCGAAACAGCGGAGCGCGGCCCACGAGGTCACCGGCGGCATCCACCACGAACGATCCGCCATCGAAGACCAATTCGTCCTGGCCGCCCACCAGATTGACATAGATCACCGGCAGGCCGGTCTCGCGCACTCGTTCGCGCACCACCTCGAAACGTTGCCGCCCCTTGCCCATCTGGAAGGGGGAGGCGTTCAAGTTGATCAGCAGGTCGGCACCCGCTTCGGCGGCACGGCGGGCAGGTCCGGGCACCCAGATGTCCTCGCACAAGGTAATGCCCAACGCCAAACCACCGAAGTGCACCACGCACGGCTCGGTGCCGGGAACGAAATAGCGCTTTTCGTCGAAGACGCTGTAATTGGGCAGCTCCGCCTTGTGGTACTCGGCCTCCACCCGACCGTTGCGGATGAAGCCAGCGGCGTTGTACAGGCGCCCTTCCCGGCGGCGGGGGTAGCCCACGATGAGGGCCACGCCTTTGGTCTCCGCACACAGGTGGTCCAGGAAGCGTTCGCACAGATCGAGAAAGTCGTCCCTCAGCAGAAGATCCTCGGGCGGATAGCCGGTCAATGCCAGTTCTGGATAGACCACCAGATCGGCGCCGAGCTCGTCTCGGGCGCGCCGCGCGGCTGAGAGGATGCGCTCAGCGTTGCCGGGGACATCGCCCACCACGGGATTGATCTGGGCAAGGGCCATCTTCATGGTCACGGGCTCCCGTCTGGCAAAATGAAGGGGGTCACAGCGTACGGGACACGTCTCCGAAGCGCCGCAAAGGGTGATAAAGTAGCACAATCCCCATCCTGCAGGTTCCCATGAAACTCCTTCTCCTGGTCGTCGCCATCCTCGGTATCTGGTGGGCGCTGAAGTTGCTGCACGCCACCTCCTCTCCGTCAAAGAGCCCGCGGCGCCCGCCGGCGGAAAACATGGTGGCCTGCCACCGTTGTGGCCTGCACGTGCCTGAGAGTGAAGCGGTGGAGAAAGGAGGCCGCCACTACTGTTGCGAAGCCCACGCCCGCGGAGAAAAAGGGTGAGACGGCGCCGGGCCCTCACGGACGATCTGGTTCTCTTGCCGGAGATCGAAGGGCAGAAACGGCAGATGCGCCTCTATTTCTTCTACCGTTTCGTCCTCGCCTTCGGCCTGCTCATCGCCTTCTTCACTGGAGTGGGACCGGAAAACCTGGGGCGGGACGATCCGCGGCTTCATGTGGTGGCTCTGGTCACCTACCTGGTGCTCACCCTGTTCTCGCTCTTCCTGAGCCTGATGCGGATGGGATCGGCGCGGCTGGAATACCTGTTCGCCGTCACCGTGGACTCGTTGGCCGTGGCCGCCCTCATCCACACCTCCGGCGGGCCGGGAACCGGTCTGGGCATCCTGCTCGGCATCTCCATCGCCTTCGCCAGCCAAGGGTTGTCGGGCACCATGGCCATGCTGGCCGCCACCATCGCCACCGTGGCCTTGGTGACGGAAGAATGGTTCGCCCTAAGCATCGGCATGCGCGACCACCCCAGCCATTTTTCCGTGCTCATGCTGGGACTCTCCTATTACGCCTTGGCCTTTCTTTCCTTGGAGCTGGCCAACCGTGCCCGCACCAGCGAGCGGTTGGTCAAGCAGCAAGGACGGGATATCACCAGCCTCACGGAGCTCAATGAGCTGGTGATCCAGCAAATGCATACCGGGGTGGTGATCCTGGATGGCAAGAATCGGATCAAGATGCTCAACGACGCCGCATGGAATTTCCTCGGCCGCCCGGTCTCCGCCATCGGCCACCCGCTGCAAGAGATCCACCCTCATCTGGCCGACGCCCTGACCGCCTGGCGCCGGTTGCCCACCGCGCAGCAGCGCCACATCCATACCCGCCCGGAGGGCAACGACCTGCTGGTCACTTTCCAGAAGCTGGGCGAGGGTGAAGGCGCCGGCACCCTCATCTTCATCGACGACGCCTCCCTGGCTGCGGCCCAGGCGCAACAGCTCAAGCTGGCCTCTCTGGGGCGTTTGGTAGCCAGCATCGCGCACGAGATCCGCAATCCTCTGGGGGCCATCGGACACGCCAACCAGCTGTTGCGCGAATCGCCCCACCTCGAAGGCACCGACCGCCGCATGACCGAGATCATCGACCGCAACACCGCCCGGCTCAACGAGGTCATCGAGAACATCCTCTCCCTCTCCCGCCAGCGGGAGCCGGATCCTCAATGGGTGCCCGTGGAGGGGTGGCTGCAGCAGCTGGCGTTGGAGATGAGCGAAAACCTGGGGCTCGACCCGAACCACCTTCACGTTCAAGTCAACCCACCGGACACCCGCTTGCGATTCGACCCCAGCCAGATCCGGCAAGTGCTGGAGATCTTGGTGGAAAACGCCGTCAAGCACCAAGACGGGCGCCGCCAGCCCCTGCTCATCACCCTGGCCGCCGGTATCGACACCATGTCCGGTGAGGGCCATCTTCAGGTGATGGACAACGGCAGCACCATTCCGCCGGATACCGCTGACAAAATCTTCGACCCCTTCTTCACCACCCGTAATGATGGAACCGGCTTGGGCCTCTATCTGGCCAAAGAGCTGTGCGACGCCAACAACGTACGGATCAGCTACACCCCCATCTCCACCGGGGGCAACAGCTTCCGTTTGAGATTCAAGCCCGAAATGACAGGACGCCGCCAATGAACGATTCTCCGAAAAACGCCCCTTTGGCCCTGGTCGTGGACGACGAGGCCGACATCCGGGAGCTGCTCGAAATCACTTTGCTGCGCATGGGCGTGAAAGTTGTGGGTGCCGCCGACCTGGCTACGGCGCGTGGCGCGCTGGCCCAACACCGATTCGATCTGGCCCTCTTGGACATGCGTTTGCCGGACGGCGACGGCATCGAACTGGTGCGCGAGATCACCCGTGACCAGCCCCAAACGCCGGTGGCCATGATCACCGCCCATGGCAACATGGAGACCGCCATCGAGGCCCTCAAAGCAGGCGCTTTCGACTTCGTTTCCAAGCCGGTGGATCTGCCGGTGCTGCGCAAGCTGGTGGAGACCGCACTCAAGCTTTCCGACTCCGACGCCGAGGCGGGAGAAACGCCCAGATCACAAGCCGACAGCCCCCTGCACGGCCGCTCCGCCGCCATGGAGCGGGTGCGTGCCCTGATCACCAAGCTGGCCCGCAGCCAGGCGCCGGTGCACATCACCGGCGAGTCGGGCACCGGCAAAGAGTTGGCGGCCCGCCTCATCCATCAACAGGGCCCCCGCTGGAACCGTCCTTTCGTGGCGGTCAACTGTGGCGCCATTCCCCATGAACTGATGGAAAGCGAACTGTTCGGCCACAAGAAAGGCGCCTTCACCGGCGCGGTGGCGGACAACAAAGGGCTTTTCCTCGAGGCCGACGGCGGCACTCTGTTTTTGGACGAAGTGGCCGATCTACCCCTCTCCATGCAGGTCAAGCTGCTGCGCGTCATTCAGGAAAAGAAGGTGCGCCCCGTGGGGGCCACTCGCGAGGTGCCGGTGGACGTGCGCATCATCAGCGCCACCCACCAGAACCTGGCAGCCCGGGTGGAGGAGGGCCTATTCCGACAAGACCTCTATTACCGTCTCAACGTCATCGAGCTGACCATGCCGGCCCTACGTGAACGGCCCGAGGACATTCCCGAATTGACCCATCATTTACTCGAATCCATCGCCCGCAACTACCAACAGGAGACACCCCGAATCGAGCCGGAAGCGCTCGAAGCACTCCAGCACTACCCCTTTCCCGGCAATGTTCGGGAGCTGGAAAACATTCTGGAACGGGCCTTCGCCCTGTGTGAAGAGGGGGTCATCCGTCGTGACGACCTCGGATTGCTGGAAGGGGCCGTGGCCGGCCGGGATACCCCCGCGGGCGCCGCCGGAGGCTGCCGCCGGCAACCCAACGAGGGATTGGAGGCTTTTCTTGCGCGGGTGGAACGCCAGGCCCTGCGCGAGGCGCTGGATGCCTGCCGCTGGAACCGCACCGCGGCGGCAAAGGAGCTGGGCATCAGCTTCCGTTCCCTGCGCTACCGGCTGGCCAAACTCGGGATGGAGGAACCCGACGAAGCCTGATCAGGCGGTGCCGGCCAGCGTCTCCACCACGATGTTCCAGGCCCGGGCCAGATTCCGCCGATGGTAACCGCCGCCCCCCAGCGCCAGCACCGGCACACCCAGTCCAGCCAGGGTACGCGCCACCCGCTGGTGGACCCGGGGTGACAAGGCAAGGTGGGTGATGGGATCGCCGGCGATACCGTCGGCGCCCGCTTGAAGGATGACGAAACGGGGCGCGTTGCGTTCGAGAAAAGATTGGGCCGCAGGCCACAGCCGGTGGAACAGGGTGTCGTCGGCTCCTGGCGGCAACGGCACGTTGAGCTTGAACCCCCGCCCCGCTCCGACACCCGTCTCCGTGGCGTCTCCGGTGCCGGGATAGAGAAAACGCCCGTCCTCATGGAAATCGAGGTTCACCACCCGCGGGTCGGCTTCGAAGGCGTAGAAGACGCCGTCGCCGTGGTGTGCGTCGATGTCCACGTAGGCCACCGGCGTCACGTTCAGCCGAAGCAACCGTTCGATGGCCACACCACAATCGTTCACCGCGCAGAATCCGGCGGCGGCGTCACGTCGCGCATGGTGGAGCCCGGCGATGGGCACGAAAGCGCACCGGCAGTTTCCATCGACCAGCGCATCCACTGCATGGCAGACGGTGCCCACCACGGTCAGCGCCGCTTCCCAGATGCCCGGGAAGACGGGCGTGTCACCGCCGTCGAGGAATCCAACCCCCTCCCGCGAGCGTGCCTGTAAGAAGTCCAGGTAGGCCGCGGTATGAAACAGGGCCGCCTGCGCGCGCGTGCCCTCCACGGGCGGGTGCCGCTCCACCCGTTCGTCGAGTCCCCGGCGACGGAACTCGGCTTCGAACGCCGCCAGCCGGTCGTTGCCGAAGGGATGGCCGCGGCCGAAACCGTAGCGGGCCAGCGCCTCTCCCAGATAGACGCGAACCGGCGGTGACGTCACAGGTCAGCCGCGCGGCTTATAGGTGAACTTCTGTCCGCTGATGGTGGCCTCGTACATGAGCCCCCCTTTGGGGATGATGAAGACCGCCATCCCCTTGTTGTAGCGGGTGCCGTAGGTCTCGGCATTGTCTGGGCCGCCGCTCAAAGTGGCCGAGGCCCCGGCGGTGGAGGCCTGGGCCAAGGCGGACGCGGTGATCACCACCACCCCGGCACCGGCGCCGAACTCGAAGTTGCCGCTGGCGAACTCGCGAAAGGCGCGCTCGTCCTCGAAGAAGATGATCTCGCTGAACGCCTGTCCGCCCAGCTGAAAGCCCAATGAGACCTGGGTGAGCGTGGCGTCCCCCACGTACCGCCCTTGGACATAGACGCGCCCCTCCCCATAGGCGCCGCCCACGCCGACGCCCCCCTTGGCCACCGTGGGGAAGACGGCGTATCCGTAGGCGCTTTCGAAGAAGCGGGCACTGTCCTTGGCTTCCTTGAAACGACGGATGGTATCGGCATACTCGTCGGCGAACGCCGGCCCGGCAAACAGCATCACGGCCAGGGTCAGCAAAGCGGAAACGACGGGAATCGAACGACTCACGGTTCACTCCTCGTTGCGGTCGGGTTGACACGGAATGGCGGCCATTGGAGCAGAGCCACCACCACAATGCAATCGGACCGCCGTTTTCGGGTATAATTCCCGCGCTTCCCGCCCCTAGCTCAGCTGGATAGAGCGCAGCCCTCCGGAGGCTGAGGTCAGAGGTTCGAATCCTCTGGGGCGGGCCA
>CAYOJM010000080.1:0-4462 GCA_964404295.1 uncultured Sedimenticola sp. | reverse complement strand
TGAGACCCTGCACCGCCGCCGATCCGTTGTCCAACTGATAGCTGGCGCTGCCGTCGGCATCGAGCGTGAGCCAACCATAAGTACCCGTCACCGGAACCCCCACGTTGCCGGCGGCGCTCCCCGTGACCCCGGGCGCCACGCCCGTCACCGGAACCGGAACGTCCACGTTCAGATGGTCGTTGGCCAAGGCGCCGAACGCCACCGTCTGAACACCGTCCTCCTGAAGCCCCCCCACGGCGTCGTCCACCGCCTGGGGCACCGTGTCGGTGATGAGAATCTCCAGCGTCCCGCTCGCCGTGTCGCCGTCCACGTCCACCACCTCGATGGCAATGGCATCCACAGGATCGCCCCCAGTGTGGTCCTGGGCAGTCGGCGTATAGCGCCAGCTCACCTCCCCGGCGGCCGGGTCGTATCCGGTGAGCACCAGTTCGCCCCGCGGCGTGACAATGGAGACCGGATTCGCGGCCAGATCCAGAAGCTGCGCACGGGTCACCACCACGCCGCCCACTTCGATGCGGTCCAGGCCGTCCTCGGCCACCAGACCGAACCGCCCGGTGCGCACACCGTCCTCCGGCACCGTCTCATGGCCCGGCGCCGAACCGTTGTTGTCCGCTATGGAGAGGGTGGGCAAGGCATTGCCGTCCTCCAGCGGACGGTCGATGGGGGCGATCATCCACCAGGGGCCGCGCGTTTCGCCGCCCGCCTCCCGGCCACCGCCCCCACGCCAAACGAAGACCTCGGATTCGGCGCCATCGAGCCGGAAGGAGAGTGGAGCCGGCCGCTCCTGGATGCGCGGGTCGTAGGTGCCCCGCGATTGCAGAGGATGGTTGGTTTCGTGGGTGAGCTGGCGGCTCTGGGTGAGGTTGAAATCGAGGGGACTGACTACCTCCTGAATACGATTGACCTGGTAATAGCCGTGCGAGACCTCTTCGGGTTCTGGCTTGGAGGCCGCCGGTTCCGGCTCGATCCGCCCCTCTTCCTCGCCAGCAGGCTCCATCGGCAAATGCAGGGGGCCTGGAACGGACACCCAGAAAGTGTGCCCGGCCTCATCCCGCAACAGGATCCTGGCTCCAGGTGCGGGCTGCAGGTCTGTACCGGGAGCGATGGCATCCCCTTCTCGCAAGGGCAGGATCGTACCGCCATCTCCCCTGGCCGTGACTGTTCCCTCGATCTGTAAAACAATGAACTTCATGATTTCCTGTCCTCTTTCACGGCTCCGTCAACGCCTGCTCCAGCAATTCCGAGGCTGGATTGAGTAGATAATCCAGCAGGCGCCGTTCCCCGACACGAACCGCCACGTCCGCCATCATGCCCACCACAATGGGCTTGTCCGGCCCGTATCCGGCCTCGTGAGTGCGCACCCGCACCAGATAAAATGCATTGCCCCGTTCGTCCACTATGGTATCCGGGCTGACATTGACCACTTCGCCCTCCAGGGCTCCATGGGTCACGTACCGATAGGCGGTGATGCGGACTCTGGCGGGCAACCCCGGCCGGATGGCTGCGATGTCCTGTGGACGGATACGCGCCTCGATCTCCAGGGTCTCGTCACCGGGAACGATCTCGGCCACCTCTCCCCCCGGATCGACCACTTCACCGGCCGTATTCACATACAACTGCTGCACCCGGCCACTCACCGGAGCCAGGATGCGCGTGTGCCGTGCCCGGTCTTCCAAGGCCCGCAAACTCTGGCGACGCGCCTCCAGCTGTGAAAGGGCATCGCTCAGTTCCCGCCGCCAACGGTTCCGGTATTCCGAGGCCAGGCTGCGGATACGCTGACCGGCCTCTTCCACAGAAGACTCCCCTTGCGCCACCTCGGCCCGGGCAATCTCCAACTCCCCTTGTATCCGGGCCACTTCCCGCCGTAGGCGCAACACCTCGATTTCAGATACCGCTCCCTTATCCAAAAGCGGTTCCAGGCGGGACAATTCCTCACGGGTCAGTCCCAGCGTGCGACGCAATTGGTTGACATGTGCCTGTGCGGACTTCAGAGCCTCCTGTTCCTGCCTTCTCTTCTGGCGGGCCAGCTCCATCTGCTGCTCCAGCTCTTCCTTCTCATGAACATAGCGATCGAATTCACGCGCCACTACCTCAACATCGCCTCGAGCCGGCGCAAGCGGTCGGCCATCTACCAAGGCCTCCAGACGCGCCACCCGTGCCTCCAGGGCGGAAATATGGGCCAAATGTTCATCAAGACTGGCATCGGCACGTACGGGGTCCAACTCCACCAGCAACTGCCCCGCCTCCACCCGCTGGCCCTCCCGAACCAGCACCTGCAGTACCCGACCACCGTCCTGGGACTCCACCGTCTTGAGCCGGCTGGAAGGAATGACCTTGCCACTGCCATGAACCGTCACCTCTATCACCGCCAACCACGCCCAGACCAAGGCCACCGTCACCAGTGCCGCCACCAGATAGAGCAGAATACGACCACTGCGGGGCACGCGCTGTAACTGCAGCCAGTCCGCATCGCCCAACCAATCGGGAGCCTCATCCGTTACGCCACGGTCCTTGCCCAGAAATCCCCCCAACCGATGGAATCCTTCCGGTGTTCTCAGATCAAGCACGGCCCATCCCCCGCGGCACCTGCCCGGCACGCAGCCGTTCGATCACCTGCGAACGGGGACCGTCCGCCACCAACCTGCCTTCATCCAACACCAGAACACGGTCCGTCAACGTCAGCATGGAACTGCGATGCGTGACGAGCAGGAGGGTACGGCCCTTCACCCATTCCCGGAACCGTTCGATGAACCCGGCCTCCCCCGCCTGATCCATGGCACCGGTGGGTTCGTCCAGCACCAGCAGGACAGGGTCCTGAAGCACCGCCCGAGTGAGGGCCACTGCCTGCCTCTGTCCTCCCGACAGCTTGTTTCCCCCCTCGCCAACCTGCATGCGGTAGCCGTCGGGGTGACGGCTCACCCATCGATCAATGCCGGTGATATGCACCGCCTCCTCGAACCGTTCTGGGTCCACGTCGTCGAGCCCCAGGGTCAGGTTCTCGTGCAGGGTGCCGCGAAACAACAGAGGCTGTTGCGCCACATGGGCGATCTGCCGGCGCAGCCGGAAAAGGGGAAGCTGTCCCTGCTCAACGCCATCATAGAACAGACGTCCACCACCGGGCCGGTACTGGGCCGCAGCGATCCTGCCGAGGGTGCTCTTGCCCGAGCCGGAGCGCCCAAGCACGGCTACCCGTTCACCAGGTTCCATTTGAAAATCGATCTCTTTCAGTACCTCGCGCTCCACGCCGGGATACTGGAAAGAAACTCTTTCAAAGCGCAGCTCTCCACGGAAAGAGCGGGGATCCCGCTGGTTCGCCTCAGAGGACTCGCGCTCCTCATGGGGCAAGTCCATCACCTGTTCCAGCGCATCCATGGCGGTCTGCGCCTGGTGATACTGCACCATCAGACCCGCCACTTGGGACAGGGGACCGAGCACCCGCCCGCCCAACATATAGGCAGCGATCAACCCTCCGACACCGATCTGCTGGGAAACCACCAAGTGGATACCGACTGCGACCAGCATCAGAAGACTCATGTTTTGCAGCCAGAGCGCGCCATTCACAAGGGCAGCAGTCCAGAAGCGCTGTCGTGCCCCCAACCGCGCGAGGAACGCCACCAGACGTTCCCACTCACTTTGCACCTTGCCTTCCGCGCCCAGGGCTTTGATCGCATCCAGCCCATGCAGTGATTCCACCAGGACCGCATTCCGCTGTGCACCGGCACGGTAGCTGGTTTCCGTCAACTTGCGGAGCTTACCGTGCAGCAACCATCCCTCTGCCAGGATGAGCACCCCACCCACCAGGACCGGTATTGCAAGCAAAGGGGACACCCAGAGGATCACCAACAGGAAGAGCAGCGCGAAGGGAAGATCCACCAGCGCGACCACAGTTCCTGACGTGATGAAAGCACGCAGAAACTCGAACGACTGCAAGTTGGCGGCAAACGCTCCCACCGAAGGCGGGCGCGCCTCCAAGCGCATCTGAAGCACCCGTTCCATGAGACGCGCCGAAATACGGGTATCCACCAGCGCGGCCACGCGATCCACGAAATGTACGCGCAAGAGTCGCACCGCCAGATCAAAGAGGAATATCACGGCGACCCCTCCGGCCAGCACCCAGAACGTGGCCAGAGCCTCGTTGGGAAGCACCCGGTTGTAGACGAGGCGCATGAACAGTGGGGTAGCGAGTGCAAAAAGGTTGATGAGCACCGCCGCCAGGAAGATGTCCCGGTAAAGTGAGCGGTAGTCCCGGATCACGCTCCAGAACCAGTGCCCCCGCCTTTGTGCACCCATCGTGGAAGGGAGAGCATCCAGCCGCACCAGAGGACGCAGGTAGACTGCACGGCCGGCGTAGTCCTTCACCAGTTGCGCCACGGGCACCACCACGGTGGTACCAGAGAGTGCCGGATAGCTCAGCTCAGCCTCCTCCCCCGTGAGCCGGTGCAGTACACAGGCGTCGCCGGAA
>CAYOJM010000079.1:0-17829 GCA_964404295.1 uncultured Sedimenticola sp. | reverse complement strand
GGCATCACCGACCCGCTGGACGCCGTGGGCAACACCACCAAGGCGGTGACCAAGGGATACGCCATCGGCTCGGCCGGCCTGGCGGCGCTGGTGCTGTTCGCCGACTACACCCACACGCTGGAGGCCACCGGCGTCGAGGCGCTCCAGGGGCTGCGTTTCGATCTGTCCGATCACATGGTGATCATCGGCCTGTTCATCGGTGGCCTGGTGCCCTACCTGTTCGGCTCCATGGCCATGGAAGCCGTGGGGCGCGCCGCCGGCGGCATCGTCAACGAAGTGCGCCGCCAGTTCCGGGAGATGCCCGGCATCATGGACCGCACGCAAAAGCCGGACTACTCACGGGCGGTGGACATGCTCACCAAAGCGGCCATCAAAGAGATGGTGATTCCCTCGCTCCTGCCCATCCTGGTGCCTCTCCTGGTAGGCCTGCTGCTCGGCCCCAAGGCCCTCGGCGGCGTGCTCCTGGGCACCATCGTCACCGGCCTGTTCGTGGCCATCTCCATGACCACCGGCGGCGGCGCGTGGGACAACGCCAAGAAATACATCGAAGACGGCAACTTCGGTGGCAAGGGCTCCGACGCCCACAAGGCGGCGGTCACGGGAGACACCGTCGGCGACCCCTACAAGGACACCGCCGGCCCCGCCATCAACCCGCTGATCAAGATCATCAACATCGTGGCCTTGCTGCTGGTCCCGCTGTTGGCCTGATCGCGATCATCCCGCCTTACCGGCGGGAACTCGAAAAGCCCCGGCACGCCGCCGGGGCTTTTTCGTTGCAGCGTCGAGAAAAGCCGGCACACGACCGAAGCATCCACACCTTGCACGTGTGGACCGGATTGCGCGCCGGGCATCACGCCCTTTTTCCGATCGCCGGAAACGGATCCGGCGTGCCGGCGTCCTTCAGCCGCCCGGTCACGGCCGCCTCACACAGGCTTCGAGGCCGCCCCTTTCACCTGAACAGGACGAGCACGCTCATGACGAAAGCCGCCAAACCATCCGAAAAATTCCACTCTTGGCCTCAACGAGGCCGCTGGCGATGACGAACGAAAAGCAAACGGATCCAGCGGCCGACCACTCGAAGATCAGATCCCTTCCCTTGACCCCCCATAAGAACGAAGAAAGGGGAAAACGCCGCACAAACGAGGCCTCGGCACCGGGCCACGGGCGCATGCCCTCCGGCGAAACAGAAGACGGAAGCCGGTCGTTTCCCGGCACCGGGCCAGGCCAAAAAAGAACCCCCGCCGAGGCGGGGGTCCCTTGCGTGAGAAAGAAGCGGCGCCTCAGTGCAGATCGTAGCCCCGCTCCTCGTGGAGCACGATGTCCAACCCCTCCTGCTCCTGCTCGGCGTCCACTCTCAGGCCGCCGGTGACCAGAGCGACCACTTTGAGGATGACCCAGGTGACCACGGCGGTGAAGACAATGGTGCTGACCACGCCCACGAACTGGACCCAGAGCTGGCCGGCCATGGAGTCGATGCCTTCGGCGAAGCCGTAGCCGCTGAAGACCCCCAGACTGGTGGCGGAAAAGACCCCCGCCAGAAGGGTGCCCAGCATGCCACCGACGCCGTGCACCGGAAAGACGTCCAAAGAGTCGTCGATGCGCAGCACCCGCTTGAGGAACATGGTGGCGCTGAAACAGACGCCGCCGGCGAGCAAGCCGATGACGAGCGCGCCGCCGGGGCCGACGAATCCAGAGGCGGGCGTGATGGTACCCAACCCCGCCACCATGCCGGTGATGACGCCCAGGGCGCTGGGTTTCCCGAACCGGATCCACTCGATGGCCATCCAGGTCATGGCGCCGGTGGCGGCCGAGATGTGGGTCACCAGCATGGCCATGGCGGCATCCCCGTTTGCCGCCAAGGCGCTGCCGCCGTTGAAACCGAACCAGCCCACCCAGAGCATGCCTGCCCCGGTGACCGACATGGTGAGGTTGTGGGGCATCATCGGCGTCTCGGGAAAGCCACGCCGCGGTCCCATGACCAGCGCCGCCACCAGAGCACCCACGCCAGCGGTGACGTGGACCACGGTGCCTCCGGCGAAATCGTAAAGGCCCATGGCCCCCAGCCAACCGCCGCCCCACACCCAATGGGTCACCGGCACATAGACCAGGAGCAGCCACAGGGCGCTGAAGAGCAGCATCGAAGAGAATTTCATGCGTTCGGCGAAGCCCCCCACCACCAGCGCCGGCGTGATGATGGCGAAGGTCATCTGAAAGAGCATGAACAAGGACTCGGGAATCTCTCCGCTCAAGGTGTCGCGACCCACGCCGGCCATGAACGCCTTGCTGAAATCGCCGATCCAGGCGTTGCCCTCGCCGAAGGCCAGGCTGTAACCCGCCACCAGCCAAAGAATGGAGACCACGCCGGCGATGGAGAAACATTGCATGAGCACCGACAGGACGTTCTTGGAGCGCACCAGCCCCCCATAGAACAAGGCCAGCCCCGGCAGGGTCATGAAAAGGACCAAGGCGGTGGAGGTGAGGATCCAGGCGGTGCTGCCGGGATCCAGAGTCGCATCCGCCGCTCGAAGCACCCCGGGCAGAAGCACGAGCGGCGCGAGGAGAAGCATCTGCCTGTTTTTCATCACGAATTCCAGGAGAGAGGTAAAAGGCGGATGATATCAAAAAAAAACCGGCATGCAGGGCATGCCGGAAGGGCTGTACCAAAGGGAGTATGTAATGGTTCGAAAACCAGCGAGGCTGCCGTTCTCGCACTCATGAGACTCCGCCAGGACGAAAAAGTTCACCGCCGCCAGAACGCGGGACTGAGCAACACTAAAAGCGTGAAGATCTCCAGCCGACCCAGAAGCATGGCGAAACAGAGGACCCACTTGGCCGCGTCGTGGAGCCCGGCGTAATGGGTTCCCACCTCCCCCAACCCCGGCCCCAGGTTGTTGATGCTGGCGGCCACGGCGGAGAAGGCGGTCATCAAGTCGATGCCGGTGGCGGCCAACACCAGGTACATGAGGGTGAAACACGCCACATAGAGGGCGAAAAACCCCCACACCGCCTCCACCACTCGGGAAGGGATGGTCTTCTCCCCCACCCGCACCGGAATCTGGGCGTTGGGATGGACCAGACGGGTGATTTCGCGAACCCCTTGCTTGATGAGCAGAAGAAACCGAATGACCTTGATGCCGCCGCCCGTGGAGCCGGCACACCCGCCCACGAAAGATGAAAAAAGCAGCAGGATCGCCACGAATCCAGGCCAGTTGTGCCACTCCGCCGTAGTGAAGCCGGTGGTGGTGCCGATGGAGACCGCCTGAAACAGGCCGTGGACGAAATTTTCCCCGAACCGGTCGTGGGTGGCGGTGAAATGGAGTCCCAAGGTGGTGACCGTCACCACCAACACGGTGAACAGCAAATAGAACCGAAACTCCGAATCGCGCCAATAACCGGCGAGAGCGCGCAGGTCCTTCCGTTTCCACAAAGGCCGCACCACCGTGAAATGGAGGGCGAAATTGATGCCCGAGAGGAACATGAATACCACCGCCACCAGATAGACGGCCGTGCTGTCGAAATGGCCCATGCTGGCATCGTGGGTGGAGAAACCGCCGATGGCCACGGTGGAAAAGGCGTGTGCGACGGCGTCGAAAGGCGTCATGCCGGCCAGCCAGTAGGCCAGGGCGCACGCCAGGGTCAGTCCCAGATAGATGAACCACAGCGCCTTGGCGGTCTCGGTGATGCGGGGCGTCAGTTTGGAGTCCTTGATGGGACCCGGCGTCTCCGCCTTGTAGAGCTGCATGCCCCCGATGCCGAGCATGGGCAGCACCGCCACCGCCAACACGATGATGCCCATTCCCCCGAGCCACTGGAGCTGCTGGCGGTAATAGAGGATGGATCGGGGCAGATGGTCGAGCCCGGTGATGACCGTGGCGCCGGTGGTGGTCAACCCGGAAACCGACTCGAAAAAGGCGTCGGTGACCGACAAGTGGGGGTTCTCCGCCAGCACGAAGGGGAGCGCGCCGGTGGCCGAGAGCACGAACCAGAACATGACCACCACCACGAAACCGTCCCGCAGGCGCAACTCCCGGCGCTGGTCCCGCACCGGCCACCAGCTCATCAGCCCCACCGCCAGAATGAGGAGAAAAGCGGCCAGGAAGGGGGGCCAGGCCCCGTCCCCATAGCCCAGGGAGACGGCCAGGGGCGGCAGCATGGTGAGACTGAAGACCATCAGCAACAGGCCGAGGATGCGCTGAACCACGTTCAGATGCATGCGCCCCTCCGCGCCGCCACGATGCGCCTCGATCGGCCGTCCATCACAGGAAGGTGATGCCTACCTGGAACAACCGTTCCACTTCGGCGATGCGGCGTTTGTCCACCAGAAAGAGGATCACATGGTCCTCCGACTCGATGACGGTGTCGTGGTGGGCGATGATGACCTCGCCGTCCCGCACGATGGCGGCGATGCTGGTCCCGCGGGGCAGCTTCACCTCCTCCACCCGCCGCCCCACCACCTTGGAGGAGCGGCGGTCGCCGTGGGCCACGGCTTCGATGGCCTCGGCCGCCCCCCGCCTCAAAGAGTGGACCATCACCACGTCGCCGCGGCGCACATGGGTCAGCAGAGTGCCGATGGTGGCCTGTTGGGGAGAGATGGCCACGTCGATGGGCCCCGCCTCCACCAACTCCACGTAAGAGGTGCGGTTGATCAGCGCCATGACGGTGCGCGCGCCCAACCGCTTGGCCAACATGGCCGACAGGATGTTGGCCTCGTCGTCGTTGGTGACGGCGCAAAAGACATCGGTCTCCTCGATGCCCTCCTCCAGCAGCAGATCCTCGTCCGCGGCGTCGCCCTGGAGCACGATGGTCCGGCGCAGCTCCTCGGAGACCGCGGCGGCCCGTTCCGGATCCCGCTCCAGGATCTTCACGTTGTAATCCCGCTCCAGCCGGAGCGCCAGGCGACGGCCGATGTTGCCGCCGCCGGCGAAGATGATCCGCTTGTAGGGCTTGTCGTTCCGTCCCAGCTCCGCCATCACCTCAGGGATGTTGGCCGCCGCAGCGATGAAAAAGACCTCGTCACCGGCATGGATGACGGTATCGCCCGTGGGATGGATGGCCTGGCCCTGACGATAGATGGCCGCCACCCGCGCCTCGCCGCCGTGCAGGTGCCGGTTGAGCTCGCGCAACTGATGGCCCACGAGCGGACCGCCGGCGTATGCGCGCAGACCCACCAGCCGAACCAGGCCGTCGGCGAAATCGAGCACCTGGAGCGCGCCAGGATACTGGATGAGCCGTTCAATGTATTCGGTGACCAACTGCTCGGGACTGATGAGCACGTCGATGGGCAGCCCCCCTTGGTTGAACAGGGCCGGATGGCGATGGTATTCGTGGGCCCGCACCCGGGCGATCTTGCGCGGGGTGTGGAACAGGGTCCAGGCCACCTGGCAGGCGACCATGTTGGTTTCGTCGTTGTTGGTCACCGCAATGAGCATTTCGGCATCGTCGCATCCCGCCTGGGCCAGCACGTCGGGATGGGCGGCGTAGCCGCGCACCGTCCGCAGGTCGAACTTGTCCTGCAAGCTCTGTAACAGCGCGGGATCGCGGTCCACCACGGTGATGTCGTTGGCCTCGGAGGCCAGATTGCCCGCCAGCGAGGTTCCCACCTGGCCCGCCCCGAGTATGATGATCTTCATCGCCGGTCCTTGATCTCGATGCCGACTCCGCGCAGCTTCCGATACAAATGGGTGCGCTCCATTCCCACCTCCTGCGCCATCCTGCTCACATTGCCGCCGTGTTTGTCCAGGTGGTATTCGAGGTAGGCGCGTTCGAAGTCCTCCCGCGCCTTGCGCAACGGCTGGTCGAAAGAGATGCCGGCGGCGCCGCCGGGGACCGACTCGCGCCGCACGCCGCCCATCACCGCCTGCACGTCCTCCAGTGAGATCTCGTCACCGACGCCCAAGATGAGCACCCGTTGCACCAGGTTGCGCAGCTCGACGATGTTGCCCGGCCAATCGTAGTTGCGCAGGAAATTCTGCGCCGCCACGCTGAACCGACGGTAGGGCATCTTTTCATGGGTGACGAAATAGTCCACGTAGAAGGCGAGCAATTCGGGCACGTCTTCACGATGCTCGCGCAGCGGCGGCACCTCCAGGGGCACCACGTTGAGGTGGTAGAACAGGTCCTCCCGAAACCGGCCGGCATCCACTTCGGCTTGCAGGTCTTTTTTGGTGGCGGCCACCACACGAATGTCCACTTTCACCGGCTCGGCACCACCCACCCGTAAGAATTCACCGGTCTCGAAGGCACCGGCAAGCTGCGCCTGGGCGGCGAGATCCATGTCCGCCACCTCGTCGAGAAACAGGATGCCGCCGTTGGCTTGCTCCAGCCGGCCGTAGTGGATGCGCCCACCCTGTTCGCTCCCGAAAAACTCCCGGGCGAAGTTCTCCGGCTGGGTGGCCCCCAAGCTCACGTCCACAAAAGGGCGTTCCCGCCGGCTGGAGTGGGCGTGAAGATACCGGGCGAAGGTCTCGCGGCCGCTTCCGGGTTCACCGGAGATGAGCACCCAGGTGTCGTGCTGGGCGATGCGGCGCACCTGTTCGCGCAGCCGCTGCATCACCTGGCTGTGGCCCACCGGCTCCACCACCGGTTGGGCCTGACGGCGCAGCCCCACGTTCTCCTGTACCAACCGCTCCGCCTCCAGGGCGCGCTCCACGGTGAGCAGCAGTTTGGCCAGAGAGAGGGGTTTCTCCAGAAAATCGTAGGCGCCGAGGCGGGTCGCCTCCACCGCCGTCTCCACCGTGCCGTGGCCGGACATGATGATGACCGGGCAAGGCAGACCGTCCTCCCCTTCGGCCCATTCCTTGAGCAGGCTGATGCCGTCGATGTCGGGCATCCAGATGTCCAGCAGGATCAGATCCGGCCGGCGCTCGCGCAACGCGGCGCGTGCCGCCTCGCCGTTCTCCGCCGTGGTGACCTTGTAGCCTTCGTCCTCGAGGATGTCCCGCACCAGCTCGCGAATGTCGGGCTCATCGTCCACCACCAAGATGTAGGGTGCGCTCATGGTCGATTCTCCTGCGCCTGCTGCGGCGACCCCCGGCTCACCGGGAGACGCACCCGGATGCGAGCGCCACCTTCGGGCCGGTTCTCGGCGCGAATGTAGCCGCCATGCTCCTCAACGATCTTTTTGACGATGGCCAACCCCAGGCCGGTGCCCCGCTCCTTGGTGGTGACATAAGGCTCGAACAGGCGGCCGATGCGCTCCTCCTGCAGGCCGGGGCCATTATCTTCGAATGTGATTTCGACGAAAAGGCGCTCCTGACCCTCCGGCCGCTGGAGCCCGGTGGCCACCCGGATGCGGCCGTCGGCCCGCCCCTCCACCGCCTCCTGGGCGTTCTTCACCAGATTGTGCACCACTTGGCGCAGGCGGACGGGATCGGCGTCGATGCGCACGTTCGGCGCACCCGGTTCGAACCGCACGGCACCGCCATAGAGCGCCAGCACTTCGCCCAGGAACTCGTCCACCGGCACCGCCTGGGGCTCGAGCCGGGAAGGCCTTGCATAGTCCGAAAAGGCGTTGACCATGTCTTTCATGGCCTCCACCTGGCCGATGATGGTGCGGGTGGAGCTGTCCAGCACCTTACGCTCGTCGGGCGGTAGCTTCGCCAGGTATTTTCGCCGCAATCGCTCGGCGGAGAGCTGGATGGGGGTCAGGGGATTCTTGATCTCGTGCGCCAAGCGCCGCGCCACTTCACTCCAGGCGGCGTCGCGTTGGGCCTGGACCAGGGTGGTGACGTCGTCGAACACCAACACGCAACCGATTTCGCTCTGCTCCGCCACCTGCAGCCGGGCCCGCCCCCCCACGAGGTGCTGACGCCCTTCGGGCCGCTCCAGGAGAATCTCGCCCCGCCACTCGCCCTCGTTTCCGGGACGGTCGCAATCGAGCCGCGCCACGAACGGACCCAGCTCCGGATGGTCCCGCGCCAACCGATCCAAAGGCCGGCCCACATAGGCGTCCACATCCACCCCCAGGATCTGGGACGCGGCCCGGTTGGCGGTCCGCAGGCGGCCCTCGCCGTCCAGGGCGATGACGCCGCTGGAGAGGTGGTGCAAGAGCGCTTCCAGATAGGCGCGCTGGAACTCCAGTTGGCGCCGGCTCTTTTCCGCCAGATCGCGGGCCTGGGCCAGACGCCGCGTCATGGCGTTGAAACTGGCCACCAGGAAGCCCAATTCGTCCCGGTGACGCGGCACCGGAATGCGACCGTCCAGCTCTCCTTCGGCGATGGCCCGGGTTCCCTCGGCGATGGCGCGGATGGGGGCCACCAGCCGCCGGGCGGTATGGAAAGCGAGCCAGAGGGCGGCCGCCACGCTCACCAGCAGCACCAGAGAGAGGGCGAGCATGAAACTGAACTTGATGGATTCGCGCAGATAGGCGCGCTCCCGATAGGCCACATAGGCCTGTTGCACGCTGCGGCTCAACTCCCCCATGCGCGCCGAGGTGGGAAAGATGGCCTGGAGCACCAGACCGCGCGCGGGATCGGGAACCAACACCTGGATCCGCAACTCCCCTGCTTCCTCATCCGGTTGTAGAAATCCCACATAAGGCTCTCCGCTCACCACCTGCTGCAACACCAGTGGATCGGGGGCCGTGGGCACCAGCACTTCGGGATCCACATGGGCCGCCGCCAGGATCTTGCCCTGCTGGGTGGCCAGGGCCAGCTCCACCGCGCCGGACCGGGCGCGCAACTCGCTCAACGTGAGGGTCAAGCCGGTGCGCGAGCTGTCCTCGATGGACTCGAGCATCTGCTCGGTGTAACGCAGCAACAACTTCTTGGTCAGGTTAAGGGTGGCGCGGTTGAGCTCCAGGGCATCCTCCATGGCCGAGTCGATCTGGACGTCGAACCAGCTGTCGATACCCTGCATGAGGAACTGGAGGGAGTAGTAATAGACGATGGCGGCGGGCGTCACCCCAAGGATCACGAACAGAAACACCAGCCGCGCCATGAGACGGGCGCCGGCCCGGTGGCGCCACAGATCGCGCAGAAGCCGAAACAGGTTCCACAGCACCAGGGCGGCGAGCACCAACAGCCCGGCGACGATGAACACCAGCAGCGGCACGAACCAGGCGCTGAGCGCTTCGGAACCGAGCACGGCGCCGCTGAGAAAATGGAGCGCGAACACCAGCGACGCCAGGAGCAGGACCACGGCCCACCCCCCTCGGCGCCAGAACTTCAGGGGCGCAGGCGCCATTCGTACACCTTGCTGCTCAAATGCCAACCGGGGGACAAATAGGCCTTGGGCCGCAAAGGCAGGGGCAGCGCACCGATGTCGTGCCGACTCTCGATGGTGATGCGATAACTGCGTCCAGGCCGGAGCCGATCGGCCGAGACCAGCACCCACCCTTTGATCTCCCCCAGCGCCACCAGCGCCGCTTCCGGCGTGGCGAAGAACCGGCTGCGGCCGGTGAGCGAGTCGTGCACCTCGTAGCTGCCCGCCAAGGGGTGGTAGCGAAGGGTGCGGCGCACCACACGCTCGGCCAGCGGCGATTCCCAGAACCAGGCGCCGTCCGTCTCAAGCACGGCGCGGGTGGTGAAGGTCAAAGGCACGCCGCTCTCCAAGGCCTCGCGCATGGTGGGCGTGAGGTCGTACTCCTCGAGCAAATAGGCCACCACTTTGCCGTCCTCCTCGGCGATGCTCACCGCTTTGTAGCGGATGCCGGCCGCATGGACACCCCCGACCCACAACGCGAGCAGCACCAAAAACCAACCAAGGCCGCGCTCAGGCAGGACGTTTCTGCAACAGGGCATAGAAAAATCCATCCGTCTCCCGTGTCACCGGCAGCAGTTGCACCCCGGGGCCGGCCGGCACACCCAGCGGAGTCTCCAAGGGCAGCGCGACGGCCTCGCCGTGGCGCTGGAGAAAGGCTTCCACCTGCCGCTCGTTCTCCTCCGGCAGAAGAGAGCAAGTGGCGTACAGCAGCTTACCCCCTGGACGAAGCAGCCGCCAGAGGGCATCCAGTATGGCCGCCTGGCGCGCGACCAGGGCCGGCACGTCCGAGGCGCGGCGCAACAGGCGGATATCGGGATGGCGGCGCATGACGCCGGTGGCGGTACAAGGCACGTCCGCCAGAATGCGGTCGAAACCGCTCCCGATCCAGCCACCCGACGGCGCGGCCGCATCCCCCGCCACCAGTTCCGCGCGACGGCCCAGCCGCTCCAGGTTCTCCCGCACCCGCGCCAAACGGGTCCGGTCCCGATCCATGGCCACCAGCGACACCGGCGCCGACTCCAAGATATGGCCGCTCTTGCCGCCGGGCGCGGCACAGGCGTCCAACACCCGCTGCCCCGGCGCCAAATCCAGAAGCGGCGCGGCCAACTGGGCGCCGGCATCCTGCACCGACACCAGCCCGTCGCCGAAACCGGGCAACCGCTCCACCGGGACGGGACGTTCCAGCATCAGCGCCGAGGCCACTCCGGGAACCGGCCGCGACGCCAGCCCCGCCCGAGCCAGCTCTCGCGCCTGCGCCGCCAAGGTGGTGCGCGACAGGTCCACCCGCAACGTGAAAGGCGGCCGCCCCAGCAGCCCTTCCAAGAGGGCGGACGCCTGGCCGGGCCAGGCCGCCTCTACGGCTTGGATGAACCAGCCCGGCTGGCTCCAGCGCGCCACGGGCTCGGAGCGGGCTTGGACGGCCAGGGCTTCCGACGTCTCCAGATAACGGCGCAGCACCGCGTTGACCAGGCCGGTGGCCCATCCTCTTCCCAGCAGCCCGGCGGCGCCGGAGGTGGCGGCCACGGCAGCGTGGGGAGGAACCCGGGTTTCGGCCAGTTGGTACAGCCCCACCAGAAGCAGCGCATGGAGCGCGCGCTCACGCGCTTTCAACGGCCGCGCCATCAACCGTTGGAGGAAGAATTCGAGGCGATGGAACCAGCGACACGTGCCATGGGCCAGCTCCGCCACCAAGGCGCCGTCGCGGAGCGGCAGCCCCTTTTTCGCTTCGGGCAGAACGTCGGTCAGGGCGCGCCCGCCCATGACGGCCCCCACCGCCCGGGCCGCCGCCGCCCGCGCGCGGGCGCCGGGAGCCACTCGGCGCCGCGCCGCCACCTTTTCAACCCAACACCACGCCCTGAATGGCGTGGGCGTTGATGAAATCGGCCGCAGACATGGCCCGCCGGCCCGGCAGCTGCAACCGGGTCACCCGCAACAACCCTTCGCCGGTGGCGACGTCCACCCCCTCGCGGGTGGCGGACATGACGGTGCCCGGCTCTGCCGCCAGGCCCTCCACGGCATGGGCTTCCCAGATCCGCAGGTTGGCGTTCTCCCAGCGGGTGTGGGCCACCGGCCAGGGATTGAAGGCCTGCACCTTGCGTTCGATGCGCCAGGCCGGTTGGCGCCAATCGATGAGCGCCTCCCGCTTTTCCAACTTGGGTGCGTAGGTCGCTTCCGCCTCATCCTGGGGCACGGGCCGCAGACTGCCGTCGGCGATGCCGGGCAGCGCCTCGATCAGCGCCTCGGCGCCGAGGCGGGCCAGGCGGTCGTGCAAGGTGGCGGCGGTGTCCTCGCGCTCGATGGGAATCTCCCGCCGCAGATAGACCGGCCCGGTGTCCAGCCCTTCGTCCATGCGCATGATGCTCACCCCCGTACGGCGGTCGCCCGCCTCGATGGCCCGCTGAATGGGCGCCGCGCCCCGCCAACGGGGCAATAGGGAGGCATGGATGTTGACGCACCCCAGGGGGGGAATCTCGAGCACCGCCTTGGGCAGCAGCAGGCCGTAGGCCACCACCACCATCAGATCGGGCTCGAGCGCGGCCAGCTCCGCCACCGCTTCGGGCGCCTTCAGCGTGCGCGGCTGGAACACCGGGATGCCCCGGTCCAGCGCCAGCTGCTTCACCGGGCTCGGCGTGAGCTTGCGTCCGCGGCCGGCGGGGCGGTCGGGCTGAGTGTAGACCGCCGCCACCCCGTGGCCGGCGTCGATGAGGGACTTCAGGGCCGGCACGGAAAAATCGGGCGTGCCGGCGAAGACGATGCGCAGAGGCCGGTTCATGCTCTTGTTCTCATGTGATCGGGAGCGGCCGGCCGCCTCCGACCGCGACAGGCGGGTTCAAAGCGCCCGCCGGGCGGCCCGTTTCTGCGCCGCCTGGGCGGCCCGGGCCTCCTTTTCCAACTTCTTGCGGATGCGCTCGCGCTTGAGGCGGGAAAGATAATCCACGAACAATTTGCCTTGGAGGTGGTCGATCTCGTGCTGGACACAAACCGCCAGCAGCCCGTCCAGCTCCAGCGTCAGCGGCTTGCCGTCACGATCCAGGGCCTCCACACGGACCCGTTCCGCCCGTTTGACCTTCTCGTAGAAGCCGGGCACCGAGAGGCATCCCTCTTCCATCTCCTCCTCGCCTTCGGAGGCCACCACTTTGGGGTTGATGAGTACCAAGGGCCGATTCCGCTCCTCGGAGACGTCCACCACGATCACCTGCCGGGGCACCCCCACCTGCACGGCGGCCAGGCCGATGCCGGGTGCGTCGTACATGGTCTCCAGCATGTCGTCGGCGAGCCGGCGAACGGCGTCGTCCACCACGTCCACCGGCTTGGCCCGCTGGCGCAGGCGCGGATCGGGAAATTTGAGGATCTCCAGTATGGCCATGGTTCCGCCTAACTCTTGAAAGATCGTCGTCTGCAGCGGTCGGAATGTTGGATCCGGCGCCGCCCGGGGAGGTTCCCGACACGCCGTTTTGTGGAGCGCCCGACACTTCCGCGTCCCCGCGCTGGGGTATTATCGCACAAAGCTTTGCTCACCGATTGACCCCATTGAGGAGCATGGGAAAGAATGGCGCGGCGCGAACCGCGCTCCGATCAACACCAAAGGATCGTCCATGAACAGACTCAAACGCCTTCTCGTCACCCTGTGCCTGGCCGCGGCCCTGACGGGATCCGCCTGGGCCGGCGATCTGCTGCGCGCCGACCATCCGGATCGTTACGTGGTCAAGAAAGGGGACACGCTGTGGGACATCGCCGGACTGTTCCTGAACAAGCCCTGGCGGTGGCCCGAGATCTGGTACGCCAATCCCCAGATTCGCAATCCCCATCTCATCTATCCGGGAGACGAACTGACCCTGGTCTGGATCGACGGTCGACCGCGTTTGACGGTGGGGCGGCGAGGACCCCTCAAGCTGTCGCCCCAGGTGCGCTCGCACCCCGTGGAGCAGGCGATCCCCACCATTCCCATAGACCACATCGCCCCCTACTTGAGCCGGCCCTATGTGATGGAAACGGGCGACCTGGACAGCCTGCCCTACGTAGTGGCCTTCGCCGACGAGCACATCGTCGCCGGCGCCGGCCAGCGCATCTACGTGCGGGGGCTGGAAACCGCCGATCGAAAGGAATACGACATCGTGCGCCCCGGCAAGGCATATCGGGACGCCGAAACAGGCGAGGTGCTGGGTTACGAGGCGCTCTATGCGGGCAGCGGCCGATTGACACGGGCGGGCGATCCGGCCACGGTGGCCGTGTTCCGCACCCGCCGCGAGATCCTCGCCGGCGACCGTCTGCTGCCCTTCTCCACGGCGGACCTGGCCACCGATTTTCACCCCCACGCGCCGAAACGGCCGGTCCAGGGGGCCATCATCGACGCCTTGGACCGGGTCAACGAAATCGGCCAATACGACGTGGTGGTGATCGACCGCGGTCTGGCGGACGGGTTGGATCCCGGCACCGTGCTGCAAGTCAACAACTTGGGCGAAACGGTGCCCGATCCCATAGCCCGTGCGACCGCCACCACTTCGTTGCATCCGGCCTTCATGGAAACGGTCAAGCTGCCCGACGAGGAAGCGGGCCTGGTGATGGTCTTCCGCGCCTTCGAACGGGTGAGCTTCGGTCTGGTCATGTACGCGCGCAAGGCCATCCACCTGCACGACCGGGTGGTGAACCCCTGACCGATTGGACGATCCGGAAAAGCATCTGCCGTGGCTGCGCCTGGTCCACGCCAAAGGCGTGGGCCCATCGCGGCTGATCCCTTTTCTCGCCTCGGGCCGGGATCCGGAAAGCCTCCACCACGATCCGCCGGCCGAGCTGCCGGAAGCGGCGCGCGAGGCTTTGCGCCACCCCGATGCCGCCGGCATGGAAGCCAGCCTCTCCTGGCTGGCCGGACCGGATTGCCACCTGGTGCCTTACGGGTCGGCTCACTATCCTTCCCGCCTCGCCGCCCTGGCCGACGCGCCGGTGGCCTTGTTCGTGCGCGGTGATCCGACCCACTTGACGACCCCCCAGTTGGCGGTGGTGGGCAGCCGCAATCCCACCCGCGGTGGCGCCGAGACCGCCTACGAATTCGCCGCCCATTTCGCCGCCAACGGCCTCACCGTCACCAGCGGGTTGGCCCTCGGCATCGACCGCGCCGCCCACGAAGGGGCGCTGGCCGGGGGCGGCCCCACGGTGGCGGTGCTGGGCACCGGCCCGGACCGGGTCTATCCCGCTCGTCACCGGGAACTGGCCCACGCCGTGGCCGAACAGGGCGCCCTGGTCTCCGAATATCCGCCGGGCACGCCGCCGCGGGCCGGCCACTTTCCCCGGCGCAATCGCATCATCAGCGGCCTGTCGTTGGGGGTGCTGGTGGTGGAGGCCGCCCTGGGCAGCGGTTCGCTCATCACCGCCCGCCTGGCCGCCGAGCAGGGCCGGGAGGTGTTCGCCATTCCCGGCTCCATCCACAACCCACTGGCCCGCGGCTGCCACCAGCTCATCCGCCAAGGCGCAAAGCTGGTGGAAACGGCAGGGGACATATTGGAGGAGCTGGCGCCCCAGTTGAAAACCTGGTTGGCTCCCCCCTCCCCGGAAAACGACGAAGCGCCCACCACCTCGGGACCGTCCGATCCCGATTACGCCCGCTTGTTGGAGGCCATGGGATTCGATCCGGTGAGCCCGGACCAACTGGTGACCCGGACCGGCCTGCCTCCCGAGGCCGTCGCCTCCATGCTACTATTGCTGGAATTGGAGGGGCAGGTGACCCCGGTTCCGGGCGGCCGCTATCAGCGGTGCGCCGGTTGACCGGCCAGGCCACGCCTCCGCTGCCATAGGACCCGCCAAGTGAACGAAAGCCTCATCGACGTCCTCATCTTCATCTACGAAAACTACATGGATGCCGAAAGCCAGCCTCAGGACCAGATCATGCTGGAAGAGGAGCTGGCGCGGGCCGGATTCAGCTCCGAAGAGATCCACAAGGCCTTCGACTGGCTCGACGAGCTGGCCTGGCGCCAGGGCGCCCTCACCGAGGCGGCCGCGCTGAGCGCCGGCTCCGCCCGCATCTACACCGCCGAGGAGCAGCAGCGGCTGGACATGGAGATCCGGGGCATGCTGCTCTACCTGGAACAGGCCGGCATCCTCGACGCCGCCAGCCGCGAACTGGTCATCGAACGCGCCTTGGCCCTGGACAGCCAAGAAATCACCGCCGACGACGTCAAATGGATCGTGTTGTTGGTGCTGCTCAACCGCCCCGGACGCGAGAGCGCCTTCGCCCTCATGGAGGAGATGATCTACAACGGCGAACAGACCCACCTCCACTGACCCGGCCTTGACAGCCCCGCGCCGCCGGGGTTATCCGTAAAAAAAATGGAACCGCCCGTAGGCCGGGCTCCCCGGCGGCGGCGTGACGCAGCCCCACCTCCGTCCCCGCCGTTCGGGTTCCGACCTACGGCTTTTTTGTGACCCGATCTCGGCCTCCACGCCCACACGGACCCTCATGAACCTGGTAATCGTCGAATCCCCGGCCAAGGCCAAGACCATCAAGAAATACCTGGGCAAGGACTTCGAAGTCCTCGCCTCCTACGGCCACGTGCGCGATCTGGTGCCCAAGGAAGGCGCCGTCGATCCCGACAACGATTTCGCCATGAAATACCAGGTGATCGACCGCAACGACCGCCACATCAAGGCCATCGCCGACAAGCTCAAGAAGGCCGACGCCCTTTATCTGGCCACCGACCCCGACCGCGAGGGCGAGGCCATCTCCTGGCACCTGTACGAGATCCTCAAGAAGCGCGGTCTGCTCAAGGACAAGCCGGTCTATCGCGTGGTCTTCAACGAGATCACCAAGAAGGCCGTGCAGGAAGCCATCGCCCACCCGCGCGAACTTTCCATGGACCTGGTCAACGCCCAGCAGGCGCGCCGCGCCCTCGACTACCTGGTGGGCTTCAACCTCTCGCCCTTGCTGTGGAGGAAAGTGCGCCGCGGGCTCTCCGCCGGACGGGTGCAGAGTCCGGCCTTGCGCATGATCGTGGAGCGGGAGGAGGAGATCGAGCGCTTCGTGCCCCGCGAATACTGGACCATCGAGGCGGACGTGAAGAAAGAAGACCAACCCTTCACCGCCAAGCTGGTCCGCTACCGGGGCGACAAGGTGGAGCAGTTCACCATCACCGAGGAGAAGCAGGCCAAAGAGGCGGAAAGGCATCTCCTCGAAGCCGCCGCCGGCGCCCTCGAAGTGGTGAAGGTGGAAAAGAAGCAGCGGCGCCGCAACCCCGCCGCCCCTTTCACCACCTCCACTTTACAGCAGGAAGCGTCCCGCAAGTTGGGATTCTCCACCAACCGCACCATGCGCATCGCACAACAGCTCTACGAAGGGGTGGACATCGGCGGTGAATCGGTGGGCTTGATCACCTACATGCGCACCGATTCGGTGAACCTGGCCGATGAAGCGGTGGCCGAGATCCGCGACTACATCGCCGAGACCTACGGTGAAAAACAGCTTCCTTCCAAGCCCAGGATCTTCAAGACCAAATCCAAGAACGCCCAGGAGGCCCATGAGGCCATCCGCCCCACCTCCATCCGCCGCCACCCCAAGGAGATGGCCAAGCACTTGAATCGGGACCAGGCGCGCCTTTACGAGCTCATCTGGAAGCGGACGCTGGCCTGCCAGATGAAGCACGCCACGCTGCACACAGTGACGGCGGAACTGGCCGCCGGCGGCACCGAGAACCTCTTTCGAGCCACCGGCTCCACCGTGGCCGATCCCGGCTTCATGGCCGTCTACCAGGAGGGGCGGGACGACGCGAAGCGGGCGAAGGAGGCCGAGGAAAAGATGCTGCCCCCCCTGGCCGAGGGCGAAAAGGTGGCGCTGGTCGCCATCCGCCCCGAGCAACACTTCACCGAGCCGCCGCCGCGCTACAGCGAGGCCAGCCTGGTGAAAGCGCTGGAAGAGCACGGCATCGGCCGCCCCTCCACCTACGCCAGCATCATCTCCACCCTTCAGGACCGCGGCTACGCCGAGCTGGAGAAGAAGCGCTTCCGCCCCACCGACGTGGGCCGGGTAGTGAACAAGTTCCTCACCGACTATTTCACCCGTTACGTGGACTATGACTTCACGGCGAAGCTGGAGGACGAGCTGGACGCCGTCTCCCGCGGCGAGGAGGAGTGGGTGCCTCTGCTGCGCCGCTTCTGGAAGCCCTTCAAGGAGCAGGTGGACCACACCCAGGAGAACGTCAAGCGCTCGGACGTCACCCAGGAGAAACTGGCCGAAAAGTGTCCCAAGTGCGGGCGGCCCCTCTCCATCCGCCTGGGCCGCCACGGCCGCTTCATCGGTTGCACCGGTTATCCCGAGTGCGACTACACCCGCGACCTCAACCAGGACAAGGCCGAGACCGAAGCGCCCCAGGAGGTGGGCCGCGACTGCCCCGAGTGCGGCGCGCCCCTGGTCTTCAAGCGGGGCCGCTACGGCAAGTTCATCGGCTGCTCGGCCTACCCCAAGTGCCGCTACATCGAGCCGCTGGAGAAGCCGAAGGATACCGGCGTGCCCTGCCCCAAGTGCGGAAAGGGCACCCTCATGCAGCGCAAGTCGCGCCGGGGCAAGATCTTCTACTCCTGCTCCACCTACCCCAAGTGCGAGTACGCGGTGTGGAACGAACCGGTGAACGAGCCCTGCCCGAA
>CAYOJM010000078.1:0-5574 GCA_964404295.1 uncultured Sedimenticola sp. | reverse complement strand
GGCGGTGGCCGAGACCGGCGCCGACGCCACCATGATCTACGTGCCGCCCCCCTTCGCCGCCGACGCCATCCTGGAGGCGGCGGACGCCGGCATCCGCGTCATCGTCTGCATCACCGAGGGCATCCCGGTACTGGACATGCTCAAGGTGAAGGCGGCGCTGGCCGGCACGGAGTCGCGGCTCATCGGCCCCAACTGTCCCGGGATCATCACCCCCGGCGAGTGCAAGATCGGCATCATGCCGGGCGCCATCCACCGGCCGGGGCGGGTGGGCATCGTCTCCCGTTCGGGCACTCTCACCTACGAGGCGGTGGACCAGACCACCCGCGCCGGCCTCGGCCAGAGTACCTGCGTGGGGTTGGGCGGCGATCCCATTCCCGGCACCAGCTTCATCGACTGCCTGGAACTGTTCGAGGAGGACGACCAGACCGAGGGGGTGATCCTGGTGGGCGAGATCGGCGGCAGCGCCGAGGAGGAGGCGGCCGAGTGGATCCGCGACCACTTCAGCAAGCCGGTGGTGGCCTACATCGCCGGGGTCACCGCGCCGCCGGGCAAGCGCATGGGCCACGCCGGCGCCATCATCAGCGGCGGCAAGGGGACGGCGGAGGCCAAGTTCGAGGCGCTGGAGTCGGCGGGTGTGCAGGTGGTCCATTCGCCCGCCGAGATGGGGCGGCGCATGGCGGACGTGTTGGGTTGAGCCTCGTCCCGAAGGGCGATGCCACCGCCGAGGGCTTTTGCGTCACGAGGGTGCGAGACAATGAAAAAACCGGCCTTGGGCCGGTTTTTTCGGGGAGATGGAGAGCATCCCGTCAGGACATCGCCTTGATGTGCGCGTTCAAGCGGCTCTTGTGGCGGGCGGCCTTGTTTTTGTGAATGATCCCTTTGTTGGCCATGCGGTCGATGATGGGCACGGCCGCCTCGTAGGCCGCCACGGCCGCTTCTTTGTCTCCCGCCTCGATGGCCTTGACCACCTTCTTGATGTAGGTGCGCATCATGCTGCGGCGGCTGGCGTTGTGCCGCCGGCGCTTTTCCGCCTGACGGGCGCGTTTGCGTGCTTGGCGTGAGTTTGCCACCTGTCTGCTCCTGAAATTTCGGGTGTCCTCGAAAAGACGCGAAATTATGGCGGGCAGGGCTGGTGCTGTCAATGAAAAGTTGTCCGTTCGGCCTTTTGGGGGCACATGGGCTTTCCAAGCCCGGAGTGCCGCCCGTGTTTGGCTGCTTCATTTTGTGGTCGCGCGTCGTCGGCAGCCGACTCGGTGCGGCCGGATCGGCGTATGGCGCGGATGGAAGGGGCCCGTCAGATCGCGATTCCGGTTTCCCCCGGCTGGGTTTCACGCCGGGTGAGGCGTTCGAGGCGCTATTTGGGGAAGAGAAACTGGATCTGTGTCCTGACTTGCCACTCCGCTCCGTAATCGTCGGGCGTTTCCACGTTTTTGTAGAGGCTGAGCTGGGCGTTGACCGGCTGTTTCCCGATCTTGAAGATCTTGCCCACGCCGCCTCCAAGCGGGACCGTCCATCGGTGATCGGTGTCGGCTTCCCAATTGGCGGTGATGATGGGCGCGGTGGTCAGGTACCAGCCATCGTCGAAGTTGTAGTTGACGAACGGCTGCAGCGTGAACAGGTTGACGTCCTCCTTTCCAGCTCCGGCGAACGACCACACGTTGGACACCAAACCGCCCACCACCCACCGACCGGGCATGGCCAGGACCACCGCGGAGATGCCCGCCGACCACTTTTTCGAGCCCAAGGCGTCATGGGAAGCCGTAGGCAAGACCAACACCGGCCCAACGCCCCAGATGATCTCGCTCTCCTTGGGCGAGAAGAATGCACTGAATTGGGTGTCGCCGATGCCGTCCACACGCCCTTCGCCGGTCAGAGGATCGGGGTTTGACATCACCGGTAGTATGGTTCGGGTGATCAGGTTCCAGTCCTCGTTGATCTCGAACGGCCATACGGGCTGGATGTTCAGGACGTTCTGGGTTTCGTCGTCCGGTCCGATGTTGAGGTTGGTGTTGTTCTGAAGCGGCAGGCTGATCATGTTCGCGACCGGGTTTTGCGCCGCCTTGGCCAGCGCTTCCGTGCTCTGGGCTTCGGCAAGCGTTTCACCCGCGAGCCCCAGAAGGACTGGAGTGGTCAGCATCATCGTGATCGTTTTCGGTATGCGTTTCACCGTTTTTCAAATTCCTTGTGGCTGTGATGACCGCCATCCTAGCTTTTGGGGGCGACTTGGTCCATCCGACTTGGAAAAGGGGGGTGGGCCGCGGTGGGCGTCGAGGCCGGGATCGAGCCGGGCCGTCGAGGTAAAATGATCCGCTCGTTCCTCGGCCTGTCGGGAGTTTCGGGCTGGCTTCCCTGTTCAAATCCCTCACCACCGTCGGCGGCCACACCCTGGTATCGCGGGTGCTCGGTTTCGTTCGCGACCTGGTGCTCGCGCGGCTGTTCGGCGCCGACGCGGCCACCGACGCCTTCTTCGTCGCGTTCAAGATCCCCAATTTTCTTCGCCGGCTGTTCGGTGAGGGGGCCTTCGCCACCGCTTTCGTTCCGGTGCTCACCGAATACAAGGAGACCCGCTCCCATGCCGAGTTGAAGGGGTTGGTGGACCATGTGGCCGGCACATTGGGGCTGGCCGTGCTGGCGGTCTCCCTGGTTGGGGTGGTCGCTGCGCCGCTGGTGGTTTCCCTGTTCGCTTTCGGCTGGGTGTTGGACGGGGCCCGGGAGAAGTTGGATCTGGCGGCTTCCCTGCTGCGCCTCACCTTTCCTTATCTCTTTTTCATTTCCCTCACCGCTTTCGCAGGCGGGGTGCTCAACGCCCACGGCCGCTTCGCGGTGCCGGCATTCACGCCGGTGCTGCTCAATCTTTCTCTCATCGGCGCCGCCCTTTGGCTTTCGCCCTGGATGGTGGAGCCGGTCACCGCCCTGGCCTGGGGCGTGCTCATCGCCGGCGTGGCCCAGTTCACTTTCCAACTCCCTTTTCTGCATCGGTTGGACCTTTTGCCCCGACCGCGTGTGGACACGGACCACGAAGGAGTGCGGCGCATCATGAAGCTGATGCTGCCGGCCTTGTTCGCCGTTTCGGTGACACAGATCAACCTGTTGCTGGACACGGTGTTGGCTTCTTTCCTCCAGACCGGCAGCATCTCCTGGCTCTACTATTCCGATCGCCTCATGGAGTTTCCCCAAGGCGTGCTGGGCGTCGCCCTGGGCACCGTCATTCTACCGGCTTTGTCACGCGAGCATGCGGCCGAGGACCCCGCCGGATTTCGCCGCACCCTGGACTGGGGGCTGCGTGCCACCGTGGTCTTCGGTGTGCCTGCTGCGGTGGGGTTGACGGTGCTGGCCGGACCCATGGTCGCCACGCTGTTCCTGTCGGAACGGTTCGACGTTCACGACGTTCTCATGGCGCGTCAGAGTCTCATGGCCTATGCGGCGGGGCTGCTGGCGTTCATCTGGATCAAGGTGTTGGCGCCGGGGTTTTACGCACGTCAGGATACCCGTACGCCGGTTCGAGTCGGCATCGTCGCCATGGTGGCCAACATGGCGTTCAACCTGGCGCTCATCGTTCCGCTTCAGCACGCGGGGCTGGCGCTGGCCACCAGTCTTTCGGCCTTCCTCAATGCCGGTCTGCTCTATCGGGGCTTGCGCAAGAGAGGGGTCTATCGCCCGGCGGCGGGTTGGGGGCGCCTTTGGCTCCAAGTGGCGTTCGCCAGTCTGGCGATGGCCGGGACGATTCTTCTGTTCGGCCCGGCGTTGGAGTCGTGGTTCCAGTGGAGCGTCGGGCGACGGGCGCTGGCGCTGGCCGGTTGGATTCTGGCGGGCGCCGGGGTCTATTTTTCCACCTTGTGGCTTTTGGGACTGCGCCCGAAGCATCTGGGCAGGTCCTCGGTAATGGGATAAAATTCCCGGTCCGACAATGGTTTGGGTGGATTGCATGGTGCGAGCCGTGTTGCTGGTTCAGGTGTTGGCGGTGTTGGCCTCTCCGGTATGGGCCCAGGGGGACGCCGACGGGAGGGATCTGTTGCGTCTGGACCGAGGCGCGGTGATCCTGGCCCACACCGGTCAGTATGACGAGGAGTTTCCCGCCAGCGCGCTCATCGACGGCAGTCTCCAGGACTACTGGGCCAGCGTCAGGCGCCATGTGCAGGGGTTCCGGCCAGACCAGTTCATCATCGAACTGGACCGGGTGTACCGTCTTCGTCGGCTGGTGGTGGACAACCGGGACAACGACGAATTGCAGTACCCCGGCATTTCGGCGCGTGAGGTGCGGTTTTCCGCGTCCACCCGGTCGCATACCGGCCCCTGGAAACCTCTGGGCGTGGTGGAGGCGCGGCCTTTCGGGCGGGCCGAGCTGGCGCTGACAGAACCGGCGAAGGCGCGCTGGCTCAAGGTCGAAGTGTTGTCCAACCACGGCCACTCCGCCTATACGGAAATCAGCGAACTGGAAGCCTACGGGGAGCCCGTGGACGAGGTCGTCTTCCAGCCGGAAGCCACGGGGCTCTATCAGACCAATTACGGCCCCTTGCTGCTGGAGGTGGACGGCGACCGGGTGGAAGGATGCTACGAGCTGGACAAAGGGTATGTGTACGGGACGACCGATGGCCGGGTGTTCCAGATCAACTGGATCGAGCACCGAGGCGAGGAGCGGGGCACCGCGGTGCTGGTTTTGGCTTCCACCCGATTCCTCAATGGATTGTGGTACGAAGAGGGCAAGCTGGCCGGTACCTGGTTTGGAAACAAGCTGCCCGAGGGCGAAACCATCGAGTGTGATCCGGTGACCGCCGCGGCCGGGGTCGGTTTCACCCCGGGCCAGTTGGCCGCTGGGAACGAGTGATGGAACTCGTTCGAGGGCAACACAATCTGCGTCCGCGCCACCGGGGGTGCGTGGCCACCATCGGCAATTTCGACGGGGTTCACCTGGGCCACCAGGCGGTTTTCCGGGCGTTGAAGTCGCGGGGTGACGAACTGGGGCTTCCGGCCGCCGTCATTCTGTTCGAACCCCAGCCTTTGGAGTTTTTCCGCCCGCTGGAGGCGCCGCCCAGGCTCACGCGGTTGCGTGAAAAGCTCGATCGGATCCGGCGTTGCGGCATCGATCGGGTGGTGTTGCTCGAGTTCACTCGTCGGTTGGCTCAGATGGCGCCGCAAGCCTTCATCGAGGAGGTGCTGGTGCGGGGGTTGGGCGTGCGCCACCTGTTCGTGGGCGACGATTTTCGTTTCGGGCGGGGACGCGCCGGCGATTTCGAAGCGTTGCGCCGGGCGGGTGCGCGCTTCGGTTTCGGAGTGGAGAGCCTGCCCACCGTGGCGTTGGACGGCGACCGCATCAGCAGCACCCGTATCCGTAGGGCGCTGGCTGCCGGCGACCTGGCGACCGCCGAGGCCTGCCTGGGGCGTCCCTACCAGATCTTCGGCCGGGTCAGCCGCGGCCACCAGCGGGGCCGGACCATCGGCTTTCCCACGCTGAATGTGCCCCTCCACCGGCGCGTGAGCCCATTGCAGGGGGTCTTCGCCGTCACCGTGCAGGGGCTGGGAGAGGGTGACATTCCCGGTGTGGCCAATATCGGCGTGCGGCCCACGGTGGCCGGT
>CAYOJM010000077.1:0-23050 GCA_964404295.1 uncultured Sedimenticola sp. | reverse complement strand
GGCCATCGCCATCGGCACCTCCCACGGCGCCTACAAGTTCACCAAGCCGCCCACGGGCGAGGTGCTGCGCATCGACCGCATCAAGGAGATCCACGCGCGCATCCCCGACACCCACCTGGTGATGCACGGCTCCTCCTCGGTGCCCCAGGAGTGGCTCAAGATCATCAACGAGTACGGCGGCGACATGGGCGAGACCTACGGCGTGCCCGTGGAGGAGATCGTGGAGGGCATCAAGCACGGCGTGCGCAAGGTGAACATCGACACCGACCTGCGCATGGCCTCCACCGGCGCCATCCGCAAGCACCTGCACGACAACCCCAGCAACTTCGACCCGCGCAAGTTCCTCAAGGCCGCCACCCAGGCCATGAAGGAGATCTGCAAGGCGCGTTACGAAGCCTTCGGAAGCGCCGGTCACGCTTCCAAGATCAAGCCCATCTCCCTGGAAGAGATGTACAAGCGGTACGAGTCGGGCGAGCTGGATCCCAAGGTGAGCTGAGGCTTCGATCTTCTCATCCGCAAGGGGCGCTTCGGCGCCCCTTTTTCATGGCGTGGATGGAGGGGATTGAATGCCGTGTCGCATCAGCCAGTCGCGGTCCAGGACCCAACGCACCCGCTTCACGGCCGGGTCGGCGAGCACCAAATCACGCGCCCGAGTCTGAACCTCGGCCAGCCGCCGCTGGGCCGCTTGGAACTCAGGGGCGTCACCGGACCGGCCGGCGCTCTCGGGAAAGAGGATACCGAGGATCCGCTCCACGGGAACCGCGGTGGAGCGGGGTGTGCTCATCACCGCCGTGTCGCCTTCCTCCAACCGCAGCACCCGAAAGGGGTAGGGGAAAGCGGCCACCTGAGGATCGGCGGAGAGTCGTGCATTGAGCCGGGCGACCTCTGGCGGCTCGTAAAGCGCCAGCACTGCAAGTCCTACCACCAGGAACAGGAGAACGGCGGCGTAGATGCGGGTGCCTCGATCCAAGGCCATGGGACGACCTCTGCCAATCGGAAGGAACGGTTTCAGTCTGGCGTCGGGCGGCTGACATCGCCATGACGAAACGCATTCCGCTCAATCGGCGGGGCGGTCCATCTCCCGGGCCGCCATGGCCAGCAGGGTCCAGCCGACGAGAAAGGCAAGACCGCCCACGGAGGTGATGAGCCCCAGAATGCGGTGGCCACCCAGCACCAAGCCGTAGAGGCTTCCGCTGAAAAATAGGATGCCGAGCAGGAAGGCCCAGGCCGCCCGTCCGGCCGAGACGGATCCACCGAGTCGGGTCAACAGGCCGCAGGCCAGGACCGCGAGGGCGTGGAGCCCCTGGTAGAAGACCGCCTTGTGCCAGGTGCGCAAGAGTTCGGGCGTCAGGCGCGGCTCCAGAACATGGGCGCCGAAGGCCCCCAGCGCCACCGTCAGGAAACCGGCCAAGGCGCCGAGAAAGAGAGCGCTGCGGGCGGTCACGCGTCCAGCGCCTCCAGGGCTTCGGCGGCGATCTCGCGAACGTCCGGGTTGTCGTCGTCGAGAAGCTGCTTCAATGACTCCCGGGCGGCTGGATCGCCGGCCAGACCCAGGTAGTGGGCGGCATCGGCTCGAATGTCGGCCCGGGGCGAGCCGGTCAGCCGGATCAGCTCGGGGACCGCCGTCCGCAGGGCCTCGCTTCCGGCCAACGCTTCGAAAAGAGCACCCACGCCGAACTTCACGCCGAGAGACTGTTCTTCTTCTTGCATCAGCTCGATCAGGTCGGTGAGCTTGTCGGGGTGGCGGCGCAAGTAGGCTTCCGCCCGATCCAGTTGTTGCTGTTCCAAAAGTTCCTTCAGGTAGTCGGCGCCGGCGTCGCCGGCGGCGGCTTTTCGTGCCCAGTCGCGCAATTCGCCCAGGGTGTATTCACCGGAGAGCTCGAACGGCCCGATGCGGGTCCAGGGCACCGAGCGGGTGCCGGCCGCGCGGGCCGCTTCCGGATGGACGGCGATGTTGATCACCTCCAGCCGGCCGACCTCGCCTTTTTTCACGAGTTCCGAAAGCGCGGCGAGCACCGCTTGGCAGTGCGGGCAGCCTGGCGCGATGAGCAAGCGGGCGTCGGGCGGGGAAGAAGCCATGGAGACATCGTAATGGGTGGTCGTGGAACGAAGCGATTCTGACACGCCGATGACGCCCTTTCCAACCCGAGCGGGCGTGGAATAAAGCCTCTTTATGCCTGCTAGCGGTAAATTTGTTTGGCCTTTTGGGCGGTAAAAAACTATTTTTACTCACCCCTTTTGCCCTGGGGTCCTTCCGTGCCTCCGTCGAAACGGCGGGCGCAGCGGAACCGGGGGCAAATGCCCGGATTGCGGGGGCTCCGGCAGCGGACGTCCCCGAAAACCAACAGGCCGCCCCGCGGCGACCATCCACTGCAGTGTCAACCTAGGAGAAATCGATGCCTACATTCGTACGTACCGATAAGTGTGATGGCTGCAAGGGTCAGGACAAGACCGCTTGCATGTACATCTGCCCCCACGACCTCATGAAGCTGGACATGGACGGCTCCCTGACCGGCCATGCCATGAAGTCCTTCAACCAGGAGCCGGATCAGTGCTGGGAGTGCTACTCCTGCGTGAAGATCTGCCCGCAGAACGCCATCGAGGCCCGTCCTTATGCGGACATCGTGCCTTTGGGCGGTTCCGTTCAGCCTCTGCGCGGCACCGACTCCATCATGTGGACCATCAAGTTCCGCAACGGCAACATGAAGCGGTTTAAGTTCCCCATCCGCACCACGCCCGAGGGCTCCATCGATCCCTATGGCGGCAAGCCCGAGGCCGACATCTCCAAGATCAGCGAGCCCGGCTTCTTCGTTTCGGTCAACGGCTACCGCGCCGGTGATCCCAGCGAGCTGATCTGCAAGTAATCTGTATTCGAAACTTTTTTCAGAGGTAAAAGAAATGGCTGAATTCGGAAATCCCGAAATCGTCGAAGAAGAGGTCGACATCCTCATCATCGGCGGCGGCATGGCTGCCTGTGGTACCGCTTACGAGATCGGTCCCTGGATCGACGCCGCGAAGAAGGAAGGTGTGGACATCACCGTGAAGCTGGTCGACAAGGCCGCCGTGGACCGTTCCGGTGCTGTGGCCCAGGGTCTGTCCGCCATCAACACCTACATCGGCCCCGAGCAGGATCCCGCCGACTACGCCCGCATGGTCTCCAACGACCTCATGGGCATCACCCGTGACGACTTGGCCTACGACCTGGGCCGCCACGTGGACGAGTCCGTGCACCTGTTCGAAGAGTGGGGCCTGCCCATCTGGAAGCTGGACGAGAACGGCGAGCGCCACAACGGCGCCGAGGGTCTGCCCGCGCTGAAGGATGGCGGCAAGCCCGTGCGTTCCGGTAAGTGGCAGATCATGATCAACGGCGAATCCTACAAGTGGATCGTCGCCGAGGCCGCCAAGAAGGCCCTGGGTGTGGACAACATCCAGGAGCGCGTCTTCATCGTCAAACTGGTGAACGACAAGAAGGACAAGAACCGCGTGGCCGGTGCCGTGGGCTTCTCCGTGCGTGAGCACAAGCTGTACGTGTACAAGTTCAAGGCCTGCATGCTGGCCGCCGGCGGCTGCGTCAACATCTTCCGTCCCCGCTCTGTGGGTGAAGGTCAAGGCCGTGCCTGGTATCCCGTTTGGAACGCCGGCTCCACCTACGCTATGGCTGCCGAGGCCGGTGCCGAGCTGACCATGATGGAGAACCGCTTCGTACCCACCCGCTTCAAGGACGGTTACGGTCCCGTGGGTGCCTGGTTCCTGCTCTTCAAGTCCAAGGCCACCAACGCCCTGGGCGAGGTCTACATGGAGCGGAACAAGGAGATGCTGGACGACTATCCGCCCTACGGCCAGGCTCAGGTTCCCGCGTCCTGTCTGCGTAACCACCTGATGCTCAAGGAGATGCGTGAAGGTCGCGGTCCCATCTGGATGGACACCGTCACCGCTTTGGCCAACCTGCGCGAAACCCTCTCCCCCCGTGAGGTGAAGCACCTCGAGGCCGAGGCCTGGGAGGACTTCCTCGACATGTGTATCGGCCAGTGCGGCATCTGGGCGGGTGAGAACATCGAGCCGGACAAGAAGAACTCCGAGCTGATGCCCACCGAGCCCTACCTGCTGGGTTCCCACTCCGGCTGCTGCGGCATCTGGGTTTCCGGCCCCGAGGACGTGGGTGCGCCCACCACCGAGGAGCATCCCGAGAAGGACAAGATCCCCTCTCACCTGCCCGAGGGCTGGCATTGGGGTTATCGTGGCATGACCACCGTGAAGGGTCTGTTCACCGCCGGTGACGGGGTGGGCGCTTCCGGCCACAAGTTCTCCTCTGGCTCCCACGCCGAGGGCCGCATGTGCGCCAAGTCCATGGTCAAGTTCGTCATGGACAACAAGGACTGGGTGCCCGAGCTGGACACCAGCGTCGAGGAGCTGATCGAGGAGATCTATCGTCCGGTGCGCAACTACCTCGAGCACAAGGACTACACCACGGCCATCGACGTGAACCCCCACTACATCACGCCGCGGATGCTGCAGTTCCGTCTGCAGAAGATCATGGACGAGTACGTGGCAGGTGTGGCGACCTACTACACCACCAACGAGCACATGCTCAAGATCGCCGAGGAAAAGTTGGAGATGCTCAAGGAGGACTCCCTGAAGATGCGCGCCAAGGACCTGCACGAGCTCCTTCGCGCATGGGAGAACTACCACCGCATCCTCACCGCCGAGGCGCACATGAAGCACATCCAGTTCCGTGAGGAGTCCCGCTATCCGGGCTTCTACTATCGGATGGACAAGAACTTCGTCGACGAGGAGAACTGGAAGTGCTTCGTCAACTCCGTCTATGACAAGGAGACCAAGACCTGGACCGTGTTCAAGCGGGCCCACAAGGATTTGGTCGACAAGTCCAAGCTGTTCAAGTAATCACTGCTTGACAGCCACGACGGAAAAATCCGGGCGCCGTGAGGCGTCCGGATTTTTTACTTGGAACGACAGCCAAGCATCAAAGAGGAGGGGCGATCCCTTTTGGCGGGGGTGCCGTGAATCCGTTTTTGGAGGCTCGACGGCGGCATCCCTGCCGCCGACGCCCCGTCAAAAGGGAGCGCTCCTCCTCTCCAAGGTCCGGTTGCCGACCCGATTTCCCTGTCCGAAAACGGGCTTGCAAACCTGCAAAGAGGAAAGAATTGGCCGATAATCGACCGGTTCCATTCCCGTGACGATTTTCAGGAGCCCCCAGCGGGCCGAGGTTCATGAGATGAGCGACGAGAAGTTCGACATTCCCTTCAAGAGTCCCACCCTGCCCAAAGTGCTGGAGCCCGAGAGCAAGTTGAAGTTCGATTGCCACCCCGGCATCTCCTGCTTCAACGCCTGTTGCAAGATGGCCGACATCACTCTGGCGCCTTACGACGTCCTTCGCCTGAAGCGGCGCATGGGCATGACCTCGGAGGAGTTCCTGAAGGCTTACACTTACCCATTCCCCATGGATCAGGACAAGGTGCCCGGTCTCAAGCTCAAGACCGACGACGAAGGCGCCTGTCTCTTTCTCGACCCCGAAAAAGGGTGCACCGTCTACGAGGATCGGCCTACGGTCTGCCGTTACTATCCCTTGGCCATGCTCACGGTGCGGGAAGCCGGATCCAGCCAACCCAAGACGCAGTACTCCCTGGTGCTGGAAGACCACTGCAAAGGCCACGACGAGGCGCGGGAGGTCACGGTGGCCCAATACCGGGAGGAGCAAGGGTGTGATGAGTTCGATTTCTATAACCAGGGCTGGTACGAACTGATCCTGAAGAAGAAGTCGGCCGGTCCCGGCGTGGGCAAGCCCAGCGAAATGAGCCTGCAGCTCTTTTTCATGGCGTCATACAACACCGACATGTTCCGTCGCTTCGTCCTCAGCGACAAATTCAAGGCGAGTTACGACATTCCCGAGGAGACCTACGCGCAGATCGAAAAGGACGATGTGGCGTTGCTCCAGTTCGCCTACAAGTTCATGCGCCAGGTTCTGTTCGGGGAGAAACTGGTGCCGGAACGGCCGGGGGCCTGGGAGAAGCGGGTGGCCGAACGGCGGGAGATCTGGGAGGCCCGCACCAAGGCCGAGATCGAGCGCCGCAATCGGGAGGTGGAGGAGATGATGCGCCGAGAGACCCTGGGCGAAGGGCACGACGATCAGGCTCCGGATCCTGGCGACAGCGAATGCGGCTGTAACCTGGAGGATCGCTGATCGCCGGCTTGCCGGCGCTGACGTGAATGCGCGTTCAAGGGCGGTATCGCGTCAGGCTCATGGTGCCCATCGGACCGCAGTTTCTCGTTTTTACCGATGGGGTCTGCTTATGCACTGGGGCATGGCGAGCGAGCGGGCCGCCGCGCTCGAAATGGCCGGGCGGAACGGGGCGTTCAAGGCGTTCGGGCGGATGTCCTCCCTCCCTTCCGTCCTCACAAGAGGAAGAGGGTGGCCAGTCCTAGGAAGGAGAGGAACCCCACGACGTCGGTGACCGTGGTGAGGAGCACGCCGCCGGCGAGCGCGGGATCGATGCCGAGGCGTTCGAGGATCAGCGGCAAGACGGCGCCGGTGACGGCGGCCGCCACCAGGTTGATGATCATGGCCGCACCGATGACGAGGGCGATGTCGGTGCTCTGGAACCAGTAGCCGGCCACCAGCCCGACCACCACTGCCCAGACGATGCCGTTGATGGCCGCCACCGCCAGCTCTTTCATCACCAGATAAACGGCGTTCTTGCCCGACAGCTGTCCCAGCGCGATGCCGCGGATGGCGAGGGTGAGGGTTTGGGTTCCGCCAACGCCCCCCATGCTGGCGACGATGGGCATGAGTACCGCCAGGGCCACGATCTTGTCCAGGGTCTCCTGGAACTGGCCGATGACCCATGAGGCGAGAAAAGCGGTGACCAGGTTGATGCCCAGCCAGACGGCGCGACGGCGGCTGCTCACCAGCACGGGCGCGAACATGTCTTCGTCTTCTGAAAGGCCGGCACTGCCCATGAACTGGTGTTCCCCTTCTTCGCGGATGAGGTCCACCACGTCGTCCACCGTGATGCGGCCCACCAGATGGCCGTCGTCGTCCACCACGGGGGCCGAGATGAGGTCGTACTGTTCGAAACGGCGCGCCACTTCGGAAGCGTCCGCGTGGGCGTTGAAAGGCTTGACGTCCAGGTTCATCACCTCCGCCACCGTGTGATCGGGCGGATGGGTGACCAGGTCGGACAAGCGCAGGGCACCCAGGTAGCGGTCCTCGCGGTTGGTGACGAACAGTTGGTCGGTGTTGCGCGGCACCCGGTCGCCCAGCTGGCGCAGATAACGCAAGACCACGTCCAGGGTCACCTCGGGGCGCACCGTCACCGTGTCGGTGTTCATCAGGCCGCCGGCGGTGTCCTCCGGGTAGGAGAGCACCGTTTCCAGGCGCTGGCGATCTTGTTCGTCCAGGGACTCCAGAATCTCCCGGGTGACGTCCACCGGCAGTTCTTGGATGAAGTCCGCCAGATCGTCCACGTCCATGTTTTCCGTGGCGGCGACGATCTCTTCCTGGTCCATGTTCTGGACCAGCTCGTTGCGCACCCCTTCGGTGAGTTCCATCAGGGTTTCGCCGTCCTGATCCGTATCCAGCAGGTCCCAGAGGATCTGGCGCTGGGTCAGGGGCAGGGCCTCGAGGACATGGGCCACTTCGGCCGGAGGAAGCTTGCGCAGCAGGTTGGCCGCCTCGCGCCAGGCGTCGGCTTCGAGCAGCTCCTGGACGCGCTCGAGGTGAGAGAGTTCCGTCTCGGAACGGGGGGTCTGGACGCCGGTGGTCATGGAGATCCGCTGCCTGGGTCGATCGTGAGGGTAAACTTCAACAGTCTACCAGCTCTGGCCCAGGGTGGGGGAGGCAAAGAAGGATCAGCTGCCCAAACGGGCGACTTGCGCTTCGATCCGGCTGGGATCGGCATGGGCCAGCACCCGATCCGTGCCCTGCTCCAGGGCGGTCAGCTCCAGATGACGGATACGCTGCCGCGCTTCGAGCAGGGAGGCGGGGTGCATGCTCAATTGGTGCAATCCCATGCCCAGCACCAGGGGCAGGTGCCGGGGATCGCCGGCCATCTCGCCGCAGATGGAGACCGGCTTGCCGTGGCGGCGTCCCGCTTGGATGACGGCATGCATGAGCTTGAGCACCGCCGGGTGCAGCGGGTCGTAGAGATGGGCCACGGCGTCGTCGGAACGGTCCACCGCCAGGGTGTACTGGATGAGGTCGTTGGTGCCGATGGAAAGGAAATCGAACAGCTCCGCGAAAGCATCGGCGGTGAGCGCGGCGGCCGGCGTTTCGATCATGGCGCCCACCCGGATGTGGGGGTCGATCGGAATGCCTTCCCGTGTCAGATTGTGGATCTCGTCGTCGATGAGCGCGCGTGCATGGCGCGCTTCGTGGAGGTTGGTGAGCATGGGCAGCATGAGCTGGACCCGCCCCAGGGCGGCGGCGCGTAGGATGGCGCGGATCTGAACCCGGAACAGCGCGGTTTCTTTCAGGCAGAGGCGGATGGCGCGCAGGCCCAATGCGGGGTTGATGCATGCGGTGGTCTCGGGCTGGTGTTCGCACTGCTTGTCCGCGCCCAGGTCCAGGGTGCGGATGGTCACGGGTCGCCCCTCCATGCCCCGCACCACCTCCGAGTAGGCGGCGTAGTGGTCCTCCTCGGAGGGTGGAGTGTCGCGGTTCATGTAGAGAAACTCGGTTCGATACAGCCCCACCCCTTCGGCGCCGGCGTCGAGCGCCGCGTGGAGGTCTTCCGGCAGCTCGATGTTGGCCAACAAGGTGATGGAGTGGCCGTCCCGGGTGACGGCGGGTGCATGGCGGAGGGCCTGGAGGCTGTGGCGGTGGGCCGCCTCGGCCTGGATACGGCGTTTGAAGAAGTCCAGGGTGGCGATGTCGCATTCCGCCAGCACCACGCCGTGCGTGGCGTCCAGCACCAATGTCTCCCCCGGTTCGACGAAACGGGTGGCGCCGTGGGCACCCACCACCGCCGGCAGTTCCAGGCTTCGGGCCAGGATGGCGGTATGGGACATGGGGCTGCCGAATTCGGTGATCAGCCCGGCGGCGCCCTGATGGTGAAGGAGAATGGTGTCGGCGGGAGTGAGGTCTTCGCAGATTACGATCTTGCCCGCCACGTCCCAAGGCGCGTCCCGGTCGTGGTCCATCAGGATCCCCATGATCCGGTTGACCACATGGTCCAGGTCGTCCCGGCGGGTTCGAAGATAGGGGTCTTCCATGCGATCGAACACCCGCATCAGTTGGTCCCGCCGAAGTTGCAGCGCCCACTCCGCGGTGCACCCTTCCTCACGGATGAGTTGGATTGGACCCTCCGAGAGGGCACGGTCCTCGAGCATGAGGAGGTGGGCGTCGATGAACTCGACGATGTCCGCCGGGGTGTCGTCGGGAATGCGGCGGCGGATCTCCCGCAATTGGGCCGCGGCGGTTTCCACCGCTGCGCGGAACCGGTCCACTTCCGCTTCCACCCGGCTTTGCGGGATCATGCGGGGCTCGGGCCGGAGGTTGCCGCGGCTCAAGGTCACGGCGCGCCCGACGGCGGTGCTGCGGCCGCCTTCCACGCCGATGCCGGTGATCGCCAGGGTCATTGTGCCTCCCCGAAGCCGTCCTCCACCAGATTGCAGATGGCTTCCATGGCTTCGCTTTCGTCCAGGCCGTCGGTGATCACGGTGATGCGGGTGCCCTGGCCCGCTGCCAGCATCATCACACCCATGATGCTCTTGCCGTTGACGCGGGTTTGATCCTTTTCCAGGTAGACCTCGGCGTTGAACCGGCTTGCGGTGGTCACCAGCCGGGCGGCGGCGCGGGCGTGGAGTCCCAGCCGGTTGGGAATGATCAGTTGCCGGGTCAGCATGACGGCATCTCTCCCCGGCTCACCTGGATTCCTCGCATTCCGCCTTCGGCGGCCTTGTGCGTGAGGCTCTCCAGGTTTTGATCGGCATAGTTGAGGACCCGGATGAGCATGGGCAGATTGACGCCGGAGACCACGTTCACGCGGCCCTGACGCAAAAGGTGGCAGGCGATGTTGCTCGGGGTGGCGCCATAGGCGTCGGTGAGCACCAGCACGCCGCTGCCGTCGTCCATTTCGTCGATGCAGCGACGGGCGTCGTCGAGGAGGGCGTCGGCGTCCGCATCGGGCCCCACTTCGATGCAATGGGTGCGCAGGGGGCAGCTGCGCAGGGTGGTGCTGGCGGTCGCCAGCAGCGCCGCACCGATGCCGGGATGGGTGATGAGCAGCAGCCCGATGCTCATTGCGCCTCCTCGATGGCGTTGCGTTGACGTTCGATGAACCGCTCTGAGGCATCATACCCCTTGAGCCGCAACATGTGATTGCGCACCGCCGTCTCCACCAGGATGGCCAGGTTGCGCCCAGGGGCCACCGGCACGGTGATCTGAGGGATCTCGACGCCCAGCACGGTGCGGGTGCCCCCCGCCACTTGCAGCCGCTCCATGTTGGCGATCTCCTGGAGTTTCATTCTCTTGAGATGGATGATGAGCTGCAGGTACATGCTGTTGGTGATGGAGCTGTCACCGAACATGGCACGGATGTCGAGAATGCCCAGCCCCCGCACTTCGAGAAAGTCGCGCAACAGCCGGGGACAGGTGCCGGTGACGATGTCGGGGGCGATGCGGCGGAATTCCGGGGCGTCGTCGGCCACCAGGCGGTGGCCGCGCGTGATGAGCTCCAGCGCCAGCTCGCTCTTGCCCACGGCCGAATGACCGGTGAGCAGCACACCCATGCCCAGCACTTCGAGAAAGACGCCGTGGAGCGTGGTCTTGGCCGCCAGGAAACGGGCGGCGTAATACTGGAGATTGTCCAGCACCAGGCTGTCGGAGAGCGGAGAAGTGAGCAACGCCGTCTCCGTTTCTTTCGCCAGTCGCAACAAGAGCGGCAAGGGCTTGAGGCGGTTGGTGACGAGGATGGCCGCCGGCCGAGCCGCCAACAGGCGTTCCAGGGCTTTACGGCGCTCCTCGGCAGGCAGGGAGGCCAGATAGCGCTTCTCCATGGGGCCGATGATCTGCACCGGCGTGGGGTGGATGTAATTGAGCGGCCCGGCGATGATGTGGCCAGAACGGGCCTGGGTGGTGTCGAATATGGTGCGTTCCAGCCCCGTTTCGCCCGTGATCACCTGAAGTTTCAGGCGTTCCTGGAGGGCATCGAGAAGATCTCTAACGGTGACCTGACGCTGCATCGGGTATCGGTTCGGGGTAGAGGAGCCGGAGCACGTCGCTGGAGCGCCGTGCTTCGCGCAGGCGGCGGCAAGACTCGACATCGCCGAGGAGGCGGGCCAGCTCCGCCAACAAGGCCAGGTGTTCTTCGGTGGCCGTATCCGGCACCAGCAGGCCGAAGATCAGGTCCACCGGACTCCCGTCCAGCGCGTCGAAATCCACCGGCTCGGCCAACCGCAGAAAGGCGCCGCGTGGACGGCGCAGGCCGTGGATACGGGTGTGGGGCAGGGCCACGCCGAGGCTCATGCCGGTGCTGCCCAGCCGTTCGCGTTCGAGCAGTTTTTCATAGATCAGCTCGGCACCTGGGGGGCGCCCTTCTTCGGCCAGCAGTTCGGCCAGCCTTTCTAGCGCCTTTTTCTTGCTGGTGGCTTGGTCATCCAGGCGGATGCGGTGTTCATGGATGAGTTCGGGAGGGAACATGGCCGGGCCGGGAACGGTGTCTTTGAAATATGGATTCAGCACGAAGGTGCAACAGGGCGTGCCATCTGCTTACTGTATCGGCCGGCGAGGCCGGAGGAGAAAGGGTCGGCCGGAGGGGCATGGAGCGGTTTCGTGAAAGGGCGCATGGTCCGCCTCCGCACCGACCCGGGGATCATTCGGCCAAGCCGGCGGCCGCGGCACGGGCCCCGCCGTTGCCACGGGCGCGTTTCTGGAGTTTCTCTTTGTGCTTGATGATCTGCCGGTCGAGCTTGTCCACCAGGGCGTCGATGGCGGCGTACATGTCGTCTTCGACGGCATAGGCGAAGACGTCGGCGCCGCTCACGTGGACCGTGGCCTCCGCCTTTTGCTGATGCCGCTCCACGCTGAGAATGACGTGGACGTTGGTCACGTGGTCGAAGTGGCGCTCGATGCGCTGGATTTTCTCTTCGACGTAGCTGCGCAGGGCGTCGGTGAGTTCCACGTGGTGACCGGTTACGCTCAGTTGCATGGTGTTCTCCTTAGTGTTAGACGAGACGTTTGCGTTCGTTGGACGGCGGTATCGCCATCGCTTCCCGGTATTTGGCGACGGTGCGCCTGGCCACCTTGATCCCCTCCTCGGAGAGCAGGGCGGCGATCTTGTTGTCCGACAGCGGCTTGCGAGGGTCCTCGGCCAGAATCAATTTCTTGATGCGGGCACGGATGGCGGTGGCTGAAGCATCGGCGCCGGAGTCGGTGCTCAAATGGCTGGAGAAAAAGTACTTGAATTCCAGCACGCCCCGCGGCGTATGCATGTACTTGTTGGAAGTGACCCTGGAAATGGTCGATTCATGGAGATCCAAGGCTTCGGCGATGTCCTTGAGGATGAGGGGCTTCATGGCCTCCTCGCCGTGTTCGAAGAAGCCCTGCTGGACCTCCACGATCTTGGTCGCCACGCGCAGCAAGGTTTCGTTGCGGCTCTGGAGGCTCTTGAGGAACCAACGTGCTTCCTGCAGATGGGTTTTGAGGGTGAGATTGTCGCTGCTGTTGTCGGCTCGGCGCACCAAGGCCGCATAGACGGGATTGACCCGTAGCTTGGGGGTGGCTTCGGGATTGAGGGTGACCACCCAGCGGCCGTTTTTCTTCTGCACGAAGACGTCTGGTTGCACATAGCCGTTGGCGGCCGGGGAGATGGCGGCGCCGGGACGGGGGTTGAGAGAGCGGATCAGGGCCAGGACCGCTTCGAGCTCGGCCGCTTCCAGCTTGAGGCTGCGTCGCAACCGGGAGATGTTGGCGGTGGTGAGCAGATCGAAATGCTTCTTAACCAGGGTCAGGGCCTCGCGCCTCCAGGGGGTCTCTTCGGGTAGCTGTTCGAGCTGGAGTTCCAGGCTCTCCTGGGGGGAGCGGGCGGCCACGCCGGGAGGGTCGAACCGCTGGACCCGGTGCAGCACCGTGAGCACTTCGGCCTCGCCGATCTCTTCGTCGTCCAGGCTGGCGGCGATCTCCTCCACGCTCAGCTGCAGATAGCCGTCGGCGTCCACGGCGTCGATGATCACTTCGGCGATCTCCCGGTCACGGTCGCTGAAGGGGGTCAGGTTGAGCTGCCAGCGCAGGTAGTCCTGGAGGGTTTCGTCCCGGCTCTCGTGGGCCAGAAAGTCCGGTTGTTCCTCTCCATTGGAAGTGCGCGTCACCGGGATGTCGTACTGGTCTTCCCAGTTGGCGTCCACCGGCAGCTCGTCCGGGATGGTTTCGCTCTCGCCGGGAATTTCGGCTTCCACCGCCGGATCCGCTGCGTCGGGTGTCTCCAAGGAGTCCAGGGACTCCTCGCCGTTGACCGAGAGCTCCTGCCCCTCTTCCAGCTCCAGCATCATGTTGGACTCCAGGGCTTGCTGAATCTCCTGGGTGAGCTCCAGGGTGGAGAGCTGCAACAGCCGGATGGCCTGTTGCAGCTGGGGCGTCATCGTCAGCTGTTGGCCCAGGCGGAGCTGGATGGAGGGTTTCATCAGGTTGAAAAAGGTTTCCCTGTGGTCGAACGCCGTGGAAATAGTTTAGCCCAAGGGGGGCGGGCAACTGAAATCGAGACCCTTGACCCATGTCATAAAAGGCCGGCCGGAACGAGGTGGATGACACTTTTCTCGTGCAGGGTGTGATCTGGTTCCATGATCACAGTCGGAATCGGCTGCCGAGATAGCGTTCCCGTACCCGCGTGTCTTCGAGCAATGTTTCGGGGCTTCCTTGGGAAAGGACCACTCCGTCGGCCAGGATGTAGGCGCGGTGGCAGATGCCCAGCGTCTCGCGCACGTTGTGGTCGGTGATGAGGATGGCAATGCCCCGTTCGGCGAGACCGGCCACGATTTGCTGGATTTCGGCCACCGAGATGGGGTCCACCCCGGCGAAAGGCTCATCCAGCAGGATGATGCGCGGTTCCGTGGCCAGGGCACGGGCGATCTCCAGCCGCCGGCGCTCGCCGCCGGAGAGGCGGATGGCGGGCGCCTGCGCCAAGTGGGTGAGTCCGAACTCTTCGAGCAGCCGATCGCACCGCGCCTTGCGCTCTGCCCGGGTCAGACCGCCGCGCAGTTCCAGCACCGCCAGGATGTTGTCGCTCACGCTCAGTTGGCGGAAGATGGAAGGTTCTTGCGCCAGGTAGCCCAGCCCGTGGCGGGCGCGCACGTGCATGGGGCGCAAGGTGAGGTCGCGCCCACCGAGAAGGATGCGTCCGGCATCCGCCGTCACCAGCCCCATGATCATGTAGAAACAGGTGGTCTTGCCGGCGCCGTTGGGGCCGAGCAGTCCCACCACTTCTCCTTCGTCCACGTGCAAGGAGACACCGTCCACCACCGTCTTGCGACGATAGCGTTTGACCAAGCCTTCGACGGTGAGGAAGCTCACGGCCGGTTTTGGCTCTCGGGGTGGATGATCACCTTCACCCGCGCTTTCCCTCCGGCCGCGGCACCGGCCTTGAGGCGGGCGGCGCCGCGGTCGTAGACGATGCGGTCGCTGCGGAAGCGGTCCTGTTCCTGTTCCAATTCGGCGTCGCCGATGAGGGTCACCTCGTCTTGGTCGAAACGGTAGACGATGCGCCGGCCTCGCCCCTTGACCCAAGCCTTGCCCTTTTCGGGAAGTTGGCGGAAACGGGCCGGGCGGCCGGTGGCGACGGCCTCGTGCGGCTTGCCGTCACGGTACTGGATCACCACCTCGTCCGCCCATAGGGTGAAGGAACCCTGGACCACTTGGACACGGCCGGTGAAGACGGTGCGGTCGGCCGCCTGGTCGATTTCGGCCTGGTCGGCCTCCACTTCCACCGGGGCGTTGCGGTCTTCGGGCAGGGCGTGGGCGGCGCCGGAGAGGATGAGCGCCAGCCACAGGGGGAGGAGTCGGTCATTGCACCACATAATGGGCCCTCGTATCGGCAAGGAAACGGATGCGGCCCGGTTCGTTCAGCCAGGCCTGCATGCCGATGGCGCGAATCCAGCCGTCTTCACGGGTGATCTCCACGGGGCTGGCGGTCTCGGCATATTTTTCGTCCGGCTCGACCATCAGGTCCGGCGTCTCCAGACGCACCGGGAGGCGACCCTTCCATGCCGCCTGCAAGGCGGTGACTCCTTCTTCGAGCCATAGGCGATCCCGGCCGCCTTCGAGCTGCCCCGAGCCGGCGCGCAGATCCCACCGCCATGTGCCCCCTTCATAGGTGATGAGACGTGGATGGTCCAGATCGGTGCGGTCGCTGTTCCGATGATGGGTCAGGCGCCGCGCCTGGAGTCGGCGTCGCGGCTCGCCTTTCGCGTCGAAGGTGAGAGCGTCCAGCCCGATGACCCAGTAATCGACCGGATCTTCGTCCGCGGTCTGTTCCGGCGAGGCGGCCTCCTGCTCCACCGGGCGAAGGGCCCACCAGGTGATCGCCAAGAGGACCAGCAGCAGGATCAAAAGAAGGCCACGCACGACTCACTCCAGGTAGGACCGGAGGGCGGCCTCCAGCGTGCCCTGGGCCTCCATGATGAGTTCACACACGTTGCGCGCCGCCCCATGGCCGCCCCGGTCGGGCGTGATCCAGTGGGCGTGACGGCGGCAGAAGGGATGGGCGTCCTGTACCGCCACGGCCAGCCCCACCCGCGTCATCACCGGCAGATCCACCACGTCGTCGCCCACGTAGGCGATCTGATGATCTTCCAGTCCAAGCTCGGCCTTGAGGGCTTCATAAGCGGGACGCTTGTCCCGCTGGCCCTGGAAGACATGCCGGATGCCCAGGCTCTCCATGCGGATGCGGACCACTTCCGAGGTGCGTCCGGTGATGATGCCGATCTCCACGCCGCTGGCCTTGAGCATGGCCATGCCGTGGCCGTCGAGAGAGTTGAACGCCTTGTACTCCTGGCCGTCGTCCCCCAGGTAGAGGCTGCCGTCGGTGAGCACCCCGTCCACGTCGAAGATGACCAGGCGGATGTGTCGCGCCTTTTCGAGAATGTCCTGCATGCCGTCCCCCGCCGGACCTTCAGACCACCCCTGCTCGCAGCAGATCGTGCATGTTGAGGGCGCCGGTGAGGCGGTTCTCCTCGTCCACCACGAGCAGGGCGTTGATTTTCTTCTCTTCCATCAGCTTGAGGGCTTCCGCCGCCAGCCGGTCGGGTCGAGTGGTGACGCCGCCGGGCGTCATCACTTCGGCCACCGGCGTGCGTTGCAGATCCACTCCCCGGTCCAGGGTGCGGCGCAGATCGCCGTCGGTAAAGATGCCGCGGATGCGCCGTTCGCCGTCCACCACCGCCGTCATTCCCAACCCTTTGGCCGTCATTTCCACCAGCGCCTGGCCCAGCGTGGCGCCTTCCGGCACGGCCGGAATGGCGTCGCCACGATGCATGATGTCGCCCACGTGGAGCAGGAGCCGGCGCCCAAGGCTGCCGCCGGGGTGGGAGCGGGCGAAGTCCTGTTCGGTGAATCCCCGCACCTCTAGCAAGGCCACCGCCAAGGCGTCGCCCATGGCCAGGGTGGCGGTGGTGCTGGCGGTGGGGGCCAACCCCAAAGGGCAGGCCTCGCGGGTCACGCTCACGTCGAGGTTCACGTCCGCTTCCCGTGCCAGGGTGGAGTCGGGATTGCCGGTCATGGCGATGAGCGGCACCCCCAGCCGTTTGATGATGGGCAAGATGGTGATGATCTCGGCCGTCTCGCCCGAATTGGACAGGGCCAGCACCACGTCGCCTTCGGTGATCATGCCCAGGTCGCCGTGGCTGGCTTCGCCCGGATGGACGAAGAAGGCGGGACTGCCGGTGCTGGCCAAGGTGGCGGCGATCTTGTTGCCGATGTGGCCCGATTTGCCCATGCCGGTGACCACGATGCGGCCCCGACAGTGGAGCATGTGGTCGCAGGCGCGGACGAAATTGTCGTCCACCCGTTCGGTCAGGGCCTGGATGGCCTCGGCTTCGGTGCGAAGCACGGCCAGCCCCAGCTCCCGGAGTTTCCGATGGTCGGAAGGGGTCAGTTCCGGTGGTGCGTTCAAGGCCGGTTCCCGCCGCCTGGATCTGGAGGCGAATGATAGCACGCCGTCGCCGGCCGACGATCAAAGAGCGCGGGTCTTGACGGCGCCGCAGCGGCTGCAGACGAAGCGGGTGACCAGCCGGCCTTGCCGGGTGTCGAAGACCTGAGCCTTGTCGATCCGCCATTTGTGGTGGCCGGATCGGCACAGGGTGTTGCCCCGGTGTTTTTCGCGGGCGGTGGGGCGGCGGAAGGGGATCACTTTGCTCATGGGATGGCCTCTGGTGGGACGATTTCGACACGGCGGCGTGCCTGGAGAGCGGGACCGAAGAGGTTGCGCACATTTTCTACGCCGCGACCGTAATGAAACCTCGGATTCGGCCGAAAGAGAAGAGACGATCTTTCCGGCGGTGCGGTTCCTTGACCCTGCTGCCGCCACCGCGGGAGAATGAAACGTTTTTAATTGCATGCGGGAAAGTATGAGCACCGCCGAACGACGAGAGGAGACCGATGAGCCGCTGGTCCGCATCCGCGATCTCCATTTCCGTCGTGGCGGGCGCACCATTTTCGAAGGGGTGGACATGGACATCCCCCGCGGCCGGGTGACCGCCATCATGGGGCCATCCGGCACCGGAAAGACCACCTTACTCAAACTCATCGGGGGGCAGTTGGCCCCGGACCGGGGCACCATCGAAGTGGACGGGCGCAATGTCCACGCCCTTTCCCGGCGGGCGCTCTACCGGTTGCGCACCCGGATGGGCATGCTGTTCCAGAGCGGCGCGCTGCTCACCGATCTCGACGTGTTCGAGAACGTGGCCTTTCCTCTGCGCGAACACACCCGGCTGAACGAGCCCATGCTGCGCAAGTTGGTGTTGCTCAAGCTGGAGGCCGTGGGGTTGCGCGGCGCGCGCCATCTGATGCCGGCCCAGCTTTCTGGTGGCATGGCGCGGCGGGTGGCGCTGGCCCGGGCCATGGCGCTGGACCCCATGATGATTCTCTACGACGAGCCGTTCACCGGACAGGATCCCATCTCCATGGGGGTGCTGGTCAAGCTCATCCGCCGCCTCAACGATGCGGCCCGGCTCACCAGTATCCTGGTTTCGCACGATGTTCAAGAGACCTGCGCCATCGCCGATTGGGTGTACGTCATTTCGGACGGCAAGGTGATCGAGTCGGGCCCTCCCCGGCGGTTGCTCGAATCCGGTTCTGAGTGGACTCGGCAATTCATGCATGGGTTGCCCGACGGCCCGGTGCCTTTCCATTATCCCGCCCCGGATTTGGAGCGGGATCTGTTCGGGGAGGCGGCATGAAGGCCGCGCTCGCGCGGCTCGGCTCGGCCACCCTGGACTCGGTGGGCACTCTGGGGCGCGCCGCCCTGCTCTTGTTGCGCATCCTCGAAGGCCAGGCGGAGGTGGCGCGCAAGCCGCGACTGTTGCTCGAACAGCTCTTTTCCGTCGGGGTGCTCACCGTGCTCATCGTGGCCGTGTCGGGTCTGTTCGTGGGGATGGTGCTCTCATTGCAAGGGTATTACGTCCTCTCCCAGTTCGCGGCCGAGTCCACGCTCGGCGTGATGGTGGCCGCTTCCTTGCTGCGCGAGCTGGGGCCCGTGGTGACCGCCCTGCTCTTCGCCGGTCGCGCCGGTTCCGCCCTCACCGCCGAGATCGGCTTGATGAAGGCCACCGAGCAGCTCTCGGGGCTGGAGATGATGGCGGTGGATCCGGTGCGACGGGTGTTGGCGCCCCGGTTTCTCGCCGGTTTTCTGGCCATGCCCCTGTTGGCCGTCCTGTTCAGTACGCTGGGGGTTCTCGGCGGCTGGTTCGTGGGCGTGGGGCTTCTGGGCGTGGACGACGGCACCTGGTGGGGACAGATGCAGGCGCGCATCGATTGGAGCGAGGATCTGGGCAATGGTGTCGTCAAGAGCCTGGTGTTCGGCTTCGTCTGCACCTGGATCGCCGTCTTCCGGGGCTACGACTGCGTGCCCACTTCGGCGGGGGTGAGCCGGGCCACCACCCGCACCGTGGTCCACGCCTCTTTGGCGGTTTTGGGACTGGACTTCGTGCTCACCGCCCTGATGTTCAGATGAGGAACCAATACGGAACATGAGAACGAGCAAATACTTGGAAATTGCGGTAGGGGCTTTCGTGGCGGCGGGATTCGTGGCCCTCTTTTTCCTGGCCATGCAGGTGAGCAATCTGGGCGCTCTGGACACCAGCGAGACCTACGAAGTGACCGCTCGCTTCGACAACATCGGCAGTCTCAAGGTGAAAGCGCCGGTGACCATGGCCGGGGTGGAAGTGGGCCGTGTGAGCGGCATCGGGTTCGATCAGGAGCGCTACCAGGCGGTGGTGACTCTGGCCATCTACGAGCGCTACGACCGCATACCCGACGACACCTTCGCCAAGATCCTCACCGCCGGCTTGCTGGGCGAGCAGTACGTGGGGCTGGATCCGGGCGGCAGCGAAACCTATTTGGAACAGGGTGATGAGATCGAAATCACCCAGTCGGCCATGGTGCTGGAGGAGGTGATCGGACAGTTCATTTTCGGCAAAGCCAAGGAGGAGTGAATATGCGGATCGGTAACCCATTGATCGTGCTGCTGTTGCTCTGGGCGGTTCCGCTTCAGGCCGGAACCGATCCGCAAGAGTTGGTGCGGCGCACCGCGGAGGAGGTCCTGGCCCAGGTGCGGGCGCACAAGGCCGAGTTGGAGCGGGACAACAGCGGCATCTATCGTCTGGTGCAGGAGAAGGTGGTGCCCCACTTCGATTTCCGCCGCATGACCCGCTCCGCTCTCGGGCGTTTCTGGCGGCAGGCCACGGAGGGGCAGAAGGCGCGGCTGACCCAGGAGTTTCGCGAGTTGCTGGTCCGCACCTACGCCGTCATGCTCTTGGGCTATTCCGATGAGCGCATCGAATATCTCCCGTTCCGCGGCCGCCCGGGTGACAAGCGGGTGGTGGTGCGGACCAAGGTGCACACCAGGGACGGCGCGCCGCCGGTGCCCATCGACTATCGTCTCTACCGCAACCGGGCGGGCGAGTGGAAGGTGTATGACGTGGTGGTGGACGGCGTGAGTTTGGTTTCCAACTACCGCGGCACTTTCGCTGCGGAGATCCGCAAGGGCGGCATCGAAGGGCTCATCGCTTCGCTTGCGAGCCACAACCGCCGGCTGGGCGATGGTTGAGCATTACGCGCTGGGGCGACGGGCGCGCCGGCTGGTGTTCGATACGGTGCCCGATCTCTGGCCCGAGCTGGCCGAGCGCATTCGAGGCTCGGCCCGTTTGGAGGTCTCCCTCGACGGCGTGGAAGCGGCCGACAGCGCCGCTTTGGCCTTGCTTCTGGAGGGGTTGGCGTTGGCGCGACGGCAAGGGTGTGTGTTGCAGTACACCGACCTGCCCGCCGGACTTCTGGACCTGGCCCGCATGAGCAACGTGGCCCACCTCCTCACGGGGGAAGAGGGCGCATCCTGATTCCGCCGCCGGACGAAATTCTTTATCATGGCGGGCTCGATTGCTTTCACCGGGTCCGCTGAATGGACAAGCTGGTCATCACGGGCGGCACGCCTCTTCGGGGCGAGGTGCGTATCTCCGGCGCCAAGAACGCCGCCTTGCCCATTCTCGCCGCCTCGCTCCTGGCCGACGGTCCGCTGCGCATCGGCAATGTGCCCCACCTTCAGGACGTGACCACCACCATCGGCCTTCTGGGACGCATGGGGGTGGGCATCATGGTGGATGAGCGGATGACCGTGGAGATCGACCCCTCGACCATCCACAGCTTTGCCGCCCCATACGAGCTGGTGAAGGTGATGCGCGCATCCATTCTGGTGCTGGGGCCGCTGTTGGCCCGTTACGGCCGGGCCGACGTTTCCCTGCCGGGGGGGTGCGCCATCGGATCGCGGCCGGTGAACCTGCATCTGGAGGGATTGCGCGCCATGGGTGCCGAAATCGGCGTGGATGGGGGCTACATCAAGGCGCGCGCCCGCCGTCTGCGGGGGACGCGCCTGGTGATGGAGCTGATCACCGTCACCGGCACGGAGAACCTGATGATGGCGGCCACCCTGGCCGAGGGCGAGACGGTGATCGAGAACGCCGCCCGCGAGCCGGAGGTGGTGGACCTGGCCAACTGCCTGAACCGCATGGGCGCCCGCATCGAAGGAGCCGGTACCGACACCATCGTCGTCCAGGGGGTGGAGCGCCTTTCCGGGTGCGACTACTCGGTGATGCCCGACCGCATCGAAACCGGCACCTTTCTGGTGGCCGGCGCCATCAGCCGTGGCCGGGTGAAGGTTCGAGACACCAATCCCGCTCTGCTCGATGCCGTGCTCCTCAAGCTCCGGGAGGCCGGCGCCCGCATCGAGACCGGTGAGGACTGGATCGAACTGGACATGGAGGGGCGGCGGCCCCGGTCGGTGGACATCCACACCGCCCCCTACCCCGCCTTTCCCACCGACATGCAGGCCCAGTTCACCGCCCTCAACGCCGTCGCCGAGGGGGTGGGCACCATCACCGAGAACGTCTTCGAAAACCGCTTCATGCACGTGTTGGAGATGCAGCGCATGGGCGCGGACATCAAGCTCGAAGGCAACACCGCCATCGTCAAGGGGGTGGAGCGGCTCAAAGGCGCTCCGGTGATGGCCACCGACCTGCGCGCGTCCGCTTCCCTGGTGCTGGCCGGGCTGGTGGCCGAGGGGGAGACGGTGGTGGACCGTATCTACCACATCGACCGGGGCTATCAGAACATCGAAGAGAAGCTGGCCGCCCTCGGCGGTCGTATCCGCCGACTGCCCGATTGAGGAGGCCATGGAGTTCACGGTTCCCGTCACCATCGCGCTGGCCAAGGGGCGCATCCTCAAGGAGACCCTGCCGTTGCTGGACCATGCCGGCATCGAGCTGCGGGACGACCCCGATCGTTCGCGTAAGCTCATCCTGGACACCAATCACGACAGGGTCAAGGTGGTGCTCATCCGGGCCACCGACGTACCCACCTATGTTCAGTGGGGCGCCGCCGATCTTGGGGTGGCGGGCAAGGACACCCTGATCGAACACGGCGGCGAAGGGCTCTACGAGCCGCTGGATCTCAAGATCGCGAGGTGCCGACTCATGGTGGCGGGAAGACCGGGTGCTTCCCTGGAAGGGCAGCGGCTGCGCATCGCCACCAAGTACGTGCGCGCCGCCAAGCAGTTCTTCTCCGCCCGCGGGCAGCAGGTGGAGATCATCAAGCTCTATGGCTCCATGGAGCTGGCGCCCCTGGTGGGGCTCGCCGACCTCATCGTGGACCTGGTGGAGAGCGGCAACACCCTCAAGGCCAACGGCCTGGTGCCGCTGGAACACATCATGGACATCAGCTCCCGCCTGGTGGTGAACAAGGCGAGCTGGAAGATGAAGCACGAGACCATCTCCGCCCTGGTGGAGATGGTCGGCGAGGCGGTGGCCTCTTCCTGAACCCCTCATGTGAACCTGGACAGACGAGATGGCTGAAATCCGCAAACTCGACGCAAGCGCTCCCGGCTTCCGGCAGCAGCTCGACGAGCTGCTGGCCTGGGAAGGAGTCTCCGACCAGTCGGTCAACGACACCGTCAACGGGATCCTCGCCGAGATCCGCGCCCGCGGTGACGAGGCTCTGGTGGAGTTCACCAACCGCTTCGACGGCTGGCAGGCGGGCAGCGCCGCCGACCTGGAGATCCCCCTCTCGAGGCTGGAGCGGGCCTGGAACACCATTCCGGCCGACCAGCGCGAGGCGCTGGAGGCCGCCGCCGCCCGCATCCGCGCCTACGCCGAGAAGCAGAAGATGTCGGGCTGGGAGTACGAGGAGGCCGACGGTACTCTCCTGGGCCAGCAGGTGACGCCGCTGGACCGGGTGGGCCTCTACGTGCCCGGCGGCAAGGCGGCCTATCCCTCCTCGGTGCTGATGAACGCCATTCCCGCCAAGGTGGCGGGCGTGGAGGAGCTCGTCATGGTGGTGCCC
>CAYOJM010000076.1:0-2824 GCA_964404295.1 uncultured Sedimenticola sp. | reverse complement strand
GCAGGTGGCGGCGGCGTGGATGGGGTCGGGACGGTTTCCGCGTTCCTGTTTCCAGGCGCCCTGGCCCCGCCCGCCGTACCAGGTGGCCTCCAGCACCGGCGCATGGACCACCCCCAGCACCGGCTGGTGGTCCTCGATCAGAGCGATGTTGACAGTGAACTCCCCGTTGCGTTTGACGAATTCCCGGGTTCCGTCCAGTGGGTCGATGAGCCAGTAGCGCCGCCACGTGCGCCGCGTCTCCCAGGGCACGAAAGTGGACTCCTCGGACAGGATGGGGATCCCCGGCGTCAGCTCGGCCAATGCCGTAGTGATGAGGCGGTGGGAAGCGAGGTCCGCCTGGGTGAGGGGCGAAGCATCGTCCTTCTCTTCCACGGCGAAGTCCTGTTGGTAGATCTCGAGGATGGCGTCACCGGCCCGGCGCGCGATCTGGTTGAGGGTTTGGAGGTCTGGTAAGGTCATGACAAGGGGGATGGTCGGTTTCTGCGCCAAGGCTACAAAGGGGTGAACCCGAGTACAAGCGATTTTTGGAGGCCGCCGCATGTTCGACTGGAACGCCATCGATACCGTCCTACTGGACATGGACGGCACGCTGCTCGATCTCCACTTCGACAACCATTTCTGGCTGGAGTATGTGCCCCGACGCTACGCCGAGCGCCATGGTCTCACCCAAGAAGCGGCGCGGGAGCTGCTCATGGCCCGCTACCGGGCGGTGGAAGGCACGCTGAAGTGGTATTGCGTGGACTACTGGAGCCGAGAGCTTGCGCTGGACATCCCCCTGCTCAAGGCCGAGGTGGAACACTTGATCCAGGTCCATCCCCACGCCATCGAGTTTCTCGATCTGCTGCGCGCCGCCGGCAAGGCGCGGGTATTGGTGACCAACGCTCATCAGAAGGCACTCGAGCTGAAGATGCGACGCACCGCCCTGGGCGGCCATTTGGATCGGATCGTCTCTTCCCATGAGCTTGGGCTGCCGAAGGAGAATCCTGCTTTCTGGGAACGGCTGCAGCAACGGGTGAGGTTCGACCCGGCACGCACCCTTTTCGTGGACGACAGCGTGCCGGTGCTGGCATCGGCGCAAGCCTATGGCATCGCCTACTTGCTCCACATCCTGCGCCCCGACACTCGCCAGCCGCCCCGAAAGCGGGGATCTTTTCCCGCAGTTGCCGGCTTCGCCGAACTAATTGACGACCTTCGGCCGCATGCGCATGTGCTGGAGGAGGGCGAATAGCCGGTTGGCGGAGATGGGTTTGCTGATGAAGTAGCCTTGCACGTAGTCGCAGCCGATGGATTGAAGGAACTGGTGCTGCTCCCGGTTTTCCACCCCTTCGGCGACCACTTTCATGTTGAAACTGTGCGCCAGGCGGGTGATGGCGCGCACCAGAGTGGTGTCGTCCGGATTGCGATGCAGGTTCATGATGAACTCGCGGTCCACTTTTATGGCGTCGAACGGAAAGGAGCGCAGGTGGTTGAGCGAAGACTGCCCGGTGCCGAAGTCGTCCAGCACCAAAGGGATGCCCAGCCGTTTGATCTCGTTGAGCAACACCCGGGCGTTGGCCAGATCCTCGAGCAAGGTGTCTTCGGTGATCTCCACGTGGAGCAGATCGGGGTGGCGCCGTTGCCTGAGGGTGTTGAGCACTTGCTCGTGGTGGCTGGAGTTGCGCAGCACGGTGGCCGGCATGTTGATGGAGACGCGCAGCGGCACCTGGAGTTCACGCAGGCAGCGCTCTTGCAGCTCGTCCACCTGCATCAGCAGCGGCTCCATGAACTCCTGGCGGGGATCCAGACTCAATAGGGTATCCATGAACTCGCCGGGATAGCGCAGGCGTCCCTGATCGTGTTTCCAGCGGATAAGGGCTTCCACTCCGTGGATCTTTTTGTCTCCGGTTCGCACGATGGGTTGGTAGTGGAACACGAACTGCCTCTTGTCCAGGGCGCCGCGCACCTCGCGCTCCAGGCGCAGTTGGCTGGTGGCGCGCTGTAGCAACTCACTGGAGAAGAAATAGTAGGCGTTCTTGCCGCGCCGTTTGGCCTCGTACATGGCGGTGTCGGCGTCACGGATGAGGTTGTCCGGCTGGGTGTCGTCGTAGGGCGCCATGGCGATGCCGATGGAGGCGGTCAGGTGATACTCCTGGTCGCGCAGCACCACAGGTTCGGAGAGGACTTTGAGGATCTTGGTGGCGATGTTGCGCGCCTGACGTTTGCCTTCCACGTTTTCCAGCAGGATGGCGAATTCGTCGCCACCGAAGCGGGCCACAGTGTCGGTATGGCGCAACAGGCCGGTGAGCCGTCGGGCCACGTGGATGAGCAGCTCGTCGCCGGCCAGGTGGCCCAGGGCGTCGTTGATCTGCTTGAAGTTGTCGAGGTCCAGGAACAGCAAGGCCACCACCTGGTTGTTGCGCCGGGCGAGATTGATGGCATGCTCCAGCCGGTCCTTGAACAGCACTCGGTTGGGTAGCTGGGTGAGGGCGTCATGGTGGGCCTGGTGGTCCAGCCCGCGCTGGCGTCGTTGGACCTCCCGCTTCATCTCGGCGAAGGCGTGTACCAGCTCCCGCGTTTCCCTCAGTTTGGGCAGCGCCACTGGGTCCGATGCCACACCCAAGGCTTCGTGGCGCAGCGCGCGGGTGGTCTCCTGGATGGGTTTGAACACGCGCACCCTCAGATAGAGGTAGGTGGCGAGCATGAAGGCGGCCAGTACCAGCACCAGGCCAAACAGGCCACGGGCGAGTCCCCGGGCCGTTTCCCCCAGCCTGCGGATGCCTTCGGCGGCCTGTTCCTGAAGTCGGAGTTGTAGGTCGTCGAGGTCGCCTTGAAGTGTGGCCAGCGC
>CAYOJM010000075.1:0-33672 GCA_964404295.1 uncultured Sedimenticola sp. | reverse complement strand
GCCGATGCCGAAGGCGAGCGCGCCGAAGGCGCCGTGGGTGGCGGTGTGGGAGTCGCCACACACCACCGTCATGCCCGGCAGGGTGGCCCCCTCCTCCGGCCCCACCACGTGGACGATGCCCTGGCGGCGGTCGTTCATGGGAAACTCGGGGATGCCGAACTCGCGGCAGTTGGCGTCCAGCGTCTCCACCTGGATCTTCGACACCGGGTCCTGGATACCCGCCGAGCGGTCGGTGGTGGGCACGTTGTGGTCGGGCGTGGCCAGGTTGGCGCCGGGGCGCCACACCCTGCGTCCGGCCAGGCGCAGCCCTTCGAAGGCCTGGGGCGAAGTCACCTCGTGGATCAGATGGCGGTCGATGTAGAGCAGCGCGGTGCCGTGCTCGTCCACCCGCACCACGTGGTCGTCCCACAATTTGTCATAAAGGGTCCTCGGCTTCATGGTCGGCATCCGGCGCTTCGTGATGACCAGGCAACCTTAGCGGGCTAGAATCAATTACGCAAATTCATATTTTTCATTCATTTTATTACCGAATTGCATAGATGGAGCTGGCGGCACTGCAAGCGTTTCTCACTGCGGCCGAGGTCGGATCGTTCTCTGGCGCGGCCGAAAAACTCTTCCTCAGCCAGCCGGCCGTGAGCAAGCGCATCAAAGGGTTGGAAGAGGAGCTCGAAGTGCGACTCTTCGACCGCATCGGCCGCCGGGTACACCTGACACCCGCCGGGCGTCTGCTGCTGCCCAAGGCCCGCGAGCTGGTGCTCCAGGCCCAAGACCTCAAACGGCTGGCCGGAAACCAACGGCACGGGGTACGCGGCTCTTTGATCCTGGGCACCAGCCACCACATCGGCCTCCACCGGCTGCCTCCGGTGCTCAAAACCTACCGCGCCGACTGGCCCGAAGTGGAACTGGACCTGCGATTCATGGACTCGGAGGCCGCTTGCCGGGCGGTGGAAAAAGGGGAATTGGAGCTGGCCGTGGTGACGCTGCCGCCCCGGCCCGCCGAAGAAACGCCTCTGGAATACCGGCCCTGCTGGCACGATCCCCTCGCCTTCGTGGCGGCGCCCGAGCATCCCCTGGCCGAGGAAGACCACGTCTCCTTGGAACGGTTGGTCCAGTACCCGGCCGTACTTCCCGGGGCCGCCACCTACACCCGAGCGGTCTTGAGCCGGGCCTTGGCCGAACACGACTTGAAGTTGATTATTGGAATGTCCACCAACTATTTAGAAACACTGAAAATGCTCGTAGAGATCAATCTGGGTTGGAGCCTGTTGCCTCGCACCCTGCTCAACGACGGCAGCCTGCGGGAGCTGAAGGTGCCCTTGCATCTGAGCCGCAGCCTGGGAACGGTCGTCCATCGTGATCGCACCCTTTCCAATGCGGCCCGACTGCTCATGGAAGCCCTTCCGTCGCCCGATCCGGAATAAACTGCAAGGATCCCGTTGCGACACCGCTTTCGACCGATGACGCCGACTTCCCTCGTTCCGCTGCTGTGCTGTCTTCTACTGAGCGCCTGCGCCGTGCTGGGACCGCAAGCGATCCACCGAAGCCGAACCGACTACAACCTGGCCATCCAACGCACTTCCGACGAGCAACTGCTGCTCAACCTGGTGCGGTTGCGCTACCGGGACCGCCCGCTCTTTCTCGAGGTGACCGGCTTGACCACCCAATTTCGGTTCGAGCCGCGGGTGAGCGCCGGCTTTTATCAAGAGACCGGCGGTCATACCTCGACCCAGGCCGAGGCCCAATTCGAGTACGAGGAGAAGCCCACCGTCAGCTACACGCCGCTGCGCGGTAAAGAGTTCGTCCAACGCATGATGACCCCGGTGAGTTGGCGCACCCTGGACCTGTTGGACAACGTGGGCTGGCGGTCGGACCGCGTTTTGCGGGTGTGCGTCCAGAAACTCAACGGCCTGGGCAATGCGGTGACCGCATCAGGTCCCACGCCGGACAAAGCACCGCCGTTCAGGACGTTCCTGGAGGCCGTACGCTTGTATCAAAGCCTTCGGGAAAAGGAGGTGGTGGCCAGTTATCAGGCCAAGGCGGATGGCCAATTGGCCCAGTTCATCGCCTTCGATGCGCGGGCATCGGACCTGCCGGAGTACCGGCGTTTCACCCGGCTCCTCGGATTGGACCCCGCCAAGCGGCGATACCGCATCACGGTCAACGCTCAGCTTCCGCTGCCCAACCACCTCCAGCTCCAGACCCGCTCGGTGACGGGCATCCTCTACTTCCTCTCCCAAGGCGTGGACGTCCCGCCGGAAGACGTGGCGGCTGGCCGGGTCACCCTCACCCGGGACGAAGAGGGGCACCCTTTCGACTGGTCCGAAGTGCTCGACGGCCTGATCCGAATCCATTACAGCCGGCAAGCGCCGGACAACGCCGCGGTCAAAGTGCGCTACCGTGGGCACTGGTTCTATATCGACGACTCCGACCTGGACTCCAAATCCACCTTCATGTTGCTCGGACAGCTCTTCGCCCTCCAGTCGGGAGAGCTGCCCGGCGGAGCACCCGTTCTCACCTTGCCGGTGGGCAATTGATCCCGTCAGGAGGCTTCGGCCAACACCACCGCCCGACGGGGCGCCGGATGGCCTTCCACCGTGCGGAGGGGATCGTCCGGATCCAGAGCTTCGGACAGGGAGTGGAACCCCATCCAGTCCGTGCGACGCTGTTCTTCCGTGGTGGTGGGCGTCACGTCCACCACCCGCACCTTGCGAAAACCGCACCGTGTCAGCCAGCGGACCAAGGCGGCGGGAGAAGGGATGAACCAGACGTTACGCATGCAGGCGTAGCGTCCGGGCGGGACCAAAACGGTGTTCTCGTCGCCCGGCACCACCAGGGTCTCCAACACCAATTCTCCACCGGACCTCAGGCATCCGCGCAACGTCTGCAAATGCTCCATGGGCGACCGGCGGTGGTACAACACCCCCATGGAAAAGACGGTGTCGAAGGCCCTCAGATCGGCCGGCACCGCTTCGATGCCCAGGGGCAGCACATGCACCGGCGGAGGTCGCCGTATGAAACGGCGCACGGCCTGGAACTGGATCAGAAACAGGAGATTGGGATCCAGCCCCAACACCAAAGCGGCTCCCGCGCCGGCCATGCGCCAGGCGTAATAACCGTTGCCACACCCCACGTCGAGCACCCGGCGCCCTTTCAGCGATCGGAGATGGGGCGCCACCCGCGCCCATTTCCAATCGGAACGCCACTCGGCGTCGATATGGATGCCGAACAGCTCGAACGGCCCTTTTCGCCAGGGCTGCAGCGCCCGCAAGCCGCGCCGGATCTCCTCCCGGACGGCGGCCTCCAGCTCATGGGCGCGGCCCACCCGCACGCGGTCGGCATCCAACGCCAGATCGTCGCTCCGCACCCGGGGCATCGACTCGAGCACCAACCGCCAGCGCGCCAGATCGCCATGGCGGGAAGCGTCCAATGCCTCCTCCAGTTGCGCCGGCAACAACGCACCCCAGGGTTCCAAGGCCGGATCGCGGAAATGGCGGAACAGAGCCTCGCGTTCGATCACGGGCGGGCCACGAAAGAGGCGAAGTTGAAGCACTGGAACCACAGGTCCACGCCGCCGAATCCTGCTTGGCGCAGTCTTCGTCGGTGCACGGCCACGGGCTCCGGCACCAACACCTGCTCCAACGCCGCCCGTTTTTGACTGATCTCCAGTTCGCTGTAGCCGTTGGCCCGCTTGAACGCCTCGTGCAGTTCCACCAGCAGCCGGTCCTCCTCCGGCGTCGCCCCGGCGATCTTTTCCGACAAAATCAGCACGCCGTCGTCCCGCATGCCGCGACGGATGCGCCGTAACAGCGCCAGACGGTCGCCGGTCGGCAGAAACTGGAGGGTGAAATTGAGCACCACCACAGAGGCGTTTCGGATCTCCACTTCCCGCACGTCGGCGCAGAGCAAATCGACGCGCTCTTCGAGCCCGCGCTCGGAGAGCGCCGCACGCGCCCGGGCGATCATGGCGGGCGCCTTGTCCACCGCCAGGATGCGGCATTCCTCCGGCACGCCCGATTCGGCCATGACCGCGCTGGCAGCCCCCAGGGAACACCCAAGGTCATAGAGGCGTCCACCGGGGCGGGCATGACGATGGGCGAGCAAGCCGGTCATGGCCACGATGGTGGCGTAACCAGGCACCGACCGGGTGATCATATCGCCGAACACCGCCGCCACCCGCTCGTCGAAAACGAAAGCCTCCACCTGTTCCCGCCTGTCGGCGTAGAGGCGGTCCCGTTCAGAGAGACCGGTGGAACTCGTCTCCATAGTAGAACGTGATCTCTTCGTCGGCGGCGATGTCCTTGATGGCATAGAGGTCGAAACCGTCGAACTCGGCGTTGTAATCGGCGGAGTGGTTGAGATAGCGCAGCAGATTGCGGCCGCTGCGACCACGCCAGGTCGTCTCGTCTTCCGGGTTGTCGATCACCCAGAGCACATAAGGACCGTTGCGCCGGGCTTCAGGTCCCCAGTAGGTGCCGATGTAGGTACCGGCCGGGATGGGACACCGGGCGAACAGGCCGGTTCCGTGAATGGGCGAAGGGGCGGCATACACCCAGGCCTTGAGCTCGGCGTTTCGATAACGCAGTTTCCTGTCCATCAGAGCTTCACCGGAAGACTCTGGGCCGCCACATGCTCGCGCCGCCCCGGCACCTGGGTCCAACCCACTTGATGCACCGGAAGCCGCTCCAGATCCAACTCGGCATGCACCGCCCCCAAGGAACGCACCTGCCCCTCCTGCCCCTTCCACATGATCAACAACTTCTCCATCACATCAAGGTGCGCCACCCCTTCCACCGCCGCGTCCACGGCGTACACATGGCCATGGGGCAACAGATGGCGGGATTCCGCGTAGAGATATTCATGGACGTTGGCCGGGGTCACCTCACCCTGGACCAGCAATTCCTCCAAAGTGGGCAGAGTGACCGGGATCTGTGGACAGCGGGACACCACGTTGTGCAGTTGGGGATAGAAAGGAAAGCGGCCGCGCACGTCACTGGCGAACGTGAACCCCCTCCGCGCTTCCATGCCGAACAGATGGGCGTTGGGCTGCCAATGGGGCGCGGCGAAACGATCGGGAGGCTGACCCATGATCGCTTCGAATCTTTCCATCCCCAAGGCGAGCTGATGGCGGGTCCAATCGGCGTCGGCAAAGGCCGCCCGACGGCGCCACGCTTCGGGCTCATACCCCAGAAGACCGATTTCATGGCCGGCCTCCACCACCGCCTCCATGGCGGCCTCCGGCTTCATGCGCGGCGCCGGAGCACGCGCCAAAAGGGCCGCCGCGCGCCGCACCAACCCGCGAGGGGGGCGGAACTCCATGGCAAAGAAAAAAGTGGCCATCACGTCATGGGTGGCGAACAGTTCCAGCAGCCTGGGCACACCGACAGTGGCTGCCGTCTCGCTGGCCACATCCACTCTGAGGGCGACGCGCACGGAGAACTCCTAGAGGCTGCAACTGCCCCGATAGACGGCCATGATGCTCTTGAGCTCGCGCAGCACCTCGGCCTTTTCGTCGGCGTCCAGGGCATCGAGCTCGGGTGGAAACTGGCCGCGATCCATGCGTTCGATCTCGACCCAAAGGGCCTTGCATCCCTTGAGGCAGAGCCGCTCCACCCCCTCGTCAATACGTTTTCTGTCCATTCACGGCCGGCATCCGACGTTCGGCGAATGGCGAATTATGCCACAGCCGACGGGGTTTGCCGCCGACGACCGCAGACGGCCGCGGCGGCCTCAACCGGAGAGGGGGCCGGCCTGCGCCACAGGCGGCTTTTCCCGCCCCGGCGGCGCCGGCAAGAATTGCAAGGCGGTTTCACCCAACAACCGCCTGAGCGCGACCACCGCCTCGTCGGTGACGCGAATCCGCCACCCACTCCCCGGCTGGAGGTCCACCGCCGTCGCCCCGTCCTCATACCGAAAAACAAAGGGAACGCCGTCTTCCCGGCGCAACGGCGCCAACAGACGCTCGAGACGGCGAACCTGCTGAAGCGGATCTCCGCCGGCTTCGGCCAACCGCTCGGCATCGAGGACCAAGCGCAATCCGCCCAGCCGTTCATTGCGGTAATCCTCGAAGGACCAGAAGGCGTCCACCCGCAGGCCCAGAGTGTCACGATAGTCGTCATGGACCAACTGGCCGCGGACCACCACCACCTTGTCCACTTCCAGCGCCCGGCCGTAGCGTTCGAAGGCCTCGCTGAAGAAGGTGGCCTCGATGCGCCCGCTTTTGTCGTCCAGAAGCACCGAAGCCATCCGTCCGCGCTGGGTGTTGCGCCGGCTCACGGACAGGACGAGTCCGGCCAGGGTCACCTCGGGACCTCGCCCCCGCCCCTCTTCGTCCAGGCGCAAGTCGGCGATGCGCCGTCCAATGAGCGCCTCGATCTCCGGCTGGTAGAAGTCGATAGGGTGTCCGGTGAGAAAAAGCCCCAGCGTCTCTTTTTCTCCCCGCAGGCGGGCCTCGTCGTTCCACTCCTCCACAGGCTCGGGCAGCAGCTCCAGGCTGGGCGCCGCGGCCGTGTCGGTGAATCCAAACAGATCGTTCTGCCCCGCCGCCCGTTGGGCATGGTGCTGTTCGGCCATCTTCAGCGCCAAGGGAAGCTGCACCATGAGAGTGGCCCGATTGGGCCCCAGTCCGTCGAGGGCGCCGGCGCGGATGAGGGACTCCAGCACCCGTCGGTTGCACTTGCGCAGATCGATGCGGCGGCAGAAGTCGAACAGATCTTCGAACGGCCCTTCCGCTTCCCGGGCGGCGACGATGCCCTCGATGGCCGATTCACCCACCCCTTTTATGGCCCCCAATCCATAGACGATGGTGCGTTCGCCGTCCACCGTGAAGCGGTGGTCGGAGCGGTTCACCGCCGGCGGCAGCACCTCCAACCCCATGTCGCGACACTCTTCGATGAGGTGCACCACTTTGTCGGTGTTGTCCATGTCCGCCGAGAGCACGGCGGCCATGAAAGCGGCCGGGTAATGGGCCTTGAGCCATAGGGTCTGATAAGAGACCAGGGCATAGGCCGCCGAATGTGATTTGTTGAAGCCATAGCCGGCGAACTTGGCCATGAGGTCGAAGATGTAACGGGCCGTGGCCTCGTCCACGCCCCGCTCCACGGCGCCTCGGACGAAGATTTCGCCCTGTTTCTCCATCTCCTCCGGTTTTTTCTTGCCCATGGCGCGACGCAACAGGTCGGCGCCGCCCAAGGTGTAGCCGGCCAACACCTGGGCGATTTGCATCACTTGCTCCTGGTAGAGAATGACCCCGTAGGTGGGCTTGAGAATGGGTTCGAGCTTGGGGTGGGGATACTCCACCTTGGCCCGACCGTGCTTGCGCGCGATGAAGTCGTCCACCATGCCGGATCCCAGGGGACCGGGCCGGAACAGGGCCACCAAAGCGGTCATGTCTTCGAAGCTGTCCGGTTGCAAGCGGGCGATGAGATCCTTCATTCCGTGCGACTCGAGCTGGAAGACCGCGGTGGTCCGGGCCGACTTGAGCAGAGCGAACGCTTTGGGGTCGTCCATGGGAATGCGCCCGATGTCCAGCGGCGGTTCCCCCTGGGCTTCGCGCCCGCGATTGATGGTCTGGAGCGCCCAATCGATGATGGTAAGGGTGCGCAGCCCGAGAAAGTCGAACTTCACCAACCCCACCGCTTCGACGTCGTTCTTGTCGAACTGGGTCACCAGGTTGGATCCGTCCGCTTCGCAGTAGAGCGGCGTGAAATCCGTCAGTCGGCCCGGCGCGATGACCACGCCACCGGCGTGCTTGCCCGCATTCCGGGTGAGCCCTTCGAGCTGGCGGGCCATGTCGATGAGCTCTCGCACTTCTTCATCGTTGGCGTAAGCCTGCTTGAGCTCCTCGCTCTCCTCCAGCGCCCGCTCCAGGGTGATGCCCAGGTCGAAGGGGATCATCTTGGCCACCCGGTCGGTGAAACCGTATGGGTGGCCCAAGACCCGCCCCACGTCACGCACCACCGCCTTGGCCGCCATGGAGCCGTAGGTAATGATCTGGGAAACGGCGTCGCGCCCGTATTTGCGCGCCACGTAGTCGATCACCTCATCGCGGCGGTCCATGCAGAAATCGATGTCGAAATCGGGCATGGACACCCGCTCGGGATTGAGGAAACGCTCGAACAGCAGCTCATGCTCGAGGGGATCGAGGTCGGTGATCTCCAGGGCATAGGCCACCAGGGAACCCGCACCCGAACCCCGACCGGGCCCCACGGGGATGCCCTGCGCCTTGGCCCAACGGATGAAGTCGGCCACGATGAGAAAGTAACCCGGAAACCCCATCTGCACGATGACATCCAACTCGGTGCGCAGCCGCTCGTCATAGGGGGCCCGACGCCGGGCGAAATCGGGCGCTTGCGGATCCAGAATCTTGCGCAGCCGCTTCTCCAGCCCCTCCTCGGCCAACCGCCGGAAATAGTCGTCCGTGGTCAACCCTTCGGGCACCGGAAAATCGGGTAGATAGTTTTTGCCCAACTCCAGCTCCAGCGTGCACCGGCGGGCGATCTCCACACTGTTCTCCAGCGCTTCCGGGATGTCGGCGAACAGCTCCGCCATCTCTTCGGGAGAACGCAAGTATTGTTGAGGCGAGTAGTCCCGCGGCCGTCGGGGATCGTCCAAGGTGCGCCCCTGGTGGATGCACACCCGGATTTCGTGGGCCTGGAACTGATCCGGCTCCAGAAAGCAGACTTCATTGGTGGCGACCACGGGCACCCGGCGGCGGGCGGCCAGGTCCACGCTGGCATGCAGGCACGCTTCCTCCTCCGGACGACCGGTGCGCACCAGTTGAAGGTAGTAGCGGTCGCCGAAGAGGGACAACCAGCCGTCGAGCAAGGCTTCGGCCTGAGACACGTTGCCGGCGAGCAACGCTCTTCCCACGTCACCCTGGCGTCCGCCGGAGAGGGCGATGAGGCCTTGGCACCGCTCCGGCGTGAGCCAGTCCCGCTCCAACATGGGGCGGCCCAGATGTTGCCCCTCCTGGTAGCCCCGCGACACCAACAGCCTCAGGTTGGCGTAGCCGGTGGCGTCCTGCGCCAGCAGGATCAATCGATGGGGCTGGTTCACCTGTTCTTCGTTGCGCAACCACAGGTCCACCCCGGCGATGGGCTTGACACCGGCCGCCAGCGCCGCCTTGTAGAACTTCACCAGGGCGAAGAGGTTGCTCTGATCGGTGAGGGCCACCGCCGGCATGCCCGACGCCGCCACTTTTTCCATGAGCGGTCCGATGCGCACCACCGAATCCACCATGGAGTATTCGGTGTGGAGATGGAGGTGGACGAATGCCTGAGTCATCGTTTGAAAAAGGCGGTACTTCGACCTCGGGTCGAAAAACGTTCACGGATTCCTTGACAAGAGGTCGTGGTCACTGCCCCACCCTCCCTCGCCGGCCGTCGGCGCCATCGACCACGGAACACGCCCGGCGCACGAAGCCCTGAACGGTCCGTTTCACCGCCGTCCCCCGTTGGGCTCCACGCCCCCCCGAAGCTCGAGAAGCCGCTTGACCGGCCCGAAGCTGCGGCGATGGATCTCGGTGACACCCAAGGTGCGCAGCGCCTCCAGATGCGCTCTCGTAGGATACCCTTTGTGTCCGGCAAATCCATATCCGGGATACAGGCGATCGAGCAGCGTCATCTCCCGATCGCGGCTCACTTTGGCGACGATGGAAGCAGCGCTGATGCACGGCTCGCGGCCATCCCCTCCCACGAGGGCCTCGGCGGTGCAGTGGAGCCCTTGCGGAATCCGATCGCCGTCCACCAACACGTGATCCACCCGCAGCGGCAGCGCCTCCACCGCCCGGCGCATGGCCAGCAAGGCGGCCTGGAGGATGTTGATGCGGTCGATCTCCTCCACTTCGGCCCGGCCCAGGGCCCAGGCCGACGCCTTTTCGGTAATCTCCGCATAGAGCGCATCGCGACGGGCCGGCGTGAGCTTTTTGGAATCGGCCAGCCCGGCGATGGGACGGGCGGGATCGAGCACCACCGCCGCCGCCACCACCGGACCGGCCAGGGGGCCGCGTCCCGCTTCATCCAGACCGCACACGATCATCGTTTCGCCTCCAACACCTCCAACACCACCTGAGCGGCCGTTTCATCGGTGGCCATGCGCAACCGGCGGTGGGCTTCGGCATAGACACGTTCGACACGCATACGCCGCTCTTCATCGAAAAAGAACGGCTCCAGCGCCCCGGCCAGTCGGTCCGGCGTGCACGCCTGCTGCAGCAGCTCCGGTGCCATGGGTTCGGGTGAGAGCAAATTGGCCATGGCCACCCGTTCCGTCTTCAACAAACCCAGGCCGGTGATGATCCAGTAAGTGAGCGGATGCATCCGGTAGCCCACCACCATCGGCCGCTTGCACAACAGGGCTTCGAGAGTGGCCGTGCCCGACGCCACCAAGGCCGCGTCCGCAGCGGTGAGCACTTCGGCGGTACGCCCCGGATGGACGGTGATCGGCAGGCCGGCGGCGTGACGGCGTACCAGCGCACGCAGACGGGCATCCGTGGCTTCGGTGGCGGTGGGAACGGCCACCCGAAGATCCGGCACACGTCCGGCGAGACGCACTGCTGCTTCCAGGAAAGGCGGCCCGATCCGCTCCACCTCGGCCATGCGGCTGCCGGGCAGCAGGGCGAGCACCGGGCCACGGCGCGGCAGCGCCAACGCCCGGCGTGCGGCGGCGCGATCCGGTGCCAGGGGATAGGCCGCCGCCAAAGGATGGCCCACGTAACGGGCGTCGATCCCGTGGCGCGCCAGGAACTCGGGTTCGAAGGGGAAGATGCAGAGCACGCGGTCGGCGGCGCGCCGCAACCTCTTCACCCGATTTTCGCGCCAGGCCCAGACGGTGGGACTCACGTAGTGTACGGTGGGAACGCCGCCCGCCCGCAGCGCCTTCTCCAACCCCAGGTTGAAATCGGGCGCATCGATCCCGATGAACAGATCCGGAGGGTGCGTCCGCCAGTGACGCACCAGGCCTCGGCGCAGGGCGATCAGCTCGGGCAGATGGCGGACCACCTCCACCAGGCCCATGACCGACAACTTCTCCATGGGAAAACGGCTCTTCAACCCTTGCGCGGCCATCCGTTCGCCGCCGACGCCTTCGAACCGCACGCCGGGCACCCGCGCATTCAGCGCCGCCATCAATCCCGCGGCGAGCCGGTCACCCGAGGGCTCGGCGGCGACCAACGCGATGCGCATCAGCGGACGATGCTGCGCGCGGGGTTTTCGAGGAACCGGGCCATCACCTCCAACACCCGGATTTCCCGCGCCATCGAGCGGATCTCTTCTCTGGCCGCCTCCAGCCGCAGGCCCGAGCGGTAGAGGCGGCGATAAGCCCGCTTGATGGCGCCGATCTCCTCGTCGGTGAACCCTCTGCGCCGCAACCCTTCGTGGTTGATGCCGCGCGGCGCCGCAGGCCGGCCGTCCACCATCACATATGGAGGCACATCCTTGCCGATGGCGCTGCCCATGGCGGAAAAGCTGTGGGCACCCACCCGGGTGAACTGGTGCACCAGGGTGAAACCGCCCAGTATGGCCCAATCATGGACCTCCACATGGCCGCCCAGGGATGCGGCGTTGGCGAGAATGGTGTGATCGCCGATGCGGCAGTCGTGGGCCACGTGGGTGTAGGCCATGAGCAGATTGTGGCTGCCGATCCGGGTGACGCCGCCGTCTTGCACCGTTCCGCGATGAAGGGTGGCGTACTCGCGGATCACGTTGTGGTCGCCGATCTCCAGCCAAGTCTCTTCACCGGCGTACTTCTTGTCCTGGGGGTCCTCGCCGACGGAGGCGAACTGAAATATCTTGTTGCCGCGCCCCATGCGGGTGTTGCGGGCGACGACCACATGGCTGCCGATCTCGCATCCATCGCCGATCTCGACCCCGGGGCCGATGACGCTGTATGGGCCGATGCGCACCCCTTCCCCGAGGCGCGCACTCTCGTCGACGATGGCGGTGGGATGGATCAAAGGGGCCTCGCGGTGCACATGATCTCTGCGGAAGCCGCCACCGTCCCCTCCACCAGGGCCTTGGCGTCGAACAACCAAACGCCCCGCCGCCGCTTGAGCAGTCGCGTCTCCAGATGAAGACCATCCCCCGGCAGGACCGGCCGTTTGAAACGGGCCTTGTCCACCCCGGCCAGAAGATAGACCTCGTCTTCTGCGCTCGGCTCGGTCTCCAGCGCCAAGAGGCAGGTGGCTTGAGCAAGAGCCTCGACGATGAGGACGCCGGGCATGACCGGCCGCTCCGGGAAATGGCCCTGGAAGAATGGTTCGTTGATGGTGACGTTCTTCAGCGCCAGCAAGCGCTCACCGGGCTCGCACTCGAGCACACGGTCGATCAACAAAAAAGGATAGCGGTGTGGCAGCCGCGCCAGCACGCGGCCGATGTCGAGATTCGTCAAGATCAACTCCCGGACGGCTCAGGCCGTCTCCTGTTCCTTCCGCAACCGGTCTAGGGCCTTCTCCAGCTCGCGGATCTTCTTGTTCATTTCGTCCAGGCGCTTGATGCGCGGCGCGTTTCTTTTCCATTGGCGGTGGGGCACGGCGGCCAAACCGCTGGAATAGACACCCGGCTCTTTGAGGGAGTGAGTCACCATGGAGAATCCGGTGACATGCACATTGTCGGCCAGCTCGATGTGGCCCACCAGTCCCACTCCGCCGGCCAAGGTGCAGTCGGCGCCGATGCGAGTGGAACCCGAAATGCCGGTACAGGCGGCGATGGCGGTGTTCTCGCCGATTTCCACGTTGTGGGCCACCTGGATCAGGTTGTCCAGCTTGGCGCCGCGGCGAATCACCGTATCGTGGACGGCGCCCCGATCGATGGTGGTGTTGGCCCCCACCTCCACATCATCCTCCAACACCACGGAGCCGAGCTGCGGCACCTTCTCCCAACGGCGACCGTCACGGGCCAGCCCGAAGCCGTCGCTGCCCACCACCACGCCCGGATGCAGGAGGCAACGGCGCCCGACCCGCACCCCGTCGAGTAGGGTGACCGAGGCCACGAGACGACTCTGCTCGCCGATCTTCACCCCCTGGCCGACCACGCAGTTGGGGCCGATCCACACCCCCTCGCCGATCTCTGCGTCGGGCTGGATGACGGTTCCCGCCTCCACCACGGCGGAATCGGCCACTCTGGCGGAATCGGCCACTACGGCTGCAGGATGGATACCGGGCGGCGGACGGTTCTGCACCTGAAAACAGGCCAACACCCGGGCCCAGGCCAGATAAGGGTTGTCGCTGACCAGCGCCGCAGCGGGGCAGTGCGCCCGTTCGTCCGGCGACAGGATCACCGCCGAGGCGCGGGTCTCGGTCAGCCGGTTGCGGTAGCGGGGATTGGCCAGGAAGCTGATGTGCCCCGGACCCGCCGCTTCCAGCGTCTCCGGACCGGTGATGCGAATGGCGGGATCGCCATCCAGTTCCGCGCCCGCCACTCGCGCCAGCTCGGCCAGGGTGTACCCCTCCGCCGACATGCCGGTCACCGGCGTTTCTTGAGCTCCTTGATCACCTTGTCGGTGATGTCCACCTTGCTGTTGGCCCAGACCACGCCGCTCTCGAGCACCATGTCGAAGCCACCTTGCTTGGCCACCTTGACCACCACTTCGGTGATCACCTTGCGCAATTTGGCCAACTCCTCGTTCTGACGGAGAGTGAGGTCCTCCTGAAATTCACTCTGGGCATTCTTGAGCTTGCGGCTGCGGGCGATGATGTCACGCTCCAAGCGTTTCTTCTCCGCCTCACTCATGATGGCCGCATCCCGCGCCAGCTTCTCTTTGAGCTTTTTGAGTTTCTTCTGTTCGGCGACCAACTGGTCGTCACGCTTGGCAAACTCCCTGCGGATGCGCTCCTTGATGGCTTTCACCTGAGGAGAAGCCTGCAGCACTTTGGCCACTTGCACATAGGCCACGCGAGTTCCGGCCGCCGTGGCCGTGCCGACGAAAGCCAGCATGAGGATGAGCGACGCCGCCAGCAGAGTCTTGAAATGGTTCACGTTGTTGCACTCCTCGTCTTTGGGTTGGTTCAGAATACGGATCCGAAACTGAACTGGAAGTTCTCCACTTCATCGTAATCCTTGTCGTTCAACGGCACACCATAGCTTATGGTGAGCGCGCCCATGGGCGAAAGCCAAGTGGCCCCCACCCCGACGGAATAGCGGATCTCGTCCCATTCTATCTTGTCCCGAAACACATTGCCCGCATCCAGAAACGCCGACAAGCGCAGTGTTTCGGAGAACTCTTCGAAAGGCGGCGGCATGAACAATTCGATGCCCCCGGTGATCTTGCGATTGCCGCCATAAGGGTCACCGGTGGAATCCCGCGGCCCCAGCGTATTGCTCTTGAAGCCACGCACGTTCTTCACCCCTCCGGCATAGAAGTGCTCGAAAAAGGGCATGGTGTGGGTCTTCCCGTAGCTGTCACCATAACCCAAATCGGCGCGCGCCGAGAAGACGAACTGACGATACAGGGGCACATAGTGGCGGAAGGTGTAATAGAACTTGTAGAACTGGAGATCGCTTCCCGGCAACGTCATGGCCAAGGTCGCCGTCTGGCGGGTTCCCACATTGGGGAAGATCGCACTGTCACGCGAATCGTGGCGCCAGGTGACGGTGATCTTGTAGTCGAGATAGCGATCCCCTTCCACATCCACGAAATCGACGATCTCGATGGGAGGATAGGAGCCCAACGTCAGGTCGATGAGCTCGATGGCGAAAGTGGCCGACAGCCGATTGAAATCGCTTATCGGTACGCCGTAGTTCACCGAGGCGATGGAACGGTCGGTGGAGTAGTCGGAAATGTTGAGTTCGTCGTAATTGGTCTTGCGATAGCTGAGGTTGAACCCGCGGCTGATGCCGTCGATGGTGGCATAAGGGTTGAAGTAGGAGAGCTGATAGTGGGTGTTGTAGCTGCTGGTGTTCAACGCCATGGTCACCTTCTTGCCGGTGCCCAGGAAGTTGTCTTCGGTGATGCTGGCAGTGAAGGAGAAGCCTTGGTTCTGGCTGTAGCCCACGCCCCCGGCGAGCGAACCCGAAGGTTTTTCTTTCACCGTCACCACCACATCGGTCAGATCGGTGGAGCCGGGTACCGCCGGCGTCTCCAAGGTCACGTCCTCGAAAAAGCCCAATCGCAGCAGCCGTTCCCGTGAACGCTGCAGCTTGGCGGTGGAGAGCCAAGCGTTCTCCATCTGCCGCATCTCACGACGGATGACGCGGTCGCGGGTGCGGGTGTTGCCCTTGATCTCGATGCGACGCACATAGACCCGCTTTCCCGGATCCAGATAGAACGTAATGGCCACCGTCTTGTTTTCCTCGTCCACCTCCGGGATGTGATTGATGTTGGCGAAGGCATATCCCATCTCACCCAGCTTCTCCGTGATACGGTCGGTGCTGTCCACCACCTGGCGGCGGGAGAAAGGCTCGCCCCGACGCAGATGGATGAGAGGGAAATACTCCTCAGGATCCACCACCAGATCGCCGGTGATGCGGATGTCGCTCAAGGTATAGACGTCGCCTTCGTCGACATTGACGGTGATGAAGATGTCTTTCTTGTCCGGCGAAAGGGTCACCTGGGTGGATTCCACCTTGAACTGGAGGTAGCCACGGTCCAGATAGAAGGACTTGAGCGCTTCGAGGTCACCGGCCAGCTTCTGGCGCGAGTAACGGTCCTCCTTGGTGAACCAGGCCAGCCAGCCGCCGGGGCGGGACTGGAACAGGTCCAGCAGGGTTTCGTCGTCGAAGGCATGGTTGCCCACGATATGGATGCCCCGGATGCGCGCGGTCTTGCCCTCCTGGATGTCGATCGCCACCGCGACCCGGTTGCGCTCCATCGGCGTCACCCGGGTTTCGAGGATCACGCCGTACTTGCCCTCGTTGTAGAACTGGCGCCTGAGTTCCTGTTCGATGCGCGCCAGCACCGAGCGGTTGAAGGTCCTCCCCTCGGCCAGGCCCGCGTCCCTGAGCCCCTTGAGCAAGTCTTCGGTCTTGATGGACTTGTTGCCTTCAATGTCGATCTGGGCGATGGCGGGCCGCTCGATCACCTCCAGCACCAGCACATCGCCTTCGCGCCAGGCCTGGACGTCTTTGAAAAAGCCGGTCTTGTAGAGGGTGCGGATGATGTTGCGCACATCCGAGGGGGTCACCCGCTCGCCGGGACGGACCGGAAGATAGTTGAAAACGGTGCCGGCCGAGATGCGCTGCAAGCCGTCCACGCGAATGTCGCGCGCCACGAACCCCTCTTCGGCCAAGAGCGGTGCCGTGCTCCACAAGAGCAGGACGAATGAGAGAGCGGTGAGACGGCGCATGGCGGCAAGGCGGAGCCGGATTCGACGTGGCGCCGTATTATATCGGGAAAAGCGCAACACCGGCCCTCACTCCGTGAGCCGCAGAATGTCCTGGTAGAACACCAGGACCATGAGCGCCAGCAACAACGCCAACCCCACCTGTTGGCCGCGCGCCATCGCCTCTTCGGATGGCGGCTTACCGGTGACCGCCTCGATGAGAAAATAGAGCAGATGTCCGCCGTCCAGCACCGGAATCGGAAGCAGGTTGAAGACACCCAGGCTGACGCTGATCACCGCCAGCAACTTGATGAAATGGACCAGCCCCGCGCTCACCGCCGTGCCCGCCGCATCGGCCATGGTGATGGGGCCGCCCAGGTTCTTCACGGACGCTTGGCCGGTGAGGATGCGCCACATCACCTTGAGGGTGAGGGCGGAGAATTCCCAGGTGCGTTCGAAAGCCCGGGGGATCGCCTCGAGCGGCCCCATGGCGTATTCCACCCGGTAACGGGCCCAGAGTTCCGGCACGGGCCGGTTCGCCGCTCCAATACGGCCGATGGTGCCCCCCTCGCCGTCGTCCACCGCTTTGGGCGTCACCGTCAGCTCGAGCACCCGTCCCTCGCGCACCACCTTCAGCCGCAGGGGCTGGAGGGGGTGATCGCGGATGTAAGTGACCCACTCCACCCAATCCTCCACCGGACGGCCATCCACCTCCAGGATACGGTCGCCCGGCGCCAGCCCCGCCGCCTCCGCGGGTTCGCCCGGCAACACCCGGCCGATGACCGGCGGCACCTCGGGCACTTCGGGACGGAGACCCAACGCATCCAAAGGATTCTTCACCTCCGCCAGGTCACCGACGGCGTCGTGGGCCAGAACCCGCCGGTGCAACTTGCCGAACCCGTCCTTCACCTCGAAGACGATGGTCTCTCCTCCAGCGGATGCGGCGGCGAACCGATACAACACTTGGCTCCAGGTGGGGGTGGGTTCGCCGTTGATGGCAAGGATCTCGTCACCGGGGGCAAACCCGGCGGCCTCCGCCACCGAACCCGGGGTCACTTCGCCCACCAGAGGACGCAGGCCGGTCTCCCCCATCACCAGCACCAGCCAGAACAAGAGCACGGCGAACCCCAGGTTGAACAGAGGACCGGCCAGCACTACGGCGGTACGCACCCACAGGGGCTTGCGGTTGAAGGCGCGCGGCAGATCGGCCTCGTCCACCGCCCCCTCCCGTTCGTCCACCATCTTCACGTAACCGCCCAGGGGAATGGCGGCCACCACGTATTCCGTCTCGTCTCCCGGCCGCCGCCAGGTCTTGAGGGGGCGGCCGAAGCCGATGGAAAAGCGCAGCACTTTGACGCCCAGCCGACGCGCCACCCAGAAATGGCCGAACTCGTGGACCGTCACCAGGATGCCCAGGGCCAGAAGAAATCCGAAAACCTTCAATGCCAGGGACTCGATCATGCCCGATCCTCCAGCGCCTTCACCTGCGCCTCCGCCCGCCGCCGGGCTTCGGCATCCACGGCCAAGAGCTGTTCCAGGGAAGCAACCGGCGCCGCCGGCATGGCCTCCATCACCCCTTCGATGACGCGCGGAATGTCGAGAAAACCGATCCGCCGGTTCAGAAACGCCGCCACCGCCACCTCGTTGGCCGCATTGAGCACCGCCGGCGCCGTGCCCCCCTCGCGCACCGCGCGAAAGGCCAACCCAAGACAGGGAAACCGCTTCAGATCCGGCGCTTCGAAATCCAATCGGCCCACATCGAACAAATCCAACGGGGCCACCCCGGCGTCGATACGCTCCGGCCAGGCCAGGGCGTGGGCGATGGGCGTGCGCATGTCGGGATTGCCCATCTGCGCCAACACCGAACCGTCCACGTACTGGACCAGGGAATGGACGATGCTCTGGGGGTGCACCACCACATGAATGCGATCGGGCTCCGCGCCGAACAACCAGTGCGCCTCGATCACCTCCAGCCCTTTGTTCATGAGCGTGGCCGAATCCACGGAAATTTTGCGTCCCATGTTCCAGTTGGGATGGGCGCAGGCCTCCTCCGGCGTCACCCGGGCCAGCCGCTCGACGGGCCAAGTGCGAAAGGGCCCTCCGGAAGCGGTGAGCAGGATGCGGGAAACCCCTTTCGCCTCGAGAGAGCCCGATCCAGGTGGAAGGCACTGGTAGATGGCGTTGTGTTCACTGTCGATGGGAAGCACCGTCACGCCGGCGCGCCCCACCTCCTCCATGAACAGGCGTCCCGCCACCACCAGCGCCTCTTTGTTGGCCAAAAGCAGGCGTTTGCCCGCGCGCACCGCCGCAAGCGCAGGCGGCAGGCCGGCCGCGCCGACGATGGCCGCCATCACCTGAGCCGCCTCGGGATGGGTGGCCACCGCTTCCAATCCGGCCGGGCCGGCGGCCACCTCCGTCTTCAGCCCTTCGACTGCGAGCCGCCGCTCCAGTTCACGGGCGGCGTCGGCATCCGCCATGGCCGCCAGCCTGGGCCCATGCCGCCGACACAGATCCAGCATGGTCTCCACGTCCCTATGAGCGGCCAAGGCCACCACCGGGTAGCGATCGGGGTGGCGGCCGGCCACGTCGAGGGTGCTCCGACCTATGGAACCCGTGGCGCCGAGTACCGCCAGGCCGCTCATCCCTCGACCCCCAACAACCGCAATCCCGCCAGGAAGAAAGGCGCCGCCGCGATCTGGCTGTCGATGCGATCGAGCACACCCCCATGGCCGGGCAGCAGCCGGCCGCTGTCTTTGACCCCCCGCTCGCGCTTGAGCACGCTCTCCCACAGGTCGCCGCCGATGGAGACCATCACGGTGGCGACACACAGAAACACGGCCTGTACAGGGGACACCAGATCGAGCGGCGGTGTCAGAAAGACCAGCGAGAAGAGGGCGCCGCCGGCTACGGCGCCCAAAGCGCCAGCCACCGTTTTTCCCGGACTGATGTGGGGCGCCAGCTTGCGCCGTCCCCATCTTCGACCGGCGAAATAGGCGGCGCTGTCGGCCACCCAAATGAGCACGAGGAAAGCCATCACCAAAGCCGGCCCCCGAGGCATGGCGTGGATGGATACGAGCGCCAGCCAGGCACCGGATAGAAGGAACAGGCCACTTACGAGCCGTAAAGGCCGGCTGCCCCGAAAGGGTCGCGGTTCCAGCCGCCCAGAGAGAAGCACCACCAGGTTGACCAGCCACCATGAAGCCAGCGCCAGGACGGCCCAGGAAACCCATTCGGCCGACCGGTAAGCGTACAAAAACGCCAGCACCGCGCCCAGGATGAACAGAAACGCAACCCGGACCGGACCACTCTCCAATCCCGCCAGGCGGGTCAGCTCCCAGGCCGCTGCCAACACCACCAGTCCGGCGAGAAGGGCGAACGTGGAAGTGGGCAATCCCAACACCGCGGCGAAGACGAGGGGGACGAGAATCAACGCGGTGAACAGCCGCTGTGCCAGCATCAGCCCTCCTCGGGCTCGACGACGGCACCGAACCGGCGCTGCCGTCGTGCATAGTCCGCCAATGCGGCGTCGAAGGCGGCCTCGTCGAAATCGGGCCAGAGCACTTCAGTGAAGTAGAGTTCGGTATAGGCGCACTGCCAAAGCATGAAATTGCTGATGCGCCGCTCCCCAGCGGTGCGGATGAGCAGATCGGGATCAGGCACACCGGCGAACGACAACACCCCTGCGACCTGCGCCTCATCGATCTGGTCTGGTGTCAACATTCCGGCCTGTACCTGGGCAGCCAAACGGCGCGCCGCTTGGGTGATGTCCCACCGACCGCCGTAATTGGCGAACACCTGGAGCAACAGGCCGTCGTTGTCGGCGGTGGCCCGCTCTCCTTCCCGGATGAGCTGTTGCAGCTTGTCCGAAAAGGCGCTCAAGTCACCGATGACGCGCAACCGTACGTTTCCCTTGACCAGTCGCCGAATCTCCCGGTTGAGGGCATTGAAAAAGAGCTCCATGAGCATCTTCACTTCGGCCTGCGGCCGCCGCCAGTTCTCGCTGGAGAAGGCGAACAGAGAGAGCACCTTCACACCCCGAGCACCACAGGCTTCGATGACCCGGCGCACCGACTCCACCCCGGCACGGTGACCAAGATGGCGCGGCTTGCCACGGGCGCGGGCCCAACGGCCATTGCCGTCCATGATGATCGCCACGTGGTGGGGGATCCTCTCTTCGTTCGTACAGGCCGAAGACATGCGGGAGGACGCAACAAACGACGGCTCAAACCGCCATCAAGTCCTTTTCCTTGGCCTCCAGCATCTCGTCGATCTCTTTGATGTGCTGATCGGTGAGCTTCTGGATCACCTCCTGGCCGCGTCGTTCGTCGTCCTCCGTGATCAACTTTTCTTTGACCAGCTCTTTGAGTTCGCTGTTGGCGTCACGACGGATGTTGCGAATGGCCACCCGCGCCTGTTCCCCTTCCTGGCGCACCACACGGGTGAGATCGCGCCGCCGCTCCTCGGTGAGCGGCGGCATGGGCACCCGGATGACGGTACCGGCGGTGTTGGGATTGAGACCCAAGTCCGACTCCATGATGGCCTTCTCCACCGGCTTGACCATGGACTGTTCATAAGGCTGGACCACCAGGGTACGGGCATCCTCCACGCTCACATTGGCCACCTGCCGCAATGGCACTTCGGCGCCGTAATAGGAAACCGTCAGGTGATCGAGCAGGCTGGGATGGGCACGGCCCGTACGGATCTTGCCCAAGGCGTCGTGGAGCGCCTTGATGGTCTTGTCCATGCGCTCCGCCGCGTCCTTCTTGATGTCGTCGATCATTGGATTCTCTCCGCTACTCAACCAGTGTTCCGATGGATTCCCCCTGCAACAGGCGGCGCAGGGCACCCGGCCGATAGATGTTCATCACCCGCAAAGGCAGGCCGTGGTCCCGACACAGAATGAGCGCGGTGGCGTCCATCACCGCCAACCGCGCCTCCAGGGCCTGATCGAAACTGATACGCTCATAAAAGGTGGCCTGCGGATTCTTCACCGGATCGTCCGAGTAGACCCCGTCCACCTTGGTGGCCTTGATGAGCAGATCGGCACCGATTTCGATGGCCCGCAGGCTGGCCGCGGAATCGGTAGTAAAAAAGGGATTACCAGTGCCGGCGGCGAAAATCGCCACCCGCCCCTGCTCCAGATGCTCCATCGCGCGATGACGGGAATAGGACTCACACACCGCCTCCATTCCCAAAGCGGAGAGCACACGGGCATCCATCCCTTTGCGCCGCAAGTGGTCGGCCATGGCCAGAGCATTGATCACGGTGGCCAGCATTCCCATGTGGTCACCGGTGACTCGGTCCATGCCGCCCCCCGCCAGGCCGGCACCGCGAAAGATGTTGCCACCCCCGATGACCATACCCACCTGAATCCCGGAGGCCACCACCTCCGCCACCTCCTGCGCCAGCCGATCGAGCATCTCGGGGTCGATTCCGAAATCGGCGTCGCCCATGAGGGCCTCGCCGCTCAGTTTCAATAGGATACGGCGTGGGGCTGGATTGCCGTCGGTCATGGTCGGGAAGGTCTCGGTAGGAAAACCGGGAGGAATGGTATCAACAGTAATGCCGATTGTGTAGGGACACCCGAAAGCCGCAGGGGACGAAAAACGGCGCGGCCCACAAGGGCGCGCGCCGTCCGAAGGGAGACATTGGAGCGATCAAGTGCGCATCTGCGCCTTGACCTCCTCGGCGAAATTCTCCTGTTTCTTTTCGATCCCTTCACCCACTTCGAAGCGGACGAAACGGTTGACCTTGGCGCCTTTCTCTCCCAGCAGTTTGCCCACCTTGACGTCGGGGTTCTTGACGAAAGGCTGGCCGGCCAAGGTCACCTCACCGATATACTTCTTCATGCGGCCTTCGATCATCTTTTCGATGATGTTGTCCGGCTTACCGCTTTCACGGGCCTGGGCCTCGAAAATTTCGCGCTCCTTGGCCAACATCTCCTCGGGAATGTCCTTCTCCTCCACACACACCGGATTGGATGCGGCGATGTGCATGGCGATGTCCTTACCCAACTCGGCATCACCACCGGTCATGTCCACCAACACGCCGATGCGAGTGCCGTGGAGATAAGTGGCCAGGTCGCCTTCGGCCTGCAGACGCACGAAGCGACGCACGTTGATGTTCTCGCCGATCTTGGAGACCAGCGCCTGGCGCGCCTCCTCCACCGTGGTGTCCTCACCTTCATGCAGGGGCAGGGCTTTGAGCGCCTCCACGTCCTCGACGTCGCTGTTCAGCACCCGCTCGGCGACGGCGTTGGCGAAAGAGACGAAATTGTCGTCCTTGGCCACGAAATCGGTCTCGCAGTTGACCTCGGCCATGGCCACGGTCTTGCCGTCCTCGGAAGGCAGGATGACGATGACACCCTCGGCGGCGATGCGGCCCGCCTTCTTGGCCGCCTTGGCCTGGCCCGATTTACGCATGTTCTCGATGGCTTTTTCGATATCGCCGTCGGCCTCCACCAGCGCCTTTTTACACTCCATCATGCCGGCGCCGGTACGCTCACGCAGTTCCTTCACCAGAGCTGCAGTAATTGCCATGGTTCCACCTCTGAAAATTTCTGGAAATTTTGGATGTTCGTTCGGGGCCGGTCCGCTCCAAGCTGGAGCGGACCGGCCCGTCGATGCCGAGCCTCAGCCCTCGGAAGCCGCCTCGGCCTCATCGGCCTGCGGCGCTTCTTTCTGATCGGAGGCCACTGCGCCGGCCACGGCTTGAGCGGCCACGGCGCGCCCTTCGAGCACCGCCGCCGACGCCCCCTGGACATAGAGCTGAATGGCGCGGATGGCGTCATCGTTGCCAGGGATGATGTAGTCCACCAGATCGGGATCGTTGTTGGTGTCCACCACCCCCACTACGGGAATGCCCAGCTTGCGCGCCTCGGCCACCGCAATGTCCTCATGGCCGGTATCGATGACGAACAGGGCATCGGGCAACCCCTTCATATCCTTGATGCCGCCCAGGCTGCGCTCCAGCTTGGCCAGCTTGCGCCGGACGCCCAACGCCTCCTTCTTGGAGAACTTCTGATCCAGAGAGCCGTCCGCCACCATGGCCTCCAGCTCCTTGAGCTTGTTGATGGAAAGTTTGATGGTCTTGTAGTTGGTGAGCATGCCTCCCAGCCAACGATGATTGACATAGGGCATGCCGCAACGCTCGGCCTCTTCCTTGATCACATTGCTGGCCGCGCGTTTGGTACCCACGAAGAGAATCTTGCCGCCGTTGGAGGCCAACTTGCCGATGAAGTTCATGGCCTCCTCGTACAGGGGCAGCGTCTTTTCCAGGTTGATGATGTGGATCTTGTTGCGCTGACCGAAGATGTAGGGCGCCATCTTCGGATTCCAATAACGGGTCTGATGCCCGAAATGCACGCCAGCCTCGAGCATCTGGCGCATGGTCACTTTGCTCATGGGAATGCCTCTTGGATTTGGGGTTGAGCCTCCGCGGTTTCGGGCCCGCCAACCACGAAAACCCGTCGACCGGCGACGGGTTTTCCATGGCACCCGGGCGCGGCCCGTGGCGAAACCGCGTGTGTATTTGCCGTTTGGCGGCGCGTTTTATACCATAACGCGCCCTTCGCAACAATTCCCGCCCTGGATGGCCATCACCATCAAGACCCCCGAGGAGATCGAGAAGATGCGCGTCGCCGGCCGCCTGGCCGCCGAGGTGCTGGAGATGATCGAGCCCCACGTCAAGGCGGGGGTCACCACGGGCGAGCTGGACGCCATCTGTCATGACTATATCGTAAACGTGCAGAAGGCCGTGCCGGCGCCGCTCAACTATCACGGTTTCCCCAAATCCATCTGCACCTCGGTCAACCATCAGGTGTGCCACGGCATCCCCGGTGACAAGAAACTCAAGAAGGGCGACATCATCAATATCGACGTCACCGTCATCAAAGACGGTTACCACGGTGACACCAGCAAGATGTTCTGCGTGGGCAAACCCTCGGTGCTGGCCCGACGGCTGTGTGACGTCACTTACGAAGCCATGTGGCGTGGTATCCGTGTGGTCCGGCCCGGCGCCCATTTCGGCGACATCGGTGAAGCCATCCAGAAATTCGTCGAGGCCCACCATTTTTCGGTGGTGCGTGAATACTGCGGCCATGGCATCGGCCGGGGCTTCCACGAAGAGCCCCAAGTGCTCCACTATGGCAAACGCGGCACCGGCCCGCGCATGGAGGCGGGCATGACGTTCACCATCGAGCCCATGGTCAACGCCGGCCGCAAGGAGGTGAAACAGCTCGGCGACGGTTGGACGGTGGTGACCCGAGACCGCAAGCTCTCGGCCCAATGGGAACACACCGTGCTGGTCACCGAGACCGGCTGTGAAGTGCTCACCTTGCGCGAGGAGGAGAAGGCCGCCCTCGCCGCCGGCACCGGCTGATGCCGCTCACCCTGATCCAACGACTGGACCAGAGCCTCTCCGCCGGCACCCCCCTCCTTTCCGCCTACCGCGACGTGGTGCAGGCCAGCCGCCGGCGCCTCGCCGAACGGTTCGAGCGAGGTGATCCCGTCGAAGAGCTGGTCCACGAGCGTGCCGCCTTCGTGGACCAGGTGCTCATCCGCATCTGGCGCCGGTTCATGACGGATACCCCGGCCGCCCTGGTGGCCGTGGGCGGCTACGGCCGGGGCGAACTGCATCCGGCTTCCGACGTGGATCTGCTCATCTTGGTGCACGAGCCGCCCGAAGGGGCGAAGCGCGAAGCGCTAGAACATCTGGTCACCTTTCTTTGGGACGTGGGTTTGGAGGTGGGCCACAGCGTGCGCACTGTGGAGCAGTGCGTGGAAGAAGCGGCCCGCGACGTCACCGTGATCACCAACCTCATGGAGTCCCGCCTGCTGGCCGGCGACGATGGGTTGTACCAGGCCATGCGCACCGCCACGGGTCCGGATCGCATCTGGCCTTCCGATCGTTTCTTCACCGCCAAGCTGGAAGAACAGCGCAAACGCCACGCCCGTTACGAGGACAGCGCCTACAACCTGGAGCCCAACATCAAGTCCAGTCCGGGCGGCCTTCGCGACATTCAGATGATCGGCTGGGTGGTCAAGCGCCACTTCAGGGCGGAAACCCTGCTCGAGCTGGTCCACCAGGGGTTCCTCACCGACGCCGAATACCAGGCGCTCATGGACGGCCAGCACCTGCTTTGGAAGGTACGCTTCGCCCTCCATCTCCTCACCGGCAGGCACGACGACCGTTTGCTGTTCGAGCACCAGCGCACCATCGCCCGCCAGTTCGGCTACTGCGACGACGACGCCAACCTGGCGGTGGAAGCCTTCATGCAAGACTACTACCGCACGGTGATGGAGCTGAACCGCCTCAACGAGATGCTGCTCCAGCTCTTCCGTGAAGCCATCCTCGAAGCCGACCATCCCCGGGAGGTGACCCCGGTGAACCGTCGGTTCCAGGCGCTGAACGGCTACCTCGAGGTGATCGATCCCGCACTATTCGCCCGTTACCCCTTCGCCATGCTGGAGCTGTTCCTCTTGATGACGGAACACCCCGAGCTCAAAGGGGTGCGGGCAAGCACCATCCGAGCCGTGCGCGCCCATCTGCACCTCATCGACGACCGTTTCCGCAACGACATCCGCGCCCGCACCCTGTTCTTGGAGATTCTACGCCAGCCACACGGCATCACCCACGAACTGCGCCGCATGCACCGATACGGTGTGCTTGGCCGCTATATCCCCGCCTTCGGACGCATCATCGGCCGCATGCAGTTCGATCTGTTCCACGTGTATACGGTGGACGAACATACGCTCATGGTGGTGCGCAACCTGCGCCGTTTCGCCGTGCCCGAATTCGAACACGAATTCCCCCACTGCTCCGAGATCTTCCGCCGCCTGGCCAAGCCTGAGCTCATCTACCTCGCGGGCCTGTTCCACGACATCGCCAAGGGCCGCGGTGGTGATCACGCCGTGCTGGGCGAAGATGATGCACGCCGGTTCTGCCGCGATCACCACCTTTCGGAGTACGATAGCGAGCTGGTGGCCTGGTTGGTGCGCCATCACCTGGAGTTCTCCACCGTGGCCCAGCACCAGGACATCGAAGACCCCGAAGTGGTCCGTGCTTTCGCCGAACAGGTGGCCGACCTGTCGCGCTTGGACTATCTCTACCTGCTCACGGTGGCCGACATCCGTGGCACCAACCCGGCGCGCTGGAACTCCTGGACCGCTTCGCTGCTCAACCGCCTCTACCACAGCACCCGACGCTTGTTGCTGCAAGGACTGGAACATGCGCCCGGGCAGGACGAACTGGTGCAAGCCAAGCAGGCCGAAGCCCTTCGTCTCCTGGAAGGGAAGGGCTTCGACACGACACCTGTCATCGCACTGTGGCGGCAGCTCACCCTGGAGTTGTTCCTGCAAAGCGATCCGGATGAGATCGCCTGGCATACCGAACTGGTGCTCCGCCATGCGACTCGGAGCGAACCCCTGATCGCATTGCGCCTTTCGCGCAGCCGTGGCTGCGACGAGATCTTCATCGTGACTCCGGACCAACCCGGCCTCTTCGCCCGTTGCGCCCACCTACTGGACCGGCTGCGGCTCAACATCCTCGAGGCCCGCATCCACACCAGCGACGAAGGGATGGCCTTCAACAGCTTTTTCGTCCTGGAGCGGGACGATGGCCATGTGGAAGGCACTTACCGGCGAGAAGAGATCCTCGAGTCCTTGCGCCAGGGGCTGCTCATGGAGCGGACCCCCAAACCCGAGCCGCGCCCCTTGCCCCGCAAGCTGCGAGAGTTCAGCCGCCGCGTCCACATCCGCTGGGAAACGGCTCCGGACCGCCACGCCACGCACATGCATCTGCGCGCTCTGGACCGTCCGGGACTGCTTTCCATCATCGCTTGCACCTTGGCCCAGGAAGGCATCCGGGTACTCCAGGCCAAGATCACCACCCTGGGGGCGGAAGCGGTGGACACCTTCACCCTCACCGACGCGCAGGGTCTGCCGTTGGAAGATGCGGCGATCAGAGCACGGCTCGAACAGGCGCTGGCGGAACAGCTAGGGACTTGAGGGCTTGCGCGCCACCTCGTCACGCAAATAGACCGGCAACGCCGCTGCCGGCGCCACGCCGCCGCCGGCCTCCAAGACGAAACCGCCTTGCCGCGCCACGTCGCGGGCCTGGATCTTACGGTCGCGCAGCAGCCGCACCGGGCGGAATCGCGGCAGCAGCGCCTCGGCGTGAGCATCCCATCCACTGCCCAGAGCCACCCAATCCTCCCGCTGGGGCGCCCGCACCCGCGGAGGCGGCGCCACCTGCTCCGGCGCCATGAACCCTGCCCGACCATGCGGATCGAAGGTCACCGCAGCCCAATACAGCTCGCCCATGCGCGCATCCAAAGCCGACAGGACATGGGCTGCGCCGCACTCGCGCCGCGCCCCTTCGGCCAAAGCAACCAGGGTGGAGACCGGCGCCAGAGGCAGATCGGCCCCCAGCGCCAACCCCTGAGCCACTGCGGTGGCGATACGCACGCCGGTGAACGCGCCGGGACCACGAGAAAACGCGATGCCGTCCAGCTGGGTGAGCGTCAAACCGGCTTCGGCGAGAAGGGACGCCACCATGGGTAGAATTCGTTCACTGTGGCGCCGGGGCGTCTCCTCGTGGCGCCAGAGCAGCGTCTCCCCCGCCATCACCGCCACGGAACAGGCGCTCTCCGTCGTATCCAGAGCCAGGAGTTTCATGGATCAATGATCAAGCCGTGAGCCGTTCGGCCCGTTCACGCGCCTCCCGCCGGGCCGTCTCCAGGCGGCGGCGAAGCTCCCGTTCCAGGGTCTTGTACACGCGGATTTCGGCCCGCTGGTAGATGGTTTCAGGGATCTGCCCGGCAAAGGTGATCAAGGCATCACAAAAGGCCAGATCGGCCTCCAGGGAAGAGATCTGTATCTTGAACCGGACCGGCAATGGAACTTTGCGTGCCGCCATCGGCCTAGCATATCACCCCATCACCACCGGCTCGGAGCAACCGATGGCGACAACGGGAGCCAGCTCCCATTTTCATTGCAGCATCTCCCGCAGGTGGGCCGGCAGATTGATCGCCCCGTCGAAGCGGGCGCCGTCCAAGCGGGCGTTGACGAAACGTGAATCGGCCAGATCCGCCCCGTCGAAACGGGCGCCTTGCAGATGGGCGCCGTTGAGCAGGCTGTGCGTCACCTCCGCCCGGTCGAAACGGGCACCCTCCAGAGAAGCACCGGTGAGGGTGGCGTTATGGATCAGGGCGTCGCGGAAATCCGAGCCGATGGCCACCCCGCGGTGCATGAAGGCTTCCCAGAAGAGCCCGCCACGAAAATCGCTCTCCTCCATGGCGATGTCTTTCATGTAAGCCGAAGTGAAATTGGCCTCCTGCGCGCGAACCTCGTTGAGATTGGCGCCGAACAGATGGGTGCCCACGAACCGGGCATGATCCAGACGAGCACCGTCGAGGGTCACATGAAACAGGTCGGCCGAAGAAAAGTCGGCCATCACCGCGCGGCAGTCGGCCAGGTTGGCCCACTTCAGATCCGCCCCTTTGAGGCTGGCCCCGGTGAGGTCGCAACCGGCCATGCGGGCGTTGGACAGATCCACGCCGTCCAGACGCACGCCCCGCAGATCGGCGCCGGTGAGATCCCGTCCTGACAGATCGCAATGGGTCATGTCGGTGAACGGCCGGGGCCGTTCACAATCCCCTTTCGGCAGGGTGGCGGCCGCCGGCACATCCATCCCCAGCACAAAGAGCAACACGACGCCCGAGCAAAAAAAGAGACCATTTCGTACGGCCGTACCAAAAAGACGAATCACTTTCGCTTCTCCTTGCCCCCGGGAACCCCTGTGTTAGACTCGAAAGAGATCCGAGGTTCACTGGAACACAAGAAAAATCACAAAATTAGGGTGATCGTCCAAAATGTCGGAACAACTCGAAGCGCTGCGCCGCACGTCACCCTTCTACGATGGTAACGCCCCATTCATAGAAAGTCTCTACGAGTCCTGGCTGGAAGATCCTGCCAGCGTGCCGGACGCCTGGCGCCGCCGCTTTGAAGCCCTGCCCGGCAAAGACGGCGGCCTGCCTGAACCTTCCCACCGTCGCATCCAGGAAAATTTCCGTCGATTGGGCCGGGAGCGGCGCCCTTGTCCCGCTGGAGACGAGACCCTGGCAGCGGTGGCGGCGGCCAAGCAGGCTTCCGTGCTGCGGCTGATCAATGCCTATCGGGTCCGTGGCCACCAAAACGCAGACTTGGATCCGCTGCGGCTGAACACCCCCGAACCCTTGCCCGAACTCTCCCTCGCTTACCACAGCCTGGGAGACGAGGACCTCGACCGCGTATTCAACACCGGCTCCTTGTTCGCGCCCGAACGCATGAGCCTGCGCGAGATCCTGGACCTACTGCGCGCAGTCTATACCGGCACCGTAGGCTCGGAATACATGCACATCACCGACACGGTGGAGAAACGGTGGATTCAGCAGCGTCTCGAGACCTATCGAACACGTCCGGTGTTGGAGGCGGACGACAAGCGCTGGATCCTACGGCTGCTCACCGCCGCCGAAGGACTGGAGAAATACCTGCATACGCGATTCGTCGGACAGAAACGTTTTTCCCTGGAAGGGGGTGAAGCGCTCATCCCCCTCCTGGACGAGCTGATCCAACGCGCCGGCCGAGACGGCCTGCGCGAGATCGTCATCGGCATGACCCACCGCGGTCGCATCAACGTGCTCACCAACATCCTGGGCAAACCCCCTTCGGAGATCTATGAAGAGTTCCAGGACCGCGGCCGTCGTCACGGCGTGATGACCTCGGGCGACGTCAAGTACCACCAGGGCTTTTCCAGCAGCGTGGAGACACCCGGCGGCATCGTGCACGTGGCGCTGGGTTTCAACCCATCCCACCTGGAGATCATCGATCCGGTCATCGAAGGGGCGGTGCGAGCGCGCCAACGCCGACGCGGCGACCGCACCGGTGACCAGGTGCTGCCGGTGCTGCTGCATGGCGACGCCGCCTTCACCGGCCAGGGGGTGGTGATGGAAACCTTCAACCTCTCCCAAGCCGAAGGGTTCAGCACCGGCGGCACGGTGCACATCGTGGTCAACAACCAGATCGGCTTCACCACGTCCGATCCACTCAACAGCCGTTCCGGCACCTACTGCACCGACGTGGCCAAGATGGTCCAGGCACCCATCTTCCATGTCAACGGCGACGACCCCGAAGCGGTCATCTTCGTCACCCGCCTGGCGTTGGACTACCGTAACCACTTCCACAAGGACGTGGTCATCGACCTGGTCTGCTATCGCCGCCAGGGACACAACGAGGCGGACGAACCGGCGGTGACCCAACCCCTGATGTACCACAAGATCCGCCTCCACCCCACCCCCCGCGCCCTCTATGCGGAAAAACTGGTGGCCGAAGGGGTGGTGACGCCGGACGAGGTACAGGCCATGATCGATCACTATCGCAGCCAGCTCGACAAGGGCGAGATCGTCAGCCGGCCGGTGTTGTGCGAAGTGGACAACCCTTACCGGGTGAACTGGAAGCGCTACCTGAACGGCGAATGGGACGATCCGGCCGACACCCGCATCGAGCTCGACCGGGTACGGCGGCTTGGGGAACGGCTCACCACCTTCCCCGACGGTTTCAAGCTCCATCCGCGGGTGGAGCGGATCATGGAGGCGCGCCGCTGCATGACCCGGGGCGAGCAGCTGGCCGACTGGGGCTTCGCCGAGAACCTGGCCTACGCCTCCCTGGTGGATCAGGGGATCCCGGTGCGGCTCTCCGGCCAGGATTGCCGCCGGGGCACCTTCTTTCACCGCCACGCCATGGTGGTGGACCAGGAGACGGGGGAGAAGTATTTCCCGCTGCAGCACATCCGACCCGGCCAAGCGCCCTTCGTCGTCATCGACTCGCCCCTCTCGGAAGAGGCGGTTCTGGGTTACGAGTACGGCTACGCGACTGCCGAACCGGAAACCCTCACCATCTGGGAGGCCCAGTTCGGCGACTTCGCCAACGGCGCCCAGGTGGTCATCGACCAGTTCATCACCTCGGCCGGCGCCAAATGGGGGCTGCTGTGCGGCCTCACCCTCTTCCTGCCCCACGGTTTCGAGGGCCAGGGGCCGGAACACTCGTCGGCACGCATCGAACGCTGGATGCAACTGTGCGCCGAGCGCAACATCCAGCTCTGCGTGCCCAGCACGCCGGCCCAGATGTTCCACCTGCTGCGGCGTCAGATGCTGCGCGACTACCGCCGCCCCCTCATCGTCATGACCCCCAAGAGCCTCTTACGCCACCCCCTGGCCACATCGCCTCTCGACGCGTTCACCGACGGCGTCTTCCGCCCCGTCATCGGAGAACAGGACCCCATCGACCCGGATCGGGTGGAGCAGGTGATCATGTGCTCGGGCAAGGTCTATTACGAACTGCTCGAAGCGCGCCGCGCCCGCGGTCTGGACAAGGTGGCCATCGTCCGCATCGAACAGCTCTATCCCTTCCCGCGACGCGATTTCGACGCGGTGATGCGCGCCTTCCCCATCGCCCACACCTACGTCTGGTGCCAGGAAGAACCACAGAACCAGGGGGCTTGGGATCAGATCAAGCACCGTTTCTCGCCTCTGGTCAAAGCCGGCAAGTGGGTCTTCTACGTGGGCCGCCGGGCCGCGGCGGCGCCGGCCACCGGCTACCACAGTGTGCACGTCGCCGAACAGCAAAAACTCATCGACGATGCGTTGAGCGGCCGTTTCGACCCCCAACTGAACCAGAGGATGTTCTGATGGCCATCGAGATCCGCGTCCCCACCCTGCCCGAGTCGGTCACCGACGCCACCGTCCTCGCCTGGCACAAGAAAGAAGGCGACGCGGTACGCCGCGACGAGAACCTGCTGGACTTGGAGACCGACAAGGTGGTGCTCGAGGTGCCCGCCCCGGCCGACGGCGTGCTCACCGAAATCCGCGCCAAGGCGGGCGACCTGGTGGAGGCCGACGACCTGCTGGGGCTTCTGGAGCCGGGAAAACCGCCCGAGCGCCGAACGCCTCCACCGCGCGATCGAGACCAGCCGGCGGTGGAACGTGAAGCAGAAGGAAAGCGAAGCACCGAACCGGTGCTCTCGCCCGCGGTGCGCCGCCTCGTCAAGGAGCTGAACCTGGATCCCACCCGGATCAAGGGCACCGGCAAGAACGGCCGCATTCTCAAGTCCGACGTCATGGCGTGGCTCGACGCCCATCCGCCCGAGCACGATCCCGACGCCGAGAGCGTGGCCGACACGGTACGCGAGACCCGAAGCGTGCAAGAAAGCCCGCTGGAGCAGCGCGTGCCCATGAGCCGATTGCGGGCCCGTATCGCCGAAAGGCTGGTCGAAGCACAGCACACCGCGGCCATTCTCACCACGTTCAACGAGGTGAACCTGCAAGCGGTGATCGACCTTAGAAACCGCCATCGCGAGCGCTTCGAAGAGGAACATGGCGTGCGCCTGGGTTTCATGTCCTTCTTCGTCAAGGCCACCGTAGAGGCACTCAAACGTTTTCCCATCCTCAACGCCTCGGTGGATGGGAACGACATCGTCTATCACGGCTACTACGACATCGGCATCGCGGTGGGTTCTCCCCGTGGCCTGGTGGTGCCCATCCTGCGCGGGGCCGACCGCCTCTCCTTCGCCGAGATCGAAAAGGCGATCAAGACGTTCGCCCGCAAGGCCGAAGAGGGCACGCTGGACTACTCCGATCTGCAAGGCGGTACTTTCACCATCACCAACGGCGGCGTGTACGGTTCATTGCTCTCCACCCCCATCCTCAACCCGCCTCAAAGCGGCATCCTGGGCATGCACCGGATTCAGGAACGTCCGGTGGCCGAAAACGGCCAGGTGATGGTCCGTCCCATGATGTATCTCGCCCTCTCCTACGATCACCGTATCGTGGATGGCCAGGATGCGGTACGCTTCTTGGCCACCATCAAGGCGCTGCTGGAAGATCCCGGCCGGCTGCTGCTGGACCTGTAGGCAACGAAGGCCGGTAGCGACCCTTTCCATCGAGACCGCCGTGAATCCATCCATGGAGGCTTCGCGGCGGCATCCCCGCCGCCGTGATCCTGATGGAAAGGAGCCCGCCCGGCCCATCGATGCCGAAGCGCATTCACGTCGGGCTGAAACCCGATCCACGGAATCCGAATGACATGAGCCTCATCACGACCGAAGACTTCATCCAGAGCCTCGCCGACGCCCTGCAGTTCATCTCCTGCTACCACCCCCTGGACTACATCCAGGCGGTGGGCCGCGCCTGGGAGAAGGAGCAGTCCCCCGCGGCGAAGGACGCCCTGGCCCAGATCCTGATGAACTCGCGCATGGCCGCCGAGGGACGCCGCCCCGTCTGCCAGGACACCGGCATCGTGGTGGTCTTTCTCGAGATCGGCATGGAGGCGCGCTTCGAGGCGGGCGCCGACCTCCAAAACCTGGTCGACGAAGCGGTCCACCGCGCCTAC
>CAYOJM010000074.1:0-17045 GCA_964404295.1 uncultured Sedimenticola sp. | reverse complement strand
TTTCAGGATCCGGGTGCTGAAGAGTACCTCGTGCCCCCGGTCGTCCTCGCCCAGCAGGTCGGCGATCCGTTCCACCTTCTCCATCACCTCCTCCCGGTCGCGGCCGTGCACCATGGCGAAGAGGTTGTAGGGCCAGTGGGGGAGGTGGCGGGGGCGGTGATAGGCGTGGCTGACGAAGTCCAGTTCGCCGATGAGGCGCCCGTAGTGGCGGATCTTCCGGTCGGGCACGTCCCAAACGCTCATGCCGTTGCCGCGAAAGCCCAGGGCATAGTGGTTGGGCACCGCGCCGATACGGCGGATGATCCCCGCATCGAGCATGCGACGCAGCCGCGTCTGCACCTCCTCTGCGGTGGCGCCCACGCGGCGGGCCACCTCGTGGTAAGGCTCGGGGACCAGGGGCAGCCCCGCCTGGGTGGCTTCGATGATGGCGCGGTCGAGGGCGTCGATCATGGGTTCAGGCTAGCACGGCGGGGTGGCGGGGCCAATCCCGGCGACGACGGGCGGGATCGGCTAGAGCTGGAAGTGGAGGCCCACATAAAACTCCTCTTGTTTCGGCATGTTGTACACCTTGTAGCCGGTGGCCGCCTCGATCTCCGCCAGCACCTCGTCGATGCGCTCCGGCGTTTCGGTGGCCAATACGAACCACATGTTGAGCTTGTGGTCCCGGGCGTAGTTGTGGGCTACTTCGGGAAAGGCGTTCACCCGTTCGGCCACCTCGTCGAGTTCCGTTTCGGGTACCGCCATGGCGCACAGGCTCAGGCCGCCACCGAGCTTTTCGGCGTGGTACATGGGGCCGAAGCGGGAGAGGACGCCTTCGTCCAGCAGCCGCCGCAGGCGCTCGATGAGGTCGGATTCGTCGATGCCCAACGCCTCGGCGGCCTCCCGGTAGGGGCGGTCGCAGACGGGAAACCCCTTTTGAAGGCGGTTGATGATCCGCCGGTCGATGTCGTCGAGCGGGCGGTTCATGACGGGACCGTGCCTGTTCAACGGTATCGGGCGCCTCTTTGCTTGAACCGGCGACCGCTGAAGAGCACCGCCTTGCGGATCTCCTGGAGCCCGAGCTCTTCGGTGATCTGGTCGATGTAGTCCAGCACCCGTCGGCGGTCCTTGCCATGGATCATGCTGAAGAGGTTGTAGGGCCAGTGGGGCGGGCGACGGGGCCGGCGGTAGCAGAGGGTGACACAGCGCTGGCGCCCGAGGGCGTCGCCCACCTCGTCCACCCGCTCGTCCGGCACGTCCCACACCACCATGGCGTTGGCTTGATAGCCCAGCTCGTGGTGTCTCACGACGATGCCGAAACGTTTGATGTAGCCGGCCTCCTGCAGGGCGCGCACCCGTTCGATCACCTCCCGTTCGCTCAAGCCGATGCGCTCGCCCACTTCGGCCCAGGGGCGCGGGCTCAATGGCAGGCCGTCCTGGATGGCGGCGATGAGGCGGTTGTCCGAATCGTTCAACACCACAAGGGAAATCCCAGATCGATGTGATATTGGGCCTCCAGGGGCAGGTCCAGCACTGGATGGCCGGTGCGCGCTTCGATGGATTCCAGAACCTCTTTCAGCGCCCCTTCGTCGGCGGCGGTGACCACGAACCAGAGATTGTAACGGTGTTCGCGCTCGTAATTGTGGTTCACCTCTTCATAGCTGCTCACCAGGGCGGCCACTCGCTCCAGCTCATCGGATGGAACCGCCATGGCGGCCAGGGTGCTCACGCCCACCTTGCGCGGGGCGAACACCGGCCCCACCCGACTGATGAGCCCTTGTGACACGAGTCGTTCGAGGACGGTCAACACCAAAGCTTCGCTCACGCCCAATTTGCGGGCGATTTCGGCATAGGGTCTGGGTACCAGCGGAAAGCCTTTTTGCCAAGTGTCCAGAAGCCGCTTTTCGAGAGCAGTCAGCCTCGGCGTCTCGACCGCCGACCGGCGTAGATAGCGTTTGCGTACGGGTTGGGGCTTGGCCATGACTAGAGTCCCGTCCGGTGGGCGCGGGCGGTGAAGAAGATGCCGCTGGGCTTGTCCGCCGGAATACGCCCTTTCAATGCAAAGGTTTCGGTGTCGTAGATCTGCACTTCATCCGCGTCCCGCACCGAGACCCACACCGCCTCGCCGCGGGGGGTGAACTCCATGTGCAAGGTGCCCTTGCCCGGTTTCAAAGTTTTGATGATCTGCAGCGTTTCGCTGTCGATGACCTGCACGGTGTCGTTGTGCGGAAACGCGAAATTGACCCACAGATGACGGCCGTCGGGCCGGGCCATGACGAACACGGGCTGCCCGTGGACCGGGATGCGGCCCACCTCACGCCAAGTGTCCATATCCATCACCAGCACTTCGTGGTGCCCCACGGCGGGAAAGAAGGCGCGGTTCCCGGCGACGGCCCAACCTTCGAGGTGCGGCATCTTGTACACCGGCAGTTTTTGCTCTCCTTTGCCGTAGTGGTCGAGGATGCGGCGCACCCCTTTTTCGGGGTGCCACAGATCGAGCAACGCCAGGCCGTCTTCTCCGAACAGGCCGGCGATATAGTGGCGCCCGTCGGGCGTGATGAGACCGTCGTAGGGCTGGCGGCCGATGCCGGTGAACTTCGTCAGCTTCGGGTGGGTGGGATCCTTCATGTCGAGGATCCAGATTTCGCCGCTGTCGTAGAGGCTGAAGACGAACCTTTGGCCGGGCGCGTCCACCAGCCCCACGGTTTTGGAGCCTTTGCCTTGGCCCAGGGAGGTGGCGGGGATGTCGGCGACCAAGGTGAGGTCATCGGCCGAGAAGACCTTGACGCCGCCGGGCTCATAGTTGGAGACGGCCACCAGGCGGCCGTCCTGGGAGATGGCGCCGCCGATGCTGTTGCCTCCCTGGACGATGCGTTTGGCCACCTTGCCGCAGAGCAGGTCCACTTTGGTGAGACCGCCGTCGCGTCCGAAGACGAAAGCGTAGCGGGCGTCCCGCGAGAAGACCGCCGAGGCGTGGGAGAGGTCTCCAAGGCCCGTCACCCGGAAGAGGGCGCGGTTGGCGGTGGTGTCCACCACCAACAGGGCGCCGGCGGCCCTTTCCACCACGATGCCGAGGTCCCCGGTGCCGCGCAGCCGACATTCGGCGACGGCGACGCCGCTTGCCAGCCAGAACAACCACAGCGCCCACAATCCCTTCTTCACTGCAGCGCTCATTTCAACCCCTCCTTCAGTCGACCGGCCAGCCACAGGGCTTCGTCTTCGGTGAGGAAGGGACGCCATGGCGGCATGGGCGTGCCCGGACGGCCGTGAAGGATGGTGGCGGCCAACTGCTCCCGGCTCGACGAAGCCAGCCGGGCGGGGGTGAGCGCCGGGCCAAGCCCCCCTTCCAGGCGCATCCCGTGACAGGAACCGCAGTCGTGGCGCAAAAGGTGGAGAAGCTCCACCTGCCGCTTCGGGGTGGGCTCTGTTGCCGCGGCCTGGGTCAGGCCGGCGGCGGTCATAAAAAAGGGCAAAAGAATCAAAAAGATCCTGGCCATGTTCGGGTGCGCCCGGGGGGTTGATTGGGCCGAATTTCAGGGTAGCCCCGGGGGTGGTGGGGCACCTTGATGGAGGTCAATTGGGGCCGTTTTTGCCGGGCAAAAAAACGGCCGGCGAATGCCGGCCGTTCCGATGGGGCCTCGAAGTTTCAAAGTCCAACGGCGTTGATCTCGGCCTCTTCGTTGTCCAGCCCCAACTTGTAGCCGAGAGAGACGTGGTGGAAACGGGCGTCGCTGTAGTCGTCGTGGATGGCGAAACCGAAGTTGTACAGCTTGCCCGGCTCGATGGCGAGATCACCCGGTTTGCCGGTATCGAGTTTGCGCTTCATCTCGACGATCCAGTAACCGGCCTCCTTGCGGGCCGCCACTTCGAACGCCCCGCCGCCGCTCATGTGCCGCTGTTCCAGCACATAGCCGTTCTCCTGGGCCTTGTCGCCGGACTTGTAGCGGTACAGGTCCATGAAGTGGCCTGCGTCGAGCTCGGCCTGGATCTCTTCGGGCGACTTGAGCTTGTCCCAGCCGCCCCGCTTCTTGCCGCGGCGTCCCTTCACCTCGATCTTGGTGCGGCTCTCCTTGATGTACTTGGTGACGCCGTTGGAGAGATCCAACACCTTGGCCGCTTCGCTGCCCTCCATGGCGGCTTGGTCGGGTGCGTGGGGCATGGAACGCAGATCGTGGTGGCAGGTGCCCCAGCAGCCGGCCCGGTCGGCGTACTCCACCTCGTCGGTGGCCAGCATGAAGGCGATCTTCATGGGATTTTCGGGATCCATCTTGCCGCCTTCGACGAAGGGCACGGGCACGTGGTCGGTGTCCTCCCACTCGAAGCGGAGATAGAGGTTCTCGGCGTCGTGGGCGGCCTGGACCTTGACCGCGATGGCCGGGCGCTTGCCGGGGATGGGCGTGGGCTCGGCCTTTTCGCCGGTCACCATCTTCTTGCCCATGTCGGCGGTCTCCTTGTCGTGGCAGGTGACGCAGCGGTCGCCCCCTTTGTCGAAAGGACGTGCGCCGCCGTGGTCACGACCGTTGAGCACCCACTCGATGGAGGTTTGGCCGGGGTAGAAGATGGTGATCTCCCGTTCGGGCACCGCCGTCCAGTCGATGCCGAAACCGGCCGCTCCGTCGTCGGCTGCCTCGGCGACCGTTGCAACCGCCGCGCCCGCTGTGGCCGCCGCTTCGGCTTCGCCGCTTTGGGCCTGTTGTGCGGCAGCCATTTCGGCGCGCACCCGGGCGACGGCCTCTTCGACCGCCTTGCGGATGCGCTCTTCTTCCGCCTTCTTGGCGGCGATGGCGGCCTTGCGCGCCCGTTCCTTTTCCGCCTTCTCCTTGGCGGCCTGTTCCGCCTCGCGGGCGGCCACCACTTCCAGCCCTTTTTTGAACATTTCGGGCACTTCGCGGATGTAGTCGGGATTGGGCGCCTCCAGGGCCTCGAGCTCCTCGTCGCTGAGCAGGTCGCGCACGTTCTTGTGTGCGATGCCCTTGTGGCAGTCGATGCAGGTCTGGCCGGTCTTGAAAGCGTTCAAGTGCTGCTTGCGCGCCCGCGGCCGCTGGAAAGCGGGGTTCATGGACTCGAAATTGTGGCAGTTGCGGCACTCTCTCGAGTCGGTCTCCTTCATCGCCTTCCAGACGTGCTTGGCCAGCTCCAGCCGCTTGGCGTCGAACTTCTCCGGCGTATCCACGTCCCTGACGATGAAGTGGTGATACAGCTCGTTGGTGGCCTGAATCTTGCGGACCACCTTGTGGATCCATTCCTTGGGCACGTGACAGTCGGGGCAGGTGGCCCGCACGCCGGTGCGGTTGGAGTAGTGGATGGTGGGCACGTATTCCTTGTACACGTTGTCCCGCATCTCGTGGCAGCTGATGCAGAACTCCAGGGTATTGGTCTTCTCCATGGCCCAGTTGAAGCCACCCCAGAAAATGATGCCCAGGACGAAGAAGAAGAAGGCGGCGCCGAAACTGAGCCTGCGTTTGGTTTTTTCGGTCATGACGATCTACTCCGCTATGGGAGCCGCGACGGCTCCGTGCCTCGGATGAACGGCTGATCGGCCCCTTGCGGGGGACGAAAAAGGCGGGCAGGACCGCAGCCCGTGCCCGCCTTCCGGTTTCACGCAACCGATGGAAGGATCAGGTCACGTGGTGCACGCGGTTGTGGACGTTGAATTTGCCCGTGGGCGCATAGAAGCCTTTGATCCGGGTCTTCTCCTTGAGCGTCTTGGCGTCGAACACCACGATCTCGCCGTTGGGCTCCTTGGAATCCTTGCGGTTCCAGACGGAGACCCACACTTCGGAGCCGTCCGCGTTGAACTCGATGTGCACGGCGGCATAGCCGGGCTTTTCGGTCAGGCGGATGGTCTTGACGATCTCGCGGGTCTTCTTGGAGATGACCTGGATGGACTGCTGCACCTCGGGATCCGGGTGCTTGGTCTGGTCCGCCCAGACGTAATCACTCTTGGGATGGGTGCGGATGAACACGCCCGGACCATCGGTCTCCACCTCGTAGCAGATCTTCCAGGCGTACTCCGGATGGCCGGCCGGGTCATTGCCCCAGACGGTGACTTTACCCACGCCCAGGTGGGTGGTTCCGCCCACGGGGCCGCACTTGGGGTCGATCCAGTTGGCGCCCGGGCCGGGGTGCGGCTTCTTGTCGGTGTCGATCATGGCCTCGAGCTTACGCTCGACGGTGTCGATGACCACCATCTTGTCGGAAGCGTTGGCCGCGATCTGGAAGTACCGGCCGGTGGGATCGAAGAAGCCGTCGTGCAGGTACTTGGCCGAGTCGATCATGGTCACCTGCAGGTTGTCCAAGTCGGAGTAATCCACCTGCCACATCTGACCCAGCTCCTTCATGGAGACCAGCCAGGTCGGCGCGTGCGGCGTGTCGTATACGGCGGCCACACGGGACTCGTTCACGTACTCGCCGTCGATGTTCACGCCGCGGGAGGAGACCACCTTGAGCGGTTCCATGGTGACGGCGTCCACGATGACGAAATGAGGCGGCCAGTAGCCCCCGCCGATGACGTACTTGCCGTCGCCGGAAACCGCCACGTCGCGGGCGTCGTAGGCGATCTGCACTTCCGCCACCTTCATCTTGTCGGGGGTCTGCCACAGATCGATCTTGGTCAGCTTGCCGTCACGGCCCATGGTGTACCAGAACCGGCCGGGAGGGCCGCCCACCGGCTTCATCCCTTCGTGGTGCTCGGCCGCCTTGAGCACGTGTACCGCGTAACCGGTGGGGATGTGGGCCACGATTTCGTGCTTGTCGCCGTCGACCACGGCCACCTTGCCCACGTCACGCTCGATGACCAGGAAGAAGTTCTCCCAGTTGCGCCCGTGCAGCGGCTTGGACGGATAGTCTTTGGGGTCTACATAGACCTTGTGCCGCTCTTTCATCAGCGAGAGCGGCATCTCGGGCGGGATGGGCGGCTCGAGCTGGATGTATTTGGCCATCAGGGTGATCTCTTCCTTCGACAGGATGTCGTCGAAGTTGTTCATCCCCCCTTCCGTGCCGTAGGTGATGATTTTCTCCAGCCGCTTTTGTCCCAACTTGCGCGTGTTCTTGGGCTCCAGGTTCTTACCGGTGGCCCCTTTGCGCAAGGTGCCGTGGCAGCCGGCGCAGCGTTGGAAGTAGATGGTCTTCGCTTTCTCGAATTCGGCTTCGGTGAGCTTGGGAACATCGGCTGCCGAAGCGGTGACGGCAGTGCCGGAAACGGCCATGCCCACCGCCACGCTCAGCGCGGACATCTTCAATTTGGTCTTTCGCATCTCAGGTTACCCCACAGTTGCTGATGATCGAAACCGAAGGCCCTCCCTTCAGTTCCTGTTTTGAAACTTCGGTGATCGGCGGCGAGCCTGATGACCCCGCGCCGAAGGATAATGTGGCGCCAGACGAGGCGGCGCACATTGACCTACGTCAAGCAAGGTTTTATTTAATGAAATGCTGATAAAGCCAGAGGCGTCATGGTTGCCTTCGGTTTCGCCATGCTAGAATGCCGTCGATTCTGATGAACGACCCAAATCCGGTATTCGATTATGAGCGTGAACGTGAAACCCCTCAGTGACGAGGATCTGACCTTGACCGACTCCGCCCAGGCCAAGATGCAGGAATTGGCCGGCCAGGTGGAAGAGCCCATCGAAGGTGTGCGCGTCTTCGCCACTCCTGGAGGGTGCAGTGGCATCAATTTCGGCATGACCTTTACCGATCAGCTCTCCGAGGATGACAACGTGCGAGAGTACGAAGGCTTCAAGCTGATCGTGGACAGCGGCACCCTGCAGTATCTCAAGGGCGTGGAGATCGACTTCGTCGGTGAAGGCGGCGAAGCCCGGTTCGTTTTCAACAACCTCCAGCCCATGGCCGGTTGCAGCACATGTGGCTCCAACACCGGCGGCGGATGTGGTTGAGTCGAACGCGCGTCGGGAACGGCACGAAAGCGGCGCCTCGGCGCCGTTTTCTTCTATGGGGGGTCAAAACGGCTTGAGCGAGGCCAGCAGGACGATGGCCAGGAGGAGGAGAACCGGCGCTTCGTTGAACCAGCGGTACCAGGTTTCGGAATGGCGGTTGCGCCCTTCTGCGAAGGCGCGCACCAGCGCGCCGCACCACAGGTGGTAGGCCACCAGGAGGGCCACCAGGAACAACTTGACGTGCAGCCACATCATTCCCTTGTAAGCGTTCCAAGCACCCGCTCCCAGCATCCAGAAGCCGAACACCAAGGTCAGCACCATCCAGGGGGTGATGAAGCGGTAGAGCTTGCGCTCCATGAGACGGAAGCGCTCATCCAGTGCCGGCTGGTCGGCGGTGGCGGCATGGTTCACGAACAGCCGCGGTAGGTAGAAGATGCCGGCGAACCAGGCCACCATGAAGAACAGGTGCAGTGCTTTGGGCCAGAGCCATCCGGTCATGGGGTCTCCTCGGGCGGTGGGTCCACGGGTTTGGGCGGACGCCGGAAGAACAGGTCCTGCAGACGGCGGCCGCCGGCTCTGAGCAGGCGCCAAATCCTGGGCAACAACCAGGCGGCCAGCAGCAGGAAGCATACCAGCAGCACCAGGAAAAGCCACGGGTGGTTGAGCGCCGTCCACAGGCCTCCCACCACGGTCAGGTCTTCGACCACGGATGCGGTCCAGTTGCTGGCCGGCTCCGGCGATGTGTTGATGACCGCCCGGGTGCCCGCCTTGGTGGCGTGGGAGGTGGCGGCCAGCCCGCCGCCCGCCAGCAGCCCGGCGGCCGTGCCGACCGCGCCCAGATCCAGCCCCTGGGCGGCGCCGGCGGCCAGTAGGGCGCCGGCCGGAATGCGGATGAAGCTGTGCAGCCCGTCCCACAGGCTGTCCACCCAAGGGATCTTGTCGGCCACGAACTCCGCGGCGAAGAGCACCGCCGCCACCCCCATCACCAGAGGGCTGGCGAGGGGCGCCAAGGGCTCGGGCAGGACCACTTGGCAGGTGGCCCCCAGCCAGCCGAGCACCAGCATCGCAGCATAGAGGTTGATGCCGGCCGCCCAGCCGGCGCCCAGCATGAGCGTCAGGGCGTGGAGGCTTTCATTGTCCATGGGTTTTCCTCCTTGGGCTGGGTGTAGAATAGGCGTTTCTCAAGTGCAAGGGAAACGGGAGCCATGATCGAGGTCGGCATCGTCGGCGGTACGGGATACACCGGGGTGGAGTTGTTGCGCCTGTTGGTGGGCCACCCGGATGTCGCCCTGCGCGTGATCACCTCCCGTTCGGAAGCCGGTCGTCCGGTGGCCGATCTCTTTCCCAATCTGCGCGGCCATACCGATCTGGCGTTCAGCGCGCCCGATCCGGAGAGGCTTGCAGCCTGCGATCTGGTCTTTTTCGCCACCCCTAATGGGATCGCCATGGAGCAGGCGCCGCGGTTGTTGGAGGCCGGCGTGCGGGTCATCGATTTGGCCGCCGATTTCCGTATCGAGGACGTGGCGCTCTGGGAACAGTGGTACGGCATGACCCATGCTTGCCCCGAGTGGGTGGCCGAGGCGGTCTACGGCCTGCCGGAGATCAATCGGGAAGCCATCGCCGAGGCCCGTCTGGTGGCCAACCCCGGATGTTATCCCACCGCCGTCACGTTGGGGTTGTTGCCCTTGCTCGAGAGCGGCAAGGCCGCTTTCGACGGGCTGGTGGCGGATTGCAAATCGGGGGTCAGCGGTGCCGGTCGTGGTGCCAACACCGCCATGCTCATGGCTGAGACCGGAGAGAGCTTCAAGGCCTACGCGGTGCCCGGCCACCGCCATCAGCCCGAGATCGAGCAGGTGCTCGGCCGGCGTTTGGGGCGGGAGGTCCGACTCACCTTCGTGCCCCACCTGCTGCCCATGATCCGGGGCATCCACGCCACGTTGTACGTGCCTTTGGCGGAAGATGCACCCGATCTGCAGGCGCTCTACGACGCCCGTTATCGGAACGAGCCGTTCGTGGACGTGCTGCCGGCCGGCGCTCATCCCGAAACCCGTTCGGTGCGCGGGGCGAACCACTGCCGCATCGCCGTGCATCGTCCCGGAGGGCGGGACACGGCCGTGGTGTTGTCGGTCATCGACAATCTGGTCAAGGGGGCCGCCGGGCAGGCGGTGCAGAACATGAACATCATGTTCGGCTTGCCTGAGACCCGCGGCTTGGCCCAGGTGGGGCTGCTCCCTTGATTCGGCGGGGTGGGGTCAAGCCGATCCGGGTGCGTTCGCCGCGCATCGTCCATGCCGATGAGCGCAAAAGCTGGGTTTGGGTGCTGCTGGCTCTGGCCCTGGTAGGCGCTGCGCTGTGGCAAGCGTTCGAATATGGCAAGCGCCAAGGGGGTTACGATGCCGCCAAGGTGCTCGCCGAGCGCATGCAGTTGGCCCGTGAAAAGGGAACTTTGGAGAAGGCACTGAACGAGGCGCGCGCCGAGTCCGCCCGTTACCGGCGCCAGGCCGAGATCGAGCGCGAGGCCACCCGGCGGCTGCAGCAGGAGATGATGGCCTATCAGGACCGCATTACCGAGCTTCGCGCCGAGGTGAAGATGCTCAAGGAGCTCATCTCCAGCGGGTCCGGTTCCCTCTATCTGCGCGGTCTGCGGATCGAGCCGCTGGGAGAGCCTGGCCGTTACCGCTACCGTTTCACCTTGGTCCAGGTGCGTGACGATGTGGAACTCACCCGCGGCAAGTTGGTGATGAAGGTGACGGGCCGGCAAGGCAAAAAGAAAAAGACGTTGGATCGTGCCCAGTTCGCTCCCGATGGAGAGAAGGCGGCGAAACTGGAGTTCCGCCACTATCAGGACGTGGAAGGGGAGATGGTGCTGCCCGAAGGTTTCGAACCCCGTGAGCTCCGTATCGAATTTCTGCCCCGCAACAAAGAGCTGAAGAAACTGGAGGCGACGCTGCCCTGGCCGTCGGCCGACGGTGACGCGTGAGGCGATCGTTATGGCGAGGATACGCAAGTCCAAGCTGCCGCCCATCGCCACGGTGGTGGGACCCGACACCCTCCTCGAGGGCAATGTCAGCTTTGCCGGAGGCATGCACCTGGACGGCACCATCCGTGGCAATGTCACTGGCAAGCCCGATACCACCGCCACCCTCGTGGTGAGTCGCAGCGGGCGGATCGAAGGGGACGTGATGGTGGACAATCTGGTCCTCGACGGCACCATCGTCGGAGACGTGAGCGCCGCCAATCGGGTGGAGTTGGCGCCGGATGCCCGGGTCACCGGTACCGTGCGCTACCGGCTGCTGGAGATGGCCATGGGTGCGGAGGTCAACGGCCGCCTGGTCCATCTGGACGAAGCGGCCGTGGCGGCTTCCGAACGGATGCCGGAGGCCGCCCCCGGCACGGACGATCCCGAGGACACCGACTGATCGATCGCATTGCTTTTTTTGGTGGCGGACGCCATCGTCGTGGCCATGCGCCCTATCGTGTTCGTGCTGCTCTTTCTCGCGCCCCCCGTGTGGTTCCTTACCCGTCAGGATCCGGCGCCCGTGTGGTCCGACCCGGCCCCCGAGCTGGTGCGGGTGGCCGAAGTGGGAGACCTCGAACGGCTCGAGCGGCTGCTGACCGAAGCGGAAGCGGTGGATCTGAGGGATGCCTGCCGGTGGACGCCCCTCATGAAAGCAGCCCTGAACGGTCATGTGGAAGTGGTCCGCCGCCTCCTGTCCGAAGGCGCCGAAGTGGACGCCGAGGACAAAGGCGGGTATACCGCGCTCATGCTGGCCGCGTCAAACGGCCACCTTGAGGTGGTGCGCCTGCTTGCGGAGGCGGGTGCCGATCTCGAGCACCGGGAACGGACCCGCGGGTGGACGGCCATGGCCTGGGCGCGTCGCCGTGGTCACCAGGAGATGGTGGAGCTGCTCCGCGCCCTGGGCGCGCGGCGGTGAATGCTTGACGGTGTCACTCGGAAAAACTAAAGATACCGAAACCGCGTCACAACGGAAAAAAAACAGGCCACAGGCCGGGAGTAGAGAACATGAGCGAAACGACACAAGCCCAGAGCGATGCCTTGGTGTTCACTTCGGCGGCGGCGAAAAAGGTGGCCGCCCTCATCGAGGAGGAAGGCAATCCCGATCTCAAACTTCGGGTCTACGTTCAGGGCGGGGGATGCTCCGGGTTTCAATACGGGTTCACTTTCGATGAGGAGATCCAGGAAGGGGATGAGGTCGTCGTCACCGACGGTGTGACCTTGCTGGTGGATCCCATGAGTCTGCAATACCTCATGGGCGCGGAGATCGACTACACCGAAGGGTTGCAAGGCGCCCAGTTCGTCATTCGTAATCCCAATGCCACCACCACCTGTGGTTGTGGCTCCTCTTTCGCCGTCTGACGTTCGTCACTTTGCCTCAGGCCGGATAGATTCCACCCAGCACCACGGGCCGATGGGCGCCTGTGGCCGCCGGCAGGTTGCCCGGCTCGCCGGAGAGGGTGGCCGCCGCCAGCCAGGCGAAGGCCATGGCCTCCAACCAGTCCGGATCCACCCCTTCCGATTCCGTTCCTTCGATCCGTGCTTCCGGCAGATGGCGCTTCAGCAGGCCGATCAGATGGCGGTTGTGCCGTCCTCCGCCGCACACCAGCACCTCCCGGGTGCCCGGTGCCCAGCGGCGAACGGCGTCGGCCACCGAGCGCGCAGTGAGGGCGGCCAGCGTGGCCTGCACCCCTTGGGCGGATAGGGATGCCGTGTCCAGGTGCTTCTCCAGCCAGGTCAGGGAAAAATAATCGGTGCCGGTGCTTTTGGGCGGTCGGCGCCGGAAGTAGGGGTCGTCGAGCAGGCGGGTGAGCAGGACAGGATCCACCGTCCCGCCGGCCCCCCAAGCCCCCTGGGCATCGAAAGGACGCTTGAGATGGTGGCGAATCCAGCCGTCCATCAGGCAGTTGGCGGGGCCGCTGTCGAAAGCGGCGGTGACCCCCTTCCCTGCGGGCAGGACCGTGATATTGGCGATGCCGCCAAGATTGAGCACCACTCGGCTGCGGTCGGAGCGGGCGAACAGCGCGCCGTGCAGCAGAGGCACCAGGGGGGCGCCCTCTCCGCCCGCCGCCATGTCGCGGCGCCGAAAGTCGGCCACGGTGGTGATGCCGGTGCGTTGGGCGATGAGATTGGGATCCCCGACCTGCAGGCTGAACGGCGCCGCTCCCGTGGGGCGGTGCCAGAGCGTCTGGCCGTGGCTGCCCAGGGCCTTGATCCGGCTCGGGGAGATGCCGCTTTCGCGCAGCAGGGTCATGGCCGCCTCGGCGAATGCGGCGCCCACACGGTGGTCCAGGTCGCCGAAGGCTTCGGCGGTGAGCGGCGACCCCGCAGCGGCCTCACGCAAGCGCCGACGCAGGGATTCTGGCCAGGGGTGGGCGTGGGCGTGAAGCAGCCGGGGGCGCCCTTTTTCCAACGCGACCAGCGCGGCGTCGATGCCGTCCATGCTGGTACCTGAGATCAGGCCCAGGTAGAGGCCGTCTTCTGCCATGCCCTCAACGATCGGCGGCCGAGGCCACCATGGAGCGCGCGCGCAACGCGTCGAGCTGGGCCACCATGGGTTGAATGGTGCGGCGGAATCGGTCCATCTCGCTTTTCGGAAGCCGGACGCTCTTGGGCAACTTCACCGTCAGGGGGTTGCGGTGGACCCCGTTGACCCGGAATTCGTAATGGAGGTGGGGGCCGGTCGCCAGGCCGGTGCTGCCCACATAACCGATGACCTGGCCCTGTTTCACCTTGCTGCCCGTTTTCAGACCCTTGGCGAAACGGCTCAGATGTCCGTAAACGGTGGTATAGCGGCCGCCGTGGCGCAGGAAGATCACTTTGCCGTACCCGCCCTTCCGTCCGATGAAGGTCACCGTGCCGTTCCCCGTGGCCTTGACCGGCGTGCCGGTCGGTGCGGCGTAGTCCACTCCCTTGTGAGAGCGCCAGCGTTTGAGCACCGGATGCCACCGCTTCCGGGTGAAGCCCGAACTGATGCGACCGAACTTCACCGGCGTGCGAATGAAGGCCCGGCGTTTGGCGTTGCCTTCAGGATCGTAATAGTCGGTTTCTCCCTCGCTGGTGGTGTACCGCACTGCGCGATAGACGGTGCCTTTGTTGACGAACTCGGCGGCCAGGATGGGGCCGTTGCCCAGTTTCTCCCCGTCCAGATACTGCTCTTCGAAGATGACGCTGAACCGGTCCCCTTCGCGCAGCTCCAGAGCGAAGTCGATGTCCCAGCCGAAGATTCGCGCCAGCTCCATGACCTGGGCGTCGGTCAATCCCACTTTGCGTCCATCCACGAACAGAGACTCCAAAATGGTACCTTGGACCGCGGTCACCCGTCGTTCCAGCGGCAGCTCCACCTGTTTTGCCTCGAATCCGGACTCGGTGCGCCGAATTTCCAGGCTGCGCACCCTGCTCTGCTGGAGCACCAGCGCCTGAAGCTCCCCGTCTTCATCGAAACCGAAACGCAGCTCCTGGCCCGGTTTCACCCGCGACAGCCCGCGGGCCGTCTCGCTGCTGTTGACGATGCGGTGCAGCAACGCCGGCGGCAGTTCCAGACGGCGGAACACCTTGGCCAAGCTGTCGCCCGAGCGGATGCGGTGATGTTTCCACGTGAGCTCGACCGTTTGCGGCTCGGCTTCGGTCTGGGGTGTTGCGATCGTGTCCGGGTTTGGAGTTTCGGCCACGGAAGGCGCTTCGACGGGAGGGGGGGATGTGCCTTCCGATGCCATCTCGGCCGGATTCGTCGCGGGTGCCGATTCGGCATCCGTGGAAGGCGACGTCGCTTCGACGATGGTGGAGTTCCGCTCCTTCGTTTCAGGGCGCTCGCTCGGCGGCTCGTGTCGGGAGACGGGGCGTGTCTCTTCGATGGGGGGCAGGGGCAAGAGGTCCCGATCCTCTTCGGGTCCCTGGCCAACGCCGGTGAATCGCTCGGTGAGATGGGTCACCGCCACCACTCCGGCAGCGAGGAGCGCCAGCAGAAGTACCAGGCGCACGAGCATTTTCCGGCGCCGGCGGCGCGCCTGCCTGCGGGAATGGAATATGTAGTCCTGCATGCCGGTGGAACGGGCTGGATTCAATTCTCGATTATGACACGAAAGCGGGGCCCTTGTTTCCCAGGAAAGCCCGTTCTTTGCTACATTTTCACGCCCCTTTCATCGATCACCGGAGATTGCATGGCCTCCATCGAAACGTCCCTCGAACTGATCCGTCGCGGCACCGAGGAGATCCTGGTCGAATCGGAACTGGTGGACAAGCTCAAAAAAGGCCGGCCGCTACGTGTCAAGGCCGGGTTCGATCCGACCGCCCCCGATCTCCATCTGGGGCACACGGTGCTCATCAACAAGCTGCGCCAGTTTCAGGAGTTGGGCCATGAAGTGATGTTCCTCATCGGCGATTTCACCGGCATGATCGGCGACCCCACCGGCAAGAGCGCCACCCGCCCTCCGCTGAGTCGGGAAGAGGTGTTGGAGAACGCCCGCACCTACGAAGAGCAGATCTACAAAATCCTCGACCCGGAAAAAACTCTGATACTGTTCAACTCGAGCTGGATGGGGCAGATGAGCGCCGCCGATCTCATCCAGCTGGCGGCCAAGCACACGGTGGCGCGCATGCTCGAACGCGACGACTTCAGCAAGCGCTACAAAAGTGGCCAGCCCATCGCCATACACGAGTTTCTTTATCCGCTCATCCAAGGCTACGACTCGGTGGCGATGAAGGCGGACGTGGAACTGGGCGGCACCGATCAGAAGTTCAATCTCCTGGTGGGGCGCCAACTGCAGGCGGCTTACGGGCAGGAACCCCAGGTGGTGATCACCATGCCCATCCTCGAAGGTCTGGACGGCGTTCAAAAGATGTCCAAGTCTTTGGGCAACTACATCGGCATCAATGAGCCACCCGACGAAATGTTCGGTAAAGTGATGTCCATCTCCGATGAGCTCATGTGGCGCTGGTTCGAGCTGTTGAGCTTTCGCCCCTTGTCGGAGATCGACCATTTTCGGCGGCAGGTGGACCAGGGGGCCAACCCTCGGGACGTCAAGTTTCTTCTCGCCGAAGAGCTGGTGGCTCGATTCCATGACGCCACAGCGGCGAAGCGTGCACGGGAAAACTTCATCGCCCGCTTTCGCAAAGGCGCGCTGCCCGAAGAGATGCCCGAAATCACACTTCATGCCGCCCAAGAGGGACTGCCCATTGCCAATGCACTCAAGGAAGCTGGCTTGGTGGCCAGTACTTCGGAGGGGATACGCATGATTCGCCAAGGCGCTGTACGCCTGGACGGCGAGCGCATTGAGGATCGAAATCTGCGCTTGCCGATCGGCACGGTGGGTGTGCTTCAGGTGGGCAAAAGGCGTTTCGCCCGAGTCCGAATCGGCCCGTGAAAATTTTTTTCGCCTGGGTGTTGATTCTCTCCGAAATGCCCCTATAATTCGCCCTCCCGGTTGACGCGGCTCGAATTGCGGGTCGAGTCGGCCGGAACGGCGAACCCCGCCAGGATGCAAATACGGGGTTGACGAGCATGGAGATCGTCGTATAATTCGCCACCCCGCAGCCAAAAGAGGCTGCACCCGGAAGAGGCTCGAACAAGGGCTTGACGCCGGGAAAGGGGGCCGCTAAAATTCGCGGCCCGCGCTGGCAGAGGCCGGCAAGCTCTTTAACAATACGATTCAGGTAATTTGTGTGGGTGCTCCGTCGATGGCCGAGACGGCCAAAGATTTCGACGAAGCATCACATCGATTCCTAAACATGATGTGACGCCGAGTCGAGCAAGGATTTTTCCCCTCCTCAAAGGGGAAGCAAACTTTGAACTGAAGAGTTTGATCCTGGCTCAGATTGAACGCTGGCGGCATGCCTAACACATGCAAGTCGAACGCGAAAGCCCCTTCGGGGGTGAGTAGAGTGGCGGACGGGTGAGTAACGCGTAGGAACCTACCTGGTAGTGGGGGATAGCCCGGAGAAATCCGGATTAATACCGCATACGCCCTACGGGGGAAAGGGGGCCTCTCCATTGGAAGCTCTCGCTATCAGATGGGCCTGCGTCGGATTAGCTAGTTGGTGGGGTAATGGCCTACCAAGGCGACGATCCGTAGCTGGTCTGAGAGGACGATCAGCCACACTGGGACTGAGACACGGCCCAGACTCCTACGGGAGGCAGCAGTGGGGAATATTGGACAATG